>CAVPUD010000109.1:0-15640 GCA_963708545.1 uncultured beta proteobacterium | reverse complement strand
AACATTATGTTTCTCGGAGGTTTCTGTGGGCTTAGCAAAACAAAGATGGATGGAGCGCATGGAGGACGAAGCCTGGGAAGAAAGGGCTGAGTGGATACGCGAAAGGCTAAATGACCCAGAGGCAGATGAGGACACCGAGGGGTGGGACGAACTATCTGAGGAGTTCGATCGAGAACATCAATTCCGCGATTACGATAAATACGAAGATGACTGGGGCGTAGAAGGAAAAAGTCGTCTTGAAATTTTTGATGAAAATATCGAAGCGACTCTCGAAATCCTCAATCAGTCAGTAAAACCACGGTACGAGAAAAATCTGATAGTCATGCTCTTCGGGCACGTAGTTGCCACACTTGAAGCATATCTCTCTTCAACTTTTATCCATTACGCGCTTTCCTCTGAAAACCACATGAGGCGGCTTGTCGAAAACGACCCTGAATTCGCTAAGCGAAAATTTACAGTGCAAGAGATATTCACGAAGAGAGAAGAACTGAAGGGCGACCTAAGTGAATATCTCAAGGGGCTAATTTTTCATGACATAGCAAAGGTCAAACCTCTTTATCAGTCTGTATTGGATATCGATTTTGGTGACGTCAAATGGCTTTTTCAAGCAGTTCAAGTTCGTCACCATTGTGTACATCGAGCCGGATACGACAAAGATGGTAACGAGGTTGATCTAAAGAAAGAAGACGTGGTAACGCTAACTGGTCAAGCCACCCACTTGGTTCACGAAATTGAATCAATGCTAATGAGCATGCCTATTGACGGTGACTTTTTCTGGAAAACATAACATGGCGCTCAACCTCGCTCCCTTCGGTCGCTGGACGCTGCGCGATAAAGCCGCGCAGCGCCGGTTAGCTCTACGTTAGGCCACATACCATGCTCGGTCTCGTCGTTCTGTTGCTTGCTGTCGCTCTCCCCTTTGGTATTGTCTTCTTTACCGTCAGGGCCACTGAGGCGGAACGCAAGGTTTACGAACACTCTCCCGTCAGGCGGATCTCTTGCGCGCTGGTTTTCGGTCTAGCAGCCGTGCTAGGTTCTCTGTGGGTTTTCCGTGGTACCGGACCAGAATATGCTCCTGCAATGGGTTTA
Source organism: uncultured beta proteobacterium (assembly GCA_963708545.1). Classification (GTDB taxonomy): domain Bacteria; phylum Pseudomonadota; class Gammaproteobacteria; order Burkholderiales; family Burkholderiaceae_C; genus Extensimonas. Next base: position 14,551 of record CAVPUD010000109.1, on the reverse strand, counting down.
TTCTTGGGCCTTCCCGCTAGCGGTATTGCTGCGTTATTGGCTGCAGTGGGTCAGCGTCTTCTAGTGGGGCGTTCCAAAGTCGTTGCAATGCTTTCCGGTATTGCCATCACAATCCTTACGGCTCTTGCCACTTCGTCACTTGTTGCCATTCTCTTCGCGCCAAGCTCGGCAAGTTCGTTCGTGGCAGTCTTCGGGGCGATCATCGTTTTGTCTCCGAGCGGTATTGCGGTTCTCCTTTTCGGTGGCCTTTCAGGTTTGTTGCTCAGCCATCTTTCCAACCGCAAACGGCCTAACACGCCGCTCAACCCGGACGCGCCGACAAGCGGCGCGCCGGTTACTAAGTAATTAATAAAATTGCTTCATGATATTTTATTAATCAGTTAAAATCGGCGCATGAATAAAAATCTCCCACTCAAGCCGGTTTTTACCTCGCGCCGCATGGAGCAACAGTGGAACAGAATGCAGGCCATCAAAATGTCAGGATCTGGATTCACGGTCAAAGAGATTGCTGATTTCTTTAAGGTGTCTACGCGTGCCGTGTATGGCTGGCTGGCGACCTACGTGGAATTCGGACAGAACGGACTTCTGGCGAAAGAGGGTGCAGGCCGCCCGCCCAAGCTCAATGAGGAGCAAATGCGCTGGATTTCTTGTACTGTCAGAGATAACACGCCCAATCAGCTGCGATTTGATTTTGGATTGTGGACGTTGCGCCTGATTGGGCAACTGATCGAGCGGCAATTCGGCACGAAGTTGAGCTTGCCGACACTGGGGAAAATCATGGCCCGACTGGGTTTTACTGCCCAGCGTCCCCTGCATCGCGCGTACGAGCAGGATGCTACGCTGGTACAGGCTTGGGTGAACACGGAGCTGCCAGCGCTGCGCAAGCGTGCCAAGGACAAGGGCGTCGTGATCATGTTCGCCGACGAGGCCAGCATGCGCGCTGACTACCATGCAGGAACCACCTGGGCGCCCCAAGGACGTACGCCCATCGTCAGAGCCTGCGGTCAGCGCCCTTCGATCAACATGATGTCGGCAGTTGGAATGGATGGACAGTTCCAGTTCATGCTGGTCGATGGACGCAGCAATGCCGCAACCTTCAACGCGTTCCTTCACCAATTGCTCATCGGTGCAGACAAACCCATCATCTTGGTAGTGGACGGCCATCCGATTCATAAGGCTAAGCTGGTTAAGGAATTCGTTGCATCAACCGATGGGAAATTGGAGTTACTAAGTAATTAATAAAATTGCTTCATGATATTTTATTAATCAGTTAAAATCGGCGCATGAATAAAAATCTCCCACTCAAGCCGGTTTTTACCTCGCGCCGCATGGAGCAACAGTGGAACAGAATGCAGGCCATCAAAATGTCAGGATCTGGATTCACGGTCAAAGAGATTGCTGATTTCTTTAAGGTGTCTACGCGTGCCGTGTATGGCTGGCTGGCGACCTACGTGGAATTCGGACAGAACGGACTTCTGGCGAAAGAGGGTGCAGGCCGCCCGCCCAAGCTCAATGAGGAGCAAATGCGCTGGATTTCTTGTACTGTCAGAGATAACACGCCCAATCAGCTGCGATTTGATTTTGGATTGTGGACGTTGCGCCTGATTGGGCAACTGATCGAGCGGCAATTCGGCACGAAGTTGAGCTTGCCGACACTGGGGAAAATCATGGCCCGACTGGGTTTTACTGCCCAGCGTCCCCTGCATCGCGCGTACGAGCAGGATGCTACGCTGGTACAGGCTTGGGTGAACACGGAGCTGCCAGCGCTGCGCAAGCGTGCCAAGGACAAGGGCGCCGTGATCATGTTCGCCGACGAGGCCAGCATGCGCGCTGACTACCATGCAGGAACCACCTGGGCGCCCCAAGGACGTACGCCCATCGTCAGAGCCTGCGGTCAGCGCCCTTCGATCAACATGATGTCGGCAGTTGGAATGGATGGACAGTTCCAGTTCATGCTGGTCGATGGACGCAGCAATGCCGCAACCTTCAACGCGTTCCTTCACCAATTGCTCATCGGTGCAGACAAACCCATCATCTTGGTAGTGGACGGCCATCCGATTCATAAGGCTAAGCTGGTTAAGGAATTCGTTGCATCAACCGATGGGAAATTGGAGTTATGCTATTTGCCGCCTTATTCGCCGCAACTTAACCCTGACGAACAGGTATGGAAAAACGTCAAGGAACGCGTCGCCAAGCAATTTCCACGTGACCAATACGATATGCGCAAGATGCTGAGAGAGGCGCTTGAACGGCTGAAGCAGTTGCCCGAAATAGTTCGCGGATTCTTTAGGCATCCTGAATGCGGGTTTGTGAACTAATTTTGTTTATTGCTTAGTATGCTATTTGCCGCCTTATTCGCCGCAACTTAACCCTGACGAACAGGTATGGAAAAACGTCAAGGAACGCGTCGCCAAGCAATTTCCACGTGACCAATACGATATGCGCAAGATGCTGAAAGGGGCGCTCGAACGGCTGAAGCAGTTGCCCGAAATAGTTCGCGGATTCTTTAGGCATCCTGAATGCGGGTTTGTGAACTAATTTTGTTTATTGCTTAGTAGCTAGCGTTAGCCACCAACAAATGCTCGAGGCTTCATTCCTTTTTTTGACGCTCGGTCCGCTTGCAGCTTTCATCATCTGGGAAGGCTTTCGTCATCGACGCACTTCAGTGAAGCCGCTCTCGCGGGCATCGATGGAACGTGGGTTTGTTCCGGGTGCCAAAAACGCTGAGCGTGTTTGCTCCATCCTTGCAGCGGTTACAGCGATATTCGGCGTTTTCCTGATTGTTCACCCTCAGCATCCGCCTTTCGCTGGTAGGGGCGCGCATTTCAGCTCGCTTTTGTACTCCTGGTTTGGAGTTTGGGGCCAACCTTTATTTTGTTGGTTGCTTGCAGGCGTGCTCATCACCGCCGCAGTTGTTGCGCGCAGCAAGCGTCTGGGCGCTCAGCATGCAGGCTAACCCGGCAGTCAAGCGGACGACTGGCCTACGGCCAGCCGCTTACTTTGTCCGTTAGGCATCATGATTTTTCAGAAAGTCACTTTTGATCGCTTGTTTCCCGCAGCCTTAAGCGGAGCAGGGCTTATGACATACACCAGCTTCGGATTTGAAGCGGCAGGGAAACGTTATTTCTCGGTAAAAGCACCAGGAAGGCCGCGGATCGATCAGGGCATGACAGTCGTTGCGCTTCTTGAAACGCCAAGCGGTTTTCGTGAAGACAACGGGCTTTGGGGTTGGGTTGATTGTCAGGATGGATCTATCGTTTGCGATAGTTTCTTGGGGTATTTTGGTATGTTTCTGCTAAGCACGTTTTGGGCAGTAGTTTTTCCCTTTTGGGCTCGCGCAGTCATCGCCACCCCTGATGTCGCTAATCTTGTTGCTTTTCTTGTTGCCTTGCTTTTTATAGGCTTTGCTTTTCAGGCACTTTATATTTCTGTAAAGGCCCTACTTGTTAAAAGGGCACTCGAAACTATTCGAGACTCAATCAGGCAAGCTGCGGACAAGGTTTCGGCTAACACTGCAGTCGAGAGGGACGCTTCGCCGCAGAGCGGCTCGCGCCCATCACTTTGAACGTTAGGCTCATCATGCATCGGTCACGCGCACTCCCCGTTGGTCTGCTGATTTTTACAGTATTGCCAGTAACCGTTTTCTTGGTGCCGTTAGTACTGTTCGGGGCACCGTTCTGGTTGGCAGGAGTGGCGGATGTCATCATAGGAAATTATGGTTTCAATGAATTTTTAAATGCGGCGCGTCGAGATATGGTGCTTATGCTTATTTCTGCGCCAATTGGTTTGGTTTCATTGATCTACCTATGGAAGTTCTTGTTGTTAGAAATCAAAGGGAGGTTGCCGCAAAATAGACGCAGATACCTAATCGCGCTCTCCTTGGGTGTTCTCGCAGGAACTCAGTTGCTTTTTGTGCAGTTTGGCATCCTCTTCTTTCTAGCACCAGCCACGCTTTATGCGTTCTATCGATTATCAAGAGAGAGCGAGAATGCTTCAAGTTATCCAACGGCCTAACATGGCGCTCAACCTCGCTCCCTTTGGTCGCTGGACGCTGCGCGATAAAGCCGCGCAGCGCCCCTGAGCTCTACGTTGGGGGACTTAATGCCGCGGCTCTTACTCTTCGTTCTGCTGGCGTTTCCTACGGTTGCCCTTGCAAACGTTGGGCTGCCCATGCTTGCGATTGTTTGGCCCATGTCGGTGCCCGCGTTCATTCCAGTCGTTGCCGTCGAGAGTTGGGTCGTTCGCCGCGCATTGAATGTTTCGTGGCGTGTCGCAATTACCCAAATGGTGAAAGGCAACATCTTCTCAACGCTTGTCGGCATTCCTCTCGCTTGGGTCGCATCCGTCGCAGTTGAGTTCTTTCTCGCGTTCTTGGTAATGAACGCCACCGACTCGAAGTCTTATCCACCGCATGGCGTTGGCGAGGTGGGCCGCATCATTCTTTCCGCGCCCTGGCTTGGCCCGTTCCGTGAAGGTGGTCATTGGATAGTTCCGCTCGCCATGATCGTACTGCTCGTTCCATTCTTCTTCGCCTCGTTCTGGACCGAAGCCTGGTATGTCAGTCGCAACCTATGCCCCGAAGCGCCTGAGCGAGCACGGCACGCAATATGGAGCGCCAATGCATACAGCTATATCGGGCTGTTTATCGCTACTGTCTGTTGGTTGGTATTCGGTGTGGTAACTCATGTGTAAGTCATTGCCAGCCCCGCCCCCCAACCCGGCAGTCGAGCGGACCTGCGCAAAAAGCCGCGCAGGCCGCTCACTTCTACGTTGGGCGTCACCTCTCCACGCAGCAGTGCGGCCCAGCGCATGCGTGCGTTCTTGGCAGCGATGGCCACCACCGCGCGCCAATAGCCCCGGCGTTCGGCCAGGCTGGGCGCCCAGCGGCTGACGGGGTCTTGCTTGGGCGTTTGGGTGTTTATGGCTGCAGCCAGCAATAATTGGAATCTGACCCCAATTTCTGACTCCAATTTCTTTTGCTTGATCGTATCGCAAAAGAGATACAAAATCGCGAAAATGGAGGATTTGACCATGGCCCGTTCCACGATGCTGCACGTCCGAGTGGACGATGAAGTGAAGACGCAAGCCAGCGAGGCGCTGGCGGCCATGGGGCTGTCGGTGTCAGACGCTGTTCGCATCCTGCTCAAGCGCGTGGTCAATGACCAGGCGTTCCCGCTGGAGTTGAAGGTTCCCAACGCACAGACCCGCGCAGCGATGGAAGAAGCCCGCGCCCTGGCCAAGGCGCGCACCGCCCGGTTTGATTCTGCCGAGGCCTTGATCGATGACCTCGAAAACGCCAGTTTCGGCGCAAGCCAAAAAGCCCGCCAGCAGTAAGCGGGCGGTGCCGCCCAGGGCGTGCGACTACACCAAAACTTTCCTCAAAGACTGGGAACGCCTCTCGCGCTCAGGTCGATACGACTTGAAGCGTTTGAGGGAGGCGATGCTGCTGCTCATTGGCAACGATGCGCCGCTGGGTCCAGAATGGCTGGATCATCCGCTCAAGGGTGATTGGGCCGACCACCGCGAATGTCACATCGGTGGCGACTTTCTGCTGATCTACCGACTGGAGGGCAACGCGATCATTTTTGTTCGTGCGGGTACGCACTCCGAACTGTTCGAGGACTGATCCGTTGCATCCATTGGAACCTGCCAAAAATTAAAAACTGTAGCGCCTAGTGCTTGCTACATAAGCGCTAGAGGCCAATTCCATTCAAAAACCTCAACACCCCAAAAACCCACGCAGCGCGTCCAGCGTCTGGTCGGGGGCTTCGGTCATTTGGTGGTGGCCTACGGGCAGGTGCACCACTTGCACGGGCTGGCCGGTCTGGCGTGCGGCGGAGATCAGGCTCTGCGCGGCTTTGGGCGAGGTCATCTGGTCGAGCGCGCCGAGCAGGAACAGCACCGGGCAGCGCACCTGCGCCATGGCCTGTTCGCCGCCGGTGTAGCTGTCGCAGGCGACGAAGCCGCGGTGGAACACGTTGACCTGCGGGTTGCTTTGCAGCACGCGCCGCCCGAGCGCCATGCCGGCGCCGAAGATCCAGGTGCCGGGGCCGAGCACCGAGGGCGGCGGCGCGAGCGTGCTGCGCGAGAACACGTTGACCATGCGCAGGGCTTTTTCAGGCTCGTGCAGCGAGGCTTCGATGAGCGCGCTCGACACCTTCATGGGGTAGGCCGTGCCCACGAGCACCAGGTGGCTGGCGCGTTCTTGCAGGCGCGCTGCGGCTTCGAGCGCGATCAGCGAGCCCCAGCTGTGGCCCACGAGCGCGGCGCGCGGCGCGCCCACGGCGTCGAGCAGCGCGACGATAAACTGCGCCGCCTGCTCCACGCTCGCGGGCGCCTCGCCCGCGCTGCGGCAGTGGCCGGGCAGATCGACGGCGAGCACGTTCCAGCCGTGGTGCGCGAGGTAGCGGCTTTGCAGCGGCCAGACGCTGTGGTCGTTGAGCACGCCGTGGATCAGCACGGCCGTGGGCTGCGCGGGGTTGAAGGCTTTGCCCCCCGTGTAGCAATAGGTCTTGTGGCCTTGGACTTGCAGGTACATGCTCAGGCTCCGGCTTTTTCAGCGGCCTTCAGGGCGCGCTGCAGGTCGTCGATGAGGTCGGCGGGGTCTTCGAGGCCGATCGACAGGCGGATCGTTCCCTGCGCGATGCCGGCCTGCGCGAGCGCCGCGTCGCTCATGCGAAAGTGGGTGGTGCTCGCGGGGTGGATCACCAGACTGCGGCAGTCGCCCACGTTGGCCAGGTGGCTGAAGAGCTTGAGCGTTTCGATGAATTTCTTGCCCTGCGCACGGCTGCCCTTGAGGTCGAAGCTGAACACCGCGCCCGCGCCGCGCGGCAGCAATTTTTGCGCGAGCGCGTGGCTCGGGTGGCTGGGCAGCAGCGGGTGCCCCACGCGCGCGACGAAGGGGTGCGCAGCGAGGAATTCGACCACTTTTTCGGTGTTGCGCATGTGGCGCTCCATGCGCAGCGGCAGCGTTTCTATGCCTTGCAGGATGAGCCACGCGGTGTGCGGGCTCATGCAGGCGCCGAAGTCGCGCAGGCCCTCGCGGCGCGCGCGCAGCAAAAAGGCGCCCACGGTGCTCTCTTCGCTGAACACCATGCCGTGAAAGCCGTCGTAGGGCTGCGTGAGCTCGGCAAACTTGCCCGCCGCGTGGGGCCCATCCCAGTCGAAGCTGCCGCCATCGACCACGATGCCACCCACCACCGTGCCGTGGCCCGAGAGGAATTTGGTGGCCGAGTGATAGACCAGATCGGCGCCGAGTGCGAGCGGCTGCATGAGCCAGGGCGTGGTGAGTGTCGAATCGACCAGCAGCGGCACGCCCGCCGCGTGCGCGATCGCGCTCACCGTGGGGATGTCGAGCACGTCCAGGCCGGGGTTGCCCACCGTCTCGCCGAAAAACAGCTTGGTGTTCGGGCGCACGGCGGCGCGCCAGCCGTCGATGTCGCCGGGCTGCACGAAGCTGGTGTCGATGCCGAAGCGCCGCAGCGTGTAGTGCAGCAGGTTTTGCGAGCCACCATAGAGCGCCGTGCTCGCGACGATGTGGCTGCCCGCGCCCATCAGCGTGGCCACGGCGAGGTGCAGCGCGGCCTGGCCGCTGGCCACGCTGATCGCGCCCACGCCGCCTTCGAGCGCCGCCACGCGCTCTTCGAGCACGGCGTTTGTGGGGTTGCTGATGCGGCTATAAACGTGGCCGGCGCGCTCCAGATTGAAGAGCGAAGCGGCCTGGTCGCTGGACTCGAAGACGAACGAGGTGGTCAGGTGGATGGGCACGGCGCGCGCGCCGGTGGCTGCATCGGGCGCGGCCCCCGCGTGCAGCGCCAGCGTGTCGAAGCCGGGGTCGGAATATCCGGGCATGCAAGTCTCCGCAGGAAGGTGGTGGTGGGAAGGTGTGGCTGCGATTGTGGTCGATTTGTGGGCTAACATTCGCAGCGGCACGGGCCGCAGCACGGCGGCAGCCGCGCCTTGCGGAGAACACACACCATGAAAGTCAGCGACATCCTGCGCCTCAAAGGCAATGCGCTCTACACCATCCACCCCGACGAACCGCTGGCCCAGGCCGTGGCCGTGATGGCCGAGAAAGACATTGGCTCGCTCGTGGTGATGGAGCACGGCGACCTCGTGGGCATGCTCACCTTTCGCGAAGTCATCCAGACGCTCGCGAACAACGCCGGCAGCCTGGGCCAGATGCGCGTGCGCACGGCCATGGACGACCATCCGCTGACCTGCACGCTCGAAACCGACATGGACGAAGTGCGCCGCATGATGCTCGACCGCCACGCGCGCTACATGCCCGTGATGGAGCGCGGCATGCTCATGGGCGTGATCAGCTTTTACGACGTCGCCAAGGCCGTGGTGGACAGCCAGAACTTCGAAAACAAGATGCTCAAGGCTTACATCCGCGACTGGCCCGAGGACGATTCGCGTCCCGCGGCTTGAGCATTTTTACATGCCAAATTGGCCTCTAGCGCGCATGCAGCCTGCGTGAGCAGCTCTTTTTGCGATAGTGCCCGGCGCGCGGCGCAGGGCCGCCGGGCTCGCGGATAATCGCAGCCCATGAGCGGCAACACCTTAGGCACCCTTTTTTGCGTCACCAACTTTGGCGAATCCCACGGCCCGGCCATAGGCTGCGTGATCGACGGCTGCCCGCCCGGCATGCCGCTCACCGAGGCCGACATCCAGGCCGACCTGGACCGGCGCCGCCCCGGCACGAGCCGCCATGTCACGCAGCGCAACGAGCCTGACCGCGTCGAAATCCTCTCGGGCGTGTATGAGGGCCAGACCACGGGCACGCCGATCGCGCTCCTGATCCGCAACACCGACCAGCGCAGCAAGGACTACCACGAGATTGCGCAGAGCTTTCGCCCCGGCCACGCCGACTACAGCTACTGGCAAAAGTACGGCATCCGCGATCCGCGCGGCGGCGGGCGCTCGTCGGCGCGCCTCACCGCGCCCACCGTGGCCGCCGGCGCCGTGGCCAGGAAATGGCTCGCGTTGCGCCACGGCACCCGAATTCGCGCCTGCATGACGCAATTGGGCGAACTGCCGATCCCGTTCGAGGGCTGGGAATACGTACCACAAAACCCGTTTTTCGCGCCCGTGGCCGACGTTGCGCGCTATGAAGAATATATGGATGCGCTGCGCAAGGCCGGCGACTCGTGCGGCGCGCGCATCCGCGTGCAGGCCACCGGCGTCCCCGTGGGCCTGGGCGCGCCGATCTACGACAAGCTCGACGCCGACATCGCCCACGCCATGATGGGCCTGAACGCCGTCAAGGGCGTGGAAATCGGCGCGGGCTTTGCCAGCGTGGCGCAGCGCGGCAGCACGCACGGCGACGCACTCACGCCGCAGGGCTTTCGCGGCAACAATGCGGGCGGCGTACTCGGCGGCATCAGCACGGGGCAGGACATCGAAGTCAGCCTGGCCATCAAGCCCACGAGCTCCATCCTCACGCCGCGCGAGTCCATGGACATCCACGGCCACAGCACCGAGGTCATCACCAAAGGCCGTCACGACCCCTGCGTAGGCATACGTGCCGCCCCGATCGCCGAAGCCCTGCTCGCGCTCGTGCTCATGGACCTCGCCCTGCGCCACCGTGCCCAGTGCGGCGACGTGACGCCGCCGCTCGCGCCGATTCCTGCGGCTGTGGGGTAATTGGGGCCGGATTCCGACGATCGACCGTCCGGTTGGGGCGCGGAAAATTGGAATCTGACCCCAATTTTGTGCACACCGAATTTTCCGTCGTTGACGGCACCTTGCGTATCGACGATCTGGCCCAGGCGGCGGCTGCGGATGGGCAGCCGGCGCTGGCGGTCACGGACCTGAACAACCTTTTTGGCGCCGTCAAGTTTTACAAGGCGCTGCGCGGCAAGGGCGTGAAGCCGATTTTGGGCGCCGAGGTTTTCGTCCAAGGCGAAGCCGGCGCGGCGCCCAGCCGCATGTTGTTGCTGGTGCAAAACCGCGAGGGGTACCTCAACCTGTGCGAGCTGCTCACGCGCGCCTGGACGCGCAACGTGCTCAAGGCGCAGGGCGTGTGCACCTGGGGCTGGTTGCAGGAGCTGAACGCGGGGCTGATCGCGCTCTCGGGCGCGCAGGCCGGGCCCGTGGGGCAGGCGCTGCTCAAGGGCGACGAGGCGGGCGCGGCGCATTCGCAGCCGACGTCTCCAAAGTCCGACAGGCGCCTATTGACCCGGCCCTGTGAAGTTTGAACCGTTCGCCCTGAACCTGTCGAAGGGCTTCGACAGGTTCAGCCCGAACGGAATTTGAGATTTCATCGGGCCAGATCAATAGCCGGGGGCAAGCCTGTCGGCAGCCTTTGCGCAGCGTGTTTGGGAGGTTGCAGGGAAACGAATGAGGGGGAGTTGGAATCTGCCCCTCATTCCTTCAGTCAGGCCGCGTCAAGTCGCGCGCGCTGGGCAGGTGCAAGTCCGCAATGGTCAACGCCTGCGCCGCGAGCACGGCGCGCACGGTGGCGCGGGCCGTGGCTTCGGAGGCGAGGGTGCACAAGGTCAGCATGTCCAGGCTTTTGCCAGCCAGGCCCGTGCCCAGCGCAAACAGGGTGTCGCCGTCGAACGGCGTGTGCACGGGGTAGATGCAGCGCGCGAGGCCATCGTGCGCAGTCAGGGCGAGACGCCGGGCCTGCGCCTTGGTGATGGGGGCATCCGTGGCAACGACGCCTATGGTGGTGTTGCTGCCGGCCAGCGGTGGCTGGTGCAGCGCGCCTTGCAGCAGGCTGCGGCGCGTGTCCTGCAGAGTCTGGCCGTCGGGCGTGCGCGCGCCGGCCAGGATCTGCGCGCTGTCGGGGTCGAGCACGTCGCCGAGCGCGTTGCACGCGATCAGCGCGCCCACCGTCACGCCATCGACCGTGACCGAGGCCGTGCCCACGCCGCCCTTCATCGCGCGCGCAAGGCCGAACAGCTTGCCCACGGTGGCACCCGCGCCCGCGCCCACGTTGCCCTCGGCCGGGTCTCGCGTGCTGGCTGCGGCGCAGGCGGCGTAGCCCGCGGCGGCGTCGGGGCGGATGCGCATGTCGCCTACGGGCAGGTCGAACAGCACGGCCGCCGGCACCAGCGGCACGCGGCCCACGCCGACTTCGTAGCCTATGCCTTGCTCCTCGAGCCAGCGCATCACGCCGCCCGCGGCGTCCAGCCCCCAGGCGCTGCCGCCCGTGAGCAGCACGGCGTGCACCTGCTCGACCAGGTTGCAGGGGTCGAGCAAGTCGGTCTCGCGCGTGCCCGGCGCCGCACCGCGCACGTCCACGCCCCCCACGGCCCCACCGCGCGCGAGCACCACGGTGCAGCCCGTGGGACGGCGCGGGTCGGTGAAGTGGCCCACTTCGATGCCGGCCACGCGGGTGATGCTGCCGGCGTCAGAGGAAGAAAGCTGGTTCATGCGCGGCATTATGCGGCCTGCTTTTGTAAGCCCAAACGTCCGTAGGCGCTCGTCCCGAAGCGCTTTTGCGCTATGGTTGCGCGCCATGGACTGGTCTTTTCTGCGTCTGGGATGGCGCACCTTGTGGCGCGATGCGCGCGCGGGCTCGTTGCGGCTGCTGGTGGTGGCCGTGACGCTGGCCGTGGCGGCGCTGTGTGCCGTGGGCTTTTTTTCGGACCGGCTGCAACGCGGCCTGCAGCGCGATGCCTTGCAGCTGCTCGGCGGCGACGCCGTGGTGGTCAGCGACAACCCCACGCCTGCCGCGTTCGCCGAGCGCGCGCGGGCGCTGGGTTTGCGCTCGGTCACCAGCATCAGCTTTGCGACCATGGCGCGTGCCGAGGAGGCGCAGGGCGGGGCAAGCAAACTGGTGGCGCTCAAGAGCGTGGAGCCTGGCTACCCGCTGCGCGGCAGCCTGCGCGTGGTGGCGCAAGAGGGTGGGCCAGAGCGCACCGCGCGCGAGATTCCGGCGCGCGGCACGGTGTGGGTGGATGCGGCGCTGCTCGAGGCGCTGGGCTTGCGGCTCGGTGACGTGCTGCTGCTGGGCGATGCGCGCTTTCGCATCACGCACACCATCGCCTTCGAGCCCGACCGCGGGGCCGGTTTCATCAACTTCGCGCCGCGCGCCATGATCGCGGCGGCCGATCTTCCCGCGACGGGCCTGGTGCAGCCTGCGAGCCGCCTCACGTACCGCTTTGCCGTGGCCGGGCCTTCGGCAGCGGTGCGCAGCTTCGTGCACTGGGCCGAGCTTGAGGTGAAGCGGCCCGGCGTGCGCGGGGTGCGCCTGGAGACGCTGGAGACGGGCCGCCCCGAGATGCGCCAGACGCTCGAGCGCGCGGACAAGTTCCTCAACCTCGTGGCGCTGCTCGCGGCCTTGCTCTCGGCCGTGGCGGTGGCGCTTGCGGCGCGCAGTTTTGCCGCCGCGCACCTGGACACGGCTGCACTGCTGCGCGTGCTCGGGCAGAGCCAGCGCAGCATCGCGGGTGCTTATTGCATGGAGTTTGCGCTGCTGGGCCTGTTTGCGAGCGGCGTGGGCGTGGCGCTGGGCTACGCAGTGCACCTGGGTTTCGTGCAGTTGCTCGCGGGGCTGGTGGAATCGGGCCTGCCTGCGCCGGGCTGGTGGCCCGTGGCGTTTGGGCTGGGCATGGGGCTCACGCTGCTGCTGGCCTTCGGGCTGCCGCCGGTGCTGCAACTGGCGCAGGTGCCGCCGCTGCGTGTGCTGCGGCGCGACGTGGGGGGCTTGAGGCCGGCGTCGCTGGGTGTGCTCGGCGTGGGGTCGCTGGGCTTTGCCGCGCTGCTGCTGGCCGTGGGGCGCGACCTGAAGCTCGGGCTGATCGCTGTGGGCGGTTTTGCCGGCGCGGTGTTGCTGTTTGCCGCGCTGGGCTGGGGCGTGGTGCGGCTTTTGCGCGCGTGGGTGCGCACGGCCACGGCGCCGCGCTGGTGGATTTTGGCCGTGCGGCAGCTCGCGGCGCGCCCCGCTTACACGGTGGTGCAAATCAGCAGCCTGGCCGTGGGCCTGCTGGCCCTGGTGCTGCTGGTGTTGCTGCGCACCGACCTCATCAGCAGCTGGCGCCAGGCCACGCCGCCCGATGCGCCCAACCGCTTCGTGATCAACATCCTGCCCGAGCAGGCGCAGGCGTTTCGCGCGCGGCTGCACGCTGCGGGCGTGCGCCAGTACGACTGGTACCCCATGGTGCGTGGCCGGCTCGTGGCCGTCAACGGCCGACCCTTGGGCTCGGACAGCTTCACCGAGGACCGCGCCAAGCAGCTCGTGGAGCGCGAGTTCAACATTTCCTATACCAGCGCCATGCCCGAGCACAACGTCTTGGTGGCGGGCCGCTGGGTGGCGCACGAGGCGGGCGCGATCAGCGTGGAGGAGGGACTCGCCAAGACGCTGGGTCTGCAGTTAGGTGACCGGCTGCGCTTCGACATGGCCGGGGTGCAGAACGAGGCGCGTATCACGAGCGTGCGCAAGGTCGATTGGAGCTCGATGCGCGCGAATTTTTTCGTGCTCTATCCGCTCGATCGGCTCGATGGCGTGGCCGCGACCTATCTGGCCGCCTTTCGTGCGCCAGCGCTGCCGGGCTTCGACAACGCGCTCGTGCGCGAGTTTCCGAACATCACTGCCGTGGACCTGAGTCAGACGCTAGGCCAGGTGCAGCGCGTACTCGACCAGGTGATCGCCGCGGTGGAGTTTTTGTTCATTTTCACGCTCGCAGCCGGGCTCGTGGTGCTGTTTGCCGCCGTCTCGGCCACGCGTGAGGAGCGGGCGCGCGAATTCGCCATCCTGCGCGCTCTGGGGGCAAATGCACGCCTGCTGGGCGCGGTGCAGCGCGCCGAGTTGCTCGGAGTGGGGCTGCTCGCTGGCCTGCTGGCGAGCGTGGCGGCGCTCGCTGTGGGCTGGGCGCTCGCGCATTATGTGTTCGACTTTGCCTGGACGGCGCCGGTCTGGGTGCCGCTGGCGGGCGCCTTGGCAGGGGCGTTGCTGGCGCTTGCGGCAGGCTGGTGGGGCCTGCGCGAGGTGCTGCGCCGCCCGGTGATGGAGACGCTGCGCCGCGCGGCGGAGTAGGCTGACGTCAAGCGCCCAAGGGGTCGGCGTGTTCCTCGGGCAGCAGCTCCTTGAGGCGTTCGCGTATCGTTTGCGCGCGTTCGTGGCCGGCCATCTGCACCACTTCTTCGATCAAGGCGGCGCCTACGTGGAGCATGCTTTCGACGTCGCGCGCATTGCGCAGGGCCTCGCGGAAGGTCTCCGCCAATGCCGGGTCGCGCCGCGCAAACATGCGCTCGCACATGTCGAACAGGTACATGCGCGCGGCCGGCAGCGAGCGCAGCGCCTGCGCTGAATTTGCCGGCTTGGTGGTGGACTGCGCCACAACCGGGGCCGGCTGCAGTTGGGTTTCGACGGCTTCGACGGCCGCGGCGATTTTTTCGACGAACAGATAGCCTTCGGCGATGAGCTTGTCCAGCAGCTGTGCGCCCATGCCATTGTGCAAGGCGTGCAACTCGGTGGCGCGCTTGCCTTCGGCCAGCAGCAGCAGGGAGCGCTCTCGCAGACTCAGGGTGCGCACGCCCGGGGAGAGCTCGAGACGTGCTTTCTCGGTTTTGCGCAGGAACATGGCGAATGTAATCA
>CAVPUD010000108.1:0-36589 GCA_963708545.1 uncultured beta proteobacterium | reverse complement strand
CAAAAAGCCGGGAGTGGATTGAAACATTATTGCCATTTTTAGCTCCTTTTGCTGTTATCGTTTCTCCCGGCCAAAAAGCCGGGAGTGGATTGAAACTACTTCGACTAATGGAGTCGAATTAACTGGCACACTGTTTCTCCCGGCCAAAAAGCCGGGAGTGGATTGAAACCCTTCGCGCCATACCATGGCAGACAAAGTAAACGGTTTCTCCCGGCCAAAAAGCCGGGAGTGGATTGAAACCTTCCAATGCCGAATCACGGAAATTCGAGGCCAGGTTTCTCCCGGCCAAAAAGCCGGGAGTGGATTGAAACGTGGCCGACACGCTGCGCTACGGCCGCGCAGAAAAAGTTTCTCCCGGCCAAAAAGCCGGGAGTGGATTGAAACTGTCTCGGCAGACTGCGCCGGGTCGTAAGTTAAGGGTTTCTCCCGGCCAAAAAGCCGGGAGTGGATTGAAACGTTCTGACGGCGGTAGGGCCTGGTTGCAGCGTCCAGTTTCTCCCGGCCAAAAAGCCGGGAGTGGATTGAAACAGGCTGTTGCTGAATCCAACGGAACTGCCCCGGATCGTTTCTCCCGGCCAAAAAGCCGGGAGTGGATTGAAACTTGCGCGTTGCAAATTTTTTTTGCGCGTTCTTGAGTTTCTCCCGGCCAAAAAGCCGGGAGTGGATTGAAACTTCTACGCCGTGCGCCCCAATGATCGATGCCCGGGTTTCTCCCGGCCAAAAAGCCGGGAGTGGATTGAAACGACTTCGTGAAGTCGATATTGAACCCGCCCGATGGTTTCTCCCGGCCAAAAAGCCGGGAGTGGATTGAAACAGAAGATCGCGTTGGCCGCAACCGTCGCTTGAAGGTTTCTCCCGGCCAAAAAGCCGGGAGTGGATTGAAACGAATGGTATGGATGCGCGAAGGATGAAAAAGGCGAAGTTTCTCCCGGCCAAAAAGCCGGGAGTGGATTGAAACATTGGATCGCCGCCAAGCGGATCAGGAACCTTAACGTTTCTCCCGGCCAAAAAGCCGGGAGTGGATTGAAACGGCTTTCTCAGAAACTCTGCGCCAGCAAGTTGACTGTTTCTCCCGGCCAAAAAGCCGGGAGTGGATTGAAACATGACTCTCCCCATGCCACCGTATGCCGTGGCTCGTTTCTCCCGGCCAAAAAGCCGGGAGTGGATTGAAACAGCAGTGCAACTACGACATGTTAGCTATAATGCAGTTTCTCCCGGCCAAAAAGCCGGGAGTGGATTGAAACGCTTGAAGCCGCGCGCCGCACACACGAAAGGCATACGTTTCTCCCGGCCAAAAAGCCGGGAGTGGATTGAAACGACAACTTCGCCGCCGCGCGCGGGCTGCACGAGAGGTTTCTCCCGGCCAAAAAGCCGGGAGTGGATTGAAACCACCTCTCGGTGAAGGATCGAAACCTGACTGCACGTTTCTCCCGGCCAAAAAGCCGGGAGTGGATTGAAACTTTTCCGACGCTCGGCAATTGCCCTCGACGCAGGTTTCTCCCGGCCAAAAAGCCGGGAGTGGATTGAAACGGCCAGCGCATTGTGTGCCCGCCTGAAGCGGCTGGGTTTCTCCCGGCCAAAAAGCCGGGAGTGGATTGAAACCATATATCGATGTGTAGCTTAGAGGAGTATCGGCGTTTCTCCCGGCCAAAAAGCCGGGAGTGGATTGAAACTTTGCCCCCGTATCAACCTGCATGCCGATGGTGAGGGTTTCTCCCGGCCAAAAAGCCGGGAGTGGATTGAAACGACTTGAGCGCAAGCGCCAGCAGCGGAGCGCAATCGTTTCTCCCGGCCAAAAAGCCGGGAGTGGATTGAAACGATGCAGCTCATCCTGAGATTGTGGCGGAGCTCAAAGTTTCTCCCGGCCAAAAAGCCGGGAGTGGATTGAAACAAGCTGTCTAAGGTGCGCTACTGCATTGTCGATGTTGTTTCTCCCGGCCAAAAAGCCGGGAGTGGATTGAAACAACAATGCACGGAGCAACTACTAAGCAATAAACAAAATTAGTTCACAACCCCGCATTCAGGATGCCTAAAAAATCCGCGAACTATTTCGGGTAACTGCTTCAGCCGTTCGAGCGCCTCTCTCAGCATCTTGCGCATATCGTATTGGTCACGTGGAAATTGCTTGGCGACGCGTTCCTTGACGTTCTTCCATACCTGTTCGTCAGGATTGAGTTGCGGCGAATAAGGCGGCAAGTAGCATAATTCCAATTTCCCATCGGTTGATGCAACGAATTCCTTAACCAGCTTAGCCTTATGAATCGGATGGCCGTCCACTACCAAGATGATGGGTTTGTCTGCACCGATGAGCAATTGGTGAAGGAACGCGTTGAAGGATGCGGCATTGCTGCGTCCATCGACCAGCATGAACTGGAACTGTCCATCCATTCCAACTGCCGACATCATGTTGATCGAAGGGCGCTGACCGCAGGCTCTGACGATGGGCGTACGTCCTTGGGGCGCCCAGGTGGTTCCTGCATGGTAGTCAGCGCGCATGCTGGCCTCGTCGGCGAACATGATCACGGCGCCCTTGTCCTTGGCACGCTTGCGCAGCGCAGGCAGCT
Source organism: uncultured beta proteobacterium (assembly GCA_963708545.1). Lineage (GTDB taxonomy): Bacteria > Pseudomonadota > Gammaproteobacteria > Burkholderiales > Burkholderiaceae_C > Extensimonas. The sequence continues at coordinate 34,025 of CAVPUD010000108.1, read as the reverse complement.
CCGTGTTCACCCAAGCCTGTACCAGCGTAGCATCCTGCTCGTACGCGCGATGCAGGGGACGCTGGGCAGTAAAACCCAGTCGGGCCATGATTTTCCCCAGTGTCGGCAAGCTCAACTTCGTGCCGAATTGCCGCTCGATCCGTTGCCCAATCAGGCGCAACGTCCACAATCCAAAATCAAATCGCAGCTGATTGGGTGTGTTATCTCTGACAGTACAAGAAATCCAGCGCATTTGCTCCTCATTGAGCTTGGGCGGGCGGCCTGCACCCTCTTTCGCCAGAAGTCCGTTCTGTCCGAATTCCACGTAGGTCGCCAGCCAGCCATACACGGCACGCGTAGACACCTTAAAGAAATCAGCAATCTCTTTGACCGTGAATCCCGATCCTGACATTTTGATGGCCTGCATTCTGTTCCACTGTTGCTCTATGCGGCGCGAGGTGAAAATCGGCTTGAGTGGGAGATTTTTATTCATGCGCCGATTTTAACTGATTAATAAAATATTGTGAAGCAATTTTATTGATTACTTAGTAAGGAGTAATCATGCAGTTTCTCCCGGCCAAAAAGCCGGGAGTGGATTGAAACGCCAAACAACGGCGCAAGAAGCGCGTTCGCTGCGGTTTCTCCCGGCCAAAAAGCCGGGAGTGGATTGAAACGACCTAGAATTTGACCATTTAGGCGGGCTTGTCGCGTTTCTCCCGGCCAAAAAGCCGGGAGTGGATTGAAACCAAGCTCACTTTGCACACTACGAAAACGCTTGTCGGTTTCTCCTGGCCAAAAAGCCGGGAGTGGATTGAAACGATGCAAACGAAGAAACCAAAAACGGCGATGAAAATGTTTCTCCCGGCCAAAAAGCCGGGAGTGGATTGAAACGATGGTTGAACAACCTGCCCACACTAGGGCCAGGGTTTCTCCCGGCCAAAAAGCCGGGAGTGGATTGAAACTTTTGAGCGCCATAGGCTGCGCTACCTGCCTTTTTGTTTCTCCCGGCCAAAAAGCCGGGAGTGGATTGAAACTTTGCGGGCAATCGGCTCCCAGTAGCTGCGGGTGGTTTCTCCCGGCCAAAAAGCCGGGAGTGGATTGAAACTTCGGCGTGGCCGGGTTGCAAAACTATGGCCTACTGTTTCTCCCGGCCAAAAAGCCGGGAGTGGATTGAAACTTGGACACCACCGGCCCGTGGAGCCGCTGAGATGACAGGTTTCTCCCGGCCAAAAAGCCGGGAGTGGATTGAAACTCCTGCTGGCTCGCCACGCTCTGCGCGTGCATTGAGTTTCTCCCGGCCAAAAAGCCGGGAGTGGATTGAAACGGCCATGCTGTCGAGCGCAGCTGCAGTCTGGAACTGTTTCTCCCGGCCAAAAAGCCGGGAGTGGATTGAAACATGCACACGATGCGCCTGCACGGCGTGGTGAGTAGGTTTCTCCCGGCCAAAAAGCCGGGAGTGGATTGAAACCGCCCGCACTACGGCCACCAGCTGGTGCGCGATGGGTTTCTCCCGGCCAAAAAGCCGGGAGTGGATTGAAACTCCGTCCCGGCGGCTTTGCCGTAGTGGGGCATACAGGTTTCTCCCGGCCAAAAAGCCGGGAGTGGATTGAAACCCGTTGCCATGATCCACCTCGTAGCGAATCTTCGAGTTTCTCCCGGCCAAAAAGCCGGGAGTGGATTGAAACTTGAACGTCGCCTCGTTGCTGCCGTTCCTTGCCACGTTTCTCCCGGCCAAAAAGCCGGGAGTGGATTGAAACGCCGTCGCAATGGCCACGCAGGCCGCGCTTGACGCGTTTCTCCCGGCCAAAAAGCCGGGAGCGGATTGAAACACGCTGAAATTTTGCGAGCAATCGACAGCAGTGTCAGGCGACAAGCCCCACCACCCGGAGCGCCAGCAGCGCGCTGGTCTGCTCTGTGATGGCCATGCGCGCGCTACGCTCCAAACGACCTAGCCAGCGCCGCGGCAAGGCTTGGGCGCCGCACAGCGCGCCCGCAAGCATATCGGCCAGCGCCCTGGTGGTGTCCGCGTCCTCGCCCTGGTTGAACGTGCCGACCACGGCGGCCTCGAAGTCGGGCGTCGCAAAAATGGGGCAATACGGTCTGCACGGTATCGCCCACGTAGCCCCTCGCACGGCCGATGGAGGGCTGGTAGCGAAACTTGGGAAAGTGCGCGACCAAGGGGTTCGGTGCCAGCAGGGAATGTGCGCCAAACCTTAGTTGCCGGGTGAACAGTCCACCCGCCCTGCCACGCCCGCGGCCTCGAAGCTCGCCATCTCGCGCAGGATGGCGCAGGCCGAGACGAGCAGTGGCCACGCAAGCGCCGCGCCCGAGCCTTCACCCAGGCGCAAGCCCCAGTCGAGCAGCGGCTCGGCCTGCATCTGCGCGAGCATCAACGCATGGCCGGGCTCGCCGGAGCGGTGCGCGAACACGCAGCGCTGCAGCACGGCGGGCTGCAAACGGCTGGCCACGAACACGGCGGCGCTGCTGATGAAGCCATCCACGACGATCACGCGGCGTTCGACCGCGGCCTGCAGCACGGCGCCCACGAGTGTGGCGACCTCGAAGCCACCGAGCGCCGCCAACGCCTGCAGCGGACTCGTGGCCTGCGCGTTGGCCTGCAGCGCCTGCTGCAGCACGGCGCGTTTGCGCGCCACGCCCGCCACATCCAGCCCCGTGCCCGCGCCGGTGCACGCGGCCAGATCGACCCCGCCCAGACGCGCGAGCAGCAGCGAGGCGACGGAGGTGTTGCCTATGCCCATTTCGCCCAGCAGCAGCACATTGCCAGGCAGGCCGCGCACCACCTCCTGCCCGTTGGCGAGCGCCTGCGCGCATTGCTCAGGCGTCATCGCCGGGCCGCAGGAAGCGTCCTGCGTGCCCGCGGCCACCCGGCGCTGCAGCAGGCGCGGTGGGCTGGTGGGCTGCTCTTGCACTGCCGCCGGCGTAGCCGCCGCGGGCGGCTCGACCGCGCGCGCCACGCCGCAATCGACCACCGTGAGCGCCAGGCCATGCTGGCGCGCGAGCACGCTCACAGCGGCGCCGCCGGCGAGAAAGTTGTGCACCATCTGCCAGGTGACGTCCGCCGGAAAGGCCGACACCCCGCGCGCAGCCAAGCCGTGGTCGCCCGCGCACACCAGCATTTGCGGCTGCTGCAGCGCAGGCGTCGTACTGCCCTGAATTTGCCCCAAACGCAAGGCCAGCGCCTCGAGCCGGCCCAGCGAGCCCTGCGGCTTGGTTTTCTGGTCCAGCGCGTGCTGCAGCTGCACTGTGATGGCAGGATCGGTGATGTCTGTGATTTGGGGGATGGTGAAGTGGGCGATGGATTGCATGGAGGAGCTTGGGGGATGGGGAAATTGGAGTCGGATTCCAATTATTGAGCGGAGGTGCGGAAGCACAGGGCAGGGGCCGTAGTTGCGCCCAGGAAATTGGGGGTCAGACTCGAAATTGGGGGTCAGACTCCAATTTCTGGCAGAGCCAGCCGACCGGAATTTAATTGGAATCTGACCCCAATTTCACACTGCACGCAACGCCGACGGCTCCTGGCTTGGATGGGGAACCGAAAAGTGCCGCCTATATACCTAAATATCGCATCCCTGACGATTTCAACGTCCACCCCCAACACCTCACCCTCAAATCGTCACCAACCCCCGAATCCCCCTCGCCTGCATTTCTGCACCCACCCCGCGCGCGATGATTTCGCCGCGTTCCATCACGAGGTAGTGGTCGGCCAGCGATTCGGCGAAGTCGTAATACTGCTCGCACATCAAAATGCCCATGGGCTGGTCGTTAAGACCGTGCGCGGCCAGGGTGCGGATGACGCGGGCGATGTCTTTGATGATGGAGGGCTGGATACCCTCGGTCGGCTCGTCGAGGATCAGCAGGCGCGGGCCGGGGGCGAGGGCGCGGGCGATGGCCAGTTGCTGCTGCTGGCCGCCCGAGAGGTCGCCACCGCGCCGCCGCAGCATGTCCTTGAGCACGGGAAAGAGCTCGAACAGCTGCGGCGGGATCGGCGTGGCGGCGCTTTTGTAGGCCAGCCCCATGCGCAGGTTTTCCTCCACCGTCAGGCGCGCAAAAATCTCGCGGCCCTGCGGCACGTAGCCTATGCCGGCGCGGACGCGCTGGTAGGGCGTGGCCTGGTGGATGGGCTGGCCGGCGAAGTGGATGCTGCCCGTTTTGATAGCCACCAGGCCCATGAGGCTCTTGAGCAGCGTGGTCTTGCCCACGCCGTTGCGCCCCAGCAGCACGGTGACCTGGCCGGGGGCGACGCTCAGGCTCACGTCGCGCAGGATGTGCGAGCCGCCGTAATACTGGTGGAGGTGCTGGACTTCGAGCATGGTTTTATGGATAAAAAGTGGCTTTTGCGCATATATATCAAGCGCTTGCAGCTATCACAATGATTGCATTTGACGCCCTGCCCTGGGTGCGTCGCGCGGCGCTCAGCGCCCCAGATAGACCTCGATCACGCGCTCATCGGCCTGCACGGCGTCCAGCGTGCCCTGCGCGAGCACGCTGCCCTCGGCCAGAACGGTGACGATGCCGTCCTCGCCTGCAATGGCGCGGATGAAGTGCATGTCGTGCTCCACGACCATCAGCGAATGCTTGCCGCGCAGCGACAAAAACAGCTCGGCGGTGCGCGCGGTTTCTTCGTCGGTCATGCCGGCCACGGGCTCGTCGAGCAGCAGCAGCCGCGGCTCTTGCGCGAGCAGCATGCCGATTTCGAGCCACTGCTTTTGCCCGTGGCTCAAGAGGCCCGCCTGGCGCGTGCACTGCTCGGCCAGCTGGATGGTGTGCAGCACCTCGGCCAGCCGGTCGGCCTGCGCCGAGTCGAGCCGAAAGCGCAGCGACGCGGGCACGCGCTTGTCGGTCTTGAGCGCGAGCTCCAGGTTTTCGAACACGCTGAGTTCCTCGAACACCGTGGGCTTTTGGAACTTGCGGCCTATACCCAGCGCGGCGATCTCGGGCTCGGTGTGGCGCAACAGGTCTATGGTGCTGCCAAAGAACACGCTGCCGCTGTCGGGGCGGGTCTTGCCGGTGATGATGTCCATCATCGTCGTCTTGCCCGCGCCGTTGGGGCCGATGATGCAGCGCAGCTCGCCAGGGGCGATGTCCAGGTTCAGGTGTTTGATGGCCTGAAAGCCGTCGAAGCTCACGCACACGTCTTCCAGGTACAGGATGCGCCCGTGCGTCACGTCCACTTCGCCGGCCTGCGCGGGCCGCCCGTAGCTGGCGCTGCGCCCGCCCGATTCGGTCTTGCCCTGCGCGTCGGCGCGCTGGTGCGCCCGCAGGCGCACCGCGCCTTCGTCCATGAGGTCTGGCGTCATGGCTTGGCCCTCCAGAAGGCGATGCGCTGCAGGGCCTGGCCCGGCGCGCGCAGCAGGCTTAGGAGCCTGTCGGACTTTGGAATCGTCGGCTGCGAATGCGCCGCAGCGGCCCATTTTTTACCGTCTTCTTGCCCCATAGCACCACTATGGGGCGGCGAATCCGGCAAAAACTGGCCTCGCTGGGGCACATTCTCGCTATCGACGCCCAAAGTCCGACAGGCTCCCAGCACGCCCTGCGGCAGGAACAAGGTCACGGCGATGAAGAGCAGGCCCAGAAAATACAGCCAGACTTCGGGCGCGGTGACGGTGAGCCAGCTCTTGGCGCCGTTGACCAAAAACGCGCCCACGATGGGGCCCACGAGCGTGGCGCGCCCGCCCACTGCCGTCCAGACGGCGATCTCGATCGAGCTCGCCGGGCTCATCTCGCCGGGGTTGATGATGCCCACCTGCGGCACATACAGCGCGCCGGCCACGCCGCACATCATGGCGCTGAGCACCCATACGCTGAGCTTGTAGGGCAGCGGCGCGTAGCCGCAGAACATGACGCGGCTTTCGGCGTCGCGCAGGGCTTGCAGCACGCGCCCATACTTGCTGCGCACCAGCGCGCGCGCCAGCAGGTAAAAGCCCAGCAGCGCGAGCCCCGTGAGCACGAACAGCGCCATGCGCATCTGCGGCGTGGCCAGCGGCAGGCCCAGAATGCGCTTGAAGTCGGTAAAGCCGTTGTTGCCGCCAAAGCCGGTTTCGTTGCGGAAAAAAAGCAGCATGGCCGCGTAGGTCATGGCCTGCGTGATGATGGAGAAATACACGCCCTTGATGCGTGAGCGGAATGCAAACCAGCCAAACACCAGCGCGAGCAGCCCCGGCACCGCCACTACCAGCACCAGCGTGGCGATGAAGCTGTCCGACAGCGCCCAGTGCCAGGGCAGCGTCTTCCAGTCGAGGAACACCATGAAGTCGGGCAGCTCGCTGCGGTAGTTGCCGTCGCGGCCAATCTGGCGCATCAGGTACATGCCCATCACGTAGCCACCCAGCGCAAAAAAGAGGCCGTGCCCCAGGCTCAGGATGCCCGTGTAGCCCCAGATCAAGTCCATGGCCAGCGCGCAGATGGCGTAGCACATAATCTTGCCCAGAAGCCCGAGCAGGTAGTCCGACAGGTGCCACGCGCTGTCCGCGGGCACGAGCAAATTCAGCACCGGCACCACGGCACACACGAGGATCAGCGCCGCGAAAAATGCCGCCCAGCCCGCGCGCGAGAGCAGCGGCGCGCGCGCCGGCAGGGTGAAGGGCGTGGCCGGACGGGCCGCTGGATGCGCGGCGTGTGCAGCGGGTGCGGCCGGCGCAGCACTTTGCAAGGGATTGGCGTCGCGCGTCATGCCTCGCGTCCTTTCAGGGCAAACAGGCCTTGCGGGCGTTTCTGGATGAAGACGATGATGAACACCAGCACGGCGATCTTGGCCAGCACCGCGCCGGCCCAGCCTTCGAGCAGCTTGTTGGCCAGCCCCAGGCCCAGCGCGGCCACCACCGTGCCCGCCAGCTGCCCCACGCCGCCCAGCACCACTACCATGAACGAATCGACGATGTAGCTCTGCCCCAGGTCTGGCCCCACGTTGCCCACTTGGCTGAGCGCGCAGCCCGCCAGCCCGGCGATGCCTGAGCCGAGCGCGAAGGCGTAGGTGTCGGTGCGCGCGGTGTTCACGCCCATGCAGGCAGCCATGGCGCGGTTTTGTGTGACGCCGCGCACGAACAAGCCGAGCCGCGTGCGCGCGATCAAAAAGGCCACGCCCGCGAGCACCGCCGCCGCAAACGCGATGATGACCAGCCGGTTGTAGGGCAGCATGAGATTGGGCAGCGCCTGCCAGCCGCCGCTCATCCACGCGGGGTTTTCCACGCCCACGTTCTGCGCGCCGAAGAGCGAGCGCACGGCCTGGATCAATATCAGGCTGATGCCCCAGGTGGCGAGCAAGGTTTCGAGCGGGCGGCCGTACAAGAAGCGGATCACGCCGCGCTCGAGCACCGCGCCCACCAGCGCCGCCGCGCCAAACGCCAGCGGCACGGCGGCCACCAGATACCAGTCAAAGGCGCCCGCCGGCAGATAGCGCTGAAACAGCGCCTGCACCACGTAGGTAGCGTAGGCGCCCACCATGATGAGCTCGCCATGCGCCATGTTGATCACGCCCATCAGCCCGTAGGTGATGGCCAGCCCGAGCGCCGCAAGCAGCAGGATGGAGCCCAGGCTGAGCCCGGTGAACAGCACGCCCAGGCGCTCGCCCCAGGCTAGGCCGGCGTCGATGTGGGCGATCGCGGCGGCGATGGCGGCCTTGACCTTGGGGTCGTCCTCACGCGCGAGCTGCTCGTTGAGCAGCAGCTTGATGTCGGGGTCGCGCGCCTGTTGCAGCAGCTGCGCGGCCTGCAAGCGGTGCGCCGCGTCCGGGCTCGCGAGCAAAGTGGTGGCGCGCGCCAGCTCCAGCCGTGCGCGCACGCGGCTGCTCGGCTCTTGCGCCAGGGCGCGCTCGATCAAGGGCAGGCGCGATTCGGCTGGGTCTTTCATGAGCGCGTCGGCCGCCGCGGCGCGCGTGGCCTCGTCGCTGCTGCGCAATTGCAGGGCCGCGCGCGCGGCGTCGAGTGCGGCGCGCAGCGCGTTGTTGTTGATCACGTCCTCGGCATCGGCGGGCAGCGCCACGGGCGCGCCGGTGACGGGGTCGTGCGCCTGATCGCCGTCCATCACGTAGGCGGCATGCTCGTTGGCCTTGACGGCGTCGTTGGCCAGCGCATCGATGAAGGCGTGGGTGCGCTCGTCGGCATCGGGCAGCGCCGCACCGATGGCCGCCATGCGCGCCTCGGTGTCCCCCGTGGCCATTCTCAGCGCCTGCTCAGCCGTGAGTGCCCAGGCCGGCGCAGCGCCCAGCAGGCTCAGCAGCATGGCGCAGGCCAGACAGACGGCACGCCATGGGCGGGCCAGGTGGGGCAGGATGGGCATAAAATTTTGAGCAAAATTGGCCGCTAGCGCAGATGTATCCTGCGCAAGCAGCTATGACTTAAGAAGCATCTGCGCGCGGCACTGGGCCGCACCGAGCCACGCCAGCGCCGCAGGCCAGGGCGCCAGCGGCGCGCGCGCGGGCTCCCCGTCAGCTGCCGACCTTGGTCTTGCCGTCAGGCTCGTCCTTCTTCTTGTCGTTGCCCTCGATGTAGGGGCTCCAGGGCTGGGCCTTGATCGGGCCCTTGGTCTTCCACACCACGTTGAACTGGCCGTCGGCGCGGATCTCGCCCACCATCACCGGCTTGTGCAGGTGGTGGTTCTTCTCGTCCATCTTCACGAGGAAGCCATCGGGCGCCTGGAAGGTCTGCCCGGCCATCGCGGCGATGACCTTGTCGGTGTCGGTGCTCTTGGCCTTTTCCACGGCCTGCTTCCACATGTGGATGCCGATCCAGGTGGCTTCCATCGGGTCGTTGGTCAGCGGCTTGTCCTTGTGGCCGGGGATGTTCTTGGCCTTGGCGTACTCGCTCCACTGCTTGATGAAGGCCGCGTTGGTCGGGTTCTTCAGGCTCATGAAGTAGTTCCACGCGGCCAGGTGCCCCACCAGCGGCTTGGCGTCCACGCCGCGCAGCTCCTCCTCGCCCACGCTGAAGGCCACCACCGGCACGTCCTTGGCCTTCAGGCCCGCGTTGCCCAGCTCTTTGTAGAACGGCACGTTGGAGTCACCGTTGATGGTCGAGACCACCGCCGTCTTGCCGCCCTGGCTGAACTTCTTGATGTCGGCCACGATGGTCTGGTAGTCGCTATGGCCAAAGGGCGTGTAGGTTTCCATGATGTCGGCATCCTTCACGCCCTTGGTCTTGAGGAAGGCGCGCAGGATTTTGTTCGTGGTGCGTGGATAGACGTAGTCCGTGCCCAGCAGCACGAAGCGCTTGGCCCCGCCGCCCTCTTTGCTCATCAAATACTCCACCGCCGGAATGGCCTGCTGGTTGGGTGCGGCGCCGGTGTAAAACACGTTTTTGGAGAGCTCCTCGCCCTCGTACTGCACGGGGTAGAACAGCAAGCCGTTGTTTTCCTCAAACACCGGCAGCACCGACTTGCGGCTCACCGAAGTCCAGCAGCCGAACACCACGGCCACCTTGTCCTGCGTGAGCAGTTGCTTGGCCTTTTCGGCAAACAGCGGCCAGTTGGACGCCGGATCGACCACCACGGGCTCCAACTTTTTACCCAGCACGCCGCCCTTGGCGTTGATGTCGTCTATGGCCATGAGCACCGTGTCCTTGAGCACGGTTTCCGAAATCGCCATGGTGCCCGAGAGGCTGTGCAGCACGCCGACCTTGATGGTGCCGCCGGACTGGGCCAGCGCAGGAGTGGCAAAACCGCTTGCAAGGGCCGAGGCCAGGGCCAGGGCTTGGAGAGTGGAACGACGCTTCATGGGTGCAGACTCCAGTAAAGGAATTGGGTGGGTGGGGCGGAGCCAAGGTCGGCTTCCACCCGCCACCACGCAAAGCACGTGCCAACCCCGCACGCCGGCGGCTGGCGCAAGGCATAGCTGCGGCGCCCGAGGGTTGCCGCGCACAGCGTCACGCACACTTCTTTCTTACTGGGAGCCTGAATCACGCACGCCCCGCCGCGCTGCATCGTGGCGGGGCACGGCCTTTTGCGTCATCTTGGTGCATGGAGGGCCGTGTGGCCGAGGCGAACACACCGCCATGCGCAAGGTTGGTGAGCCATGAGGCCGCAAATACCCTCACTGCTCCTTCCAGCCCGCCCATGAGCAGCGTCATATCCCCGCGCCTGTCGATCACGCCCGAGTATTTCTCGCGCGTGCTGCACGAACTGGAGGCCGCCGGGCTGATCCGTATCGACAAGCGCGACATCCACATCCCTGACACCGAACGGCTTGCGAACTACCAGTGATCAGCGATCGCGCAGCACGCCCACGGCGCGCAGCAATTGGGCCGTCTCATACAGCGGCAGCCCCATGATGCCGCTGTAGCTACCGTTCATGTTCTCCACATATTGGGCGATGGCCCCCTGGATGCCATAGGCCCCGGCCTTGCCCAGCGGTTCGCCGCTGGCCACGTACGCGGCGATCTGCGCCGGCGTCATGGCGGCAAAACGCACGCGCGAGACCGACAGCGCCGCAAGGCGCCGGGGCCCGGCCTGCAGCGCCACGGCCGTGAGCACGCGGTGCACCCTGCCCGCGAGCGCGGCGAGCATGCGCTCGGCCTCGGCGGCGTCGGCGGGCTTGCCGAAGATGCTGCGCCCGAGCGCGACGGTGGTGTCGGCGCACAGAACCGGCGCTGCGGGCAGCCCGCGGCGCGCATGCCGCGCCACGGCGGCGTCGAGCTTGAGCGCCGTCACGCGCTGCACGTAGGTGGCGGGCGCCTCGCCGGGGCGCGCGGCTTCGAGCGCTTCGGCGTCTTCGACGAGGTCATCGCCCACCTTCCCGACGGTGCCGTCTGCGCCCGCGGTTTGGGGCAACAGCAGTTCATGGCGCACGCCGATCTGGGTGAGCAACTGGCTGCGGCGCGGGCTTTGCGAGGCGAGGTAGATGAAGGCAGACATGGCTACAAAATTATGAAAGAAATATGCCATTTGTGCTTGCGCTGCCTGCGCGAGCAGATACAACATTCATAGCAGTCCAGCAGGACACGGGCACACCCTGCCATGCCGGGCCGCTCCGCAGGTTGACGCCACGTCAGGCCCGGTGGTACGGATGGCCCGCGTTGATGGACCAGGCGCGGTAGAGCTGCTCGATCAAGAGCACGCGCACCAGGGCATGCGGCAGCGTCAGGTCAGACAGGCGCAGGCTCTCGTGCGCGGCGGCGCGCAGTGCCGGGTCCAGGCCGTCGGGCCCGCCGATCAAGAGCGCCACGTCGTCACCCGATTGCTGCCAGCAACGCAGCCGTTCGGCCAGCGCCGGTGTGGTCAGGCGCGTGCCGCGCTCATCGAGCACCACCACGTGCGCACCGCGGGGCAGTGCGGCCTCGATGCGTGCGCGCTCGGCGGCTTGCAGGGTTTGCAGGCTTTTGCTGCCGCGCGGCTCGGTCTTGACGGTCCTGAGCTCGACCTTGAGCTCGGGCGGAAAGCGCTTGGCGTAGTCCTCGTAGGCCGTCTGCGCCCACTCGGGCACACGCTGACCCACGGCCACGATCAGCAGCTTCATGGCCTGCGCGCGTCAGCTCAGCGGGAAGCTGGGGCTTTTTTGGCCGCGGTTTTTGCGGCCGCCTTCTTGCGCGCGGGCGGCGCGACGACGATGGTCTTCACCGGCGTCTTGGCGGAAGTTTTGCGCGTGGTTTTGGCGGTCGCTTTGGTGGCCTTCTGCGCAGCCCTCTTCACGGCTGTTTTTGCGGCCGTCTTTGCAGCCGTTTTCGGGGCGGCTTGGGCTGCCGATTTGACTGCGGTTTTAGTAGCTGTCCGCGCTGACGCTTTCTTGGCTACAGGCTCTTTGGCCGTAGATTTTTTCACGGCAGAGGCCGCCGCATCGGCCTGCCCGGCGTTTGCCTTGCTGCGCTTGGCGGGCTTCTTTGCCGCAGTTTCATCCTCGGGCGCTGCGGCCTTGGCAGGCTTGGCGGTTTTCTTTGCGGGCTTGGTGGGCTTGACGGGCTTGGCGGCACCGAGCTTCAGGCGCACGGGCGTCTCGCCCCAAAGGTCTTCGAGCCGGTAATACTGGCGGATCGCGGGCTGCATGATGTGCGCCACGGCAGCGCCGCAATCGACGATGATCCACTCGCCGTTGTCCTCGCCCTCGACGCGCGGCTTGTCGAAGCCCGCCGCACGCACCGCGTCGCGCACGCTCGCGGCGAGCGCCTTGGTCTGGCGGTTCGAGGTGCCCGAGGCCACGATCACGCGCTCAAAGAGCGGCGAGAGTTCCGCCGTGTTGAAGACTTGTATGTCCTGCGCCTTGACGTCCTCCAGGCCATCGACGATGGCGCGCTGGAGCTTGGCGATGTTCTTTTTGGCGGCGGATTCCGAAAGGGTGTTGGTGCTCATCAGAGGGTGTAGGCAAAGAAAATGGACGAGATATTAAGCTGCAAGCCGCATGCCAGCCATAGGCACGCTCCCGGCCCGACGTGCGGGCGCCACGGCGGCGGCGCGGCGGTTTCAGGTGTTTTAGGCCATTTGCGCAGGTGCAGCAAGCGCGAGCAGCTCTCATTTTTTGAGCATCGCTGCACTGCCAGCCGCGTCCGTTTCGGCAAGCCAGTCGCGCCGCTGCAAAAAGTCGCGCACGAGCGCGGCTTCGGGCGTGTCGGGGCCGTCTTCACGTTGGTACGACCAGGCCACGAGCGGCGGCATCGAGAGCAGGATGGACTCGGTGCGCCCGCCCGACTGCAGACCAAAGTGCGTGCCGCGGTCCCACACGAGGTTGAATTCGACGTAGCGCCCGCGCCGGTAGAGCTGGAACGCGCGCTCGCGTTCGCCCCAGGGCGTGTGGCGGCGGCGCTGCACGATGGGCAGGTAGGCGCCGAGGAACGCGTCGCCCACGGACTGCAGCATGGCCAGGCTTTGCGCAAAGCCCAGCTCGGCAAAGTCGTCGAAAAAAATGCCGCCCACGCCGCGCTGCTCGCCGCGGTGGCGCAAGTAAAAATATTCGTCGCACCACTGCTTGAAGCGCGGGTACTTGTCGGCGCCGAAGGGCTGCAGGGCGTCGCGGCAGCAGCGGTGAAAGTGCTGCACGTCTTCGAGAAAGCCGTAGTACGGCGTCAAGTCCATGCCGCCGCCGAACCAGCAGTGCGCGGGCGCATCGGGGCCTTGGTCGAGTGGACGGGCGGCGATCATGCGCACGTTCATGTGTACCGTGGGCACGTAAGGGTTGCGCGGGTGGAACACCAGCGACACGCCCATGGCCTCGAACGGCGCGCCCGCAAGCTCGGGGCGGTGCTGCGTGGCTGAGGGCGGCAGGCGCGGCCCGCGCACATGCGAAAACCCGCAGCCCGCGCGCTCGAACACCTGCCCGCCTTCGATGATGCGCGTGATGCCATCGCCCTGCAGCAGCTCGCCGGGCGCTTTGCTCCAAGGGTCTATGAGGCTCTTGACGCCCGTCTGCACTGCGCCAGCAGCTTCTGCTTCGATAGCGTCGAGCGCGTCCATGATGCGCGCCTGCAGGCCCAGCAGGTAGGCGCGCACCTGGGGAACTTGGTCGGCCTGGGCGATCGATGCGGCCTGCGCAGACGTTTGCTGCGCGCTCATTTCAGCGCCCGGTGGCCGATGTCGCGCCGGTACTGCGCGCCGTCGAAGTGGATGCGCTGCACGATCTCGTAGGCGCGCTGCTGTGCCAGGCGCAGGCTGTCGCCCAACGCGGTGACGCACAGCACGCGCCCGCCGCTGGTGCGCAGCACGCCGTCCACCAGCTCGGTGCCCGCATGGAACACCATGGCGTCGTCGCCCAGCGCGGCATCGGGCGGCAGGCCGGTGATTGCGTCGCCCTTGCGTGGCTGCTCAGGGTAGCCGTGCGCGGCCATGACCACGCCCAGCGCCGTGCGCCTATCCCACTGCAGCTCGATCTGGTCGAGCTTGCCGTCGATGGCAGCGCCGAGCACGTCGACCAGGTCGCTCTTCAAGCGCATCATGATGGGCTGCGTTTCGGGGTCGCCCATGCGGCAGTTGAATTCGAGCGTCTTGGGTCGGCCCTGCGCGTCTATCATCAAACCGGCGTAGAGAAAGCCCGTGTACGGAATGCCGTCCTTGGCCATGCCGCGCACGGTGGGCAGGATGATCTCGCGCATCGCGCGCGCGTGCACGTCGGCGGTGACGACCGGCGCCGGCGAATACGCGCCCATGCCGCCGGTGTTGGGCCCCTGGTCGCCGTCGAGCAGGCGTTTGTGGTCTTGGCTGGTGGCGAGCGCAAGCACATTTTTGCCGTCGCACAGCACGATGAAGCTCGCCTCCTCGCCGGGCAGGAATTCTTCGATCACCACGCGCGGCTGCGCCTTGCCCTCGGCGTCCGCGTTGTGCTGCACGCCGTATTTGTTGTCGATCAGCATGTAATCGACCGCGGCGTGCGCCTCGGCGAGCGTCTGCGCCACGACCACCCCCTTGCCCGCCGCCAGGCCGTCGGCCTTGACGACGATGGGCGCGCCGAGCCGGTCGATGAAGGCGTGCGCAGGTGCAGGCTCGGTGAAGGTGTCGTAGTCCGCCGTGGGGATACCGTGGCGGCGCATGAAGGCTTTGGAGAAAGCCTTGGAGCTCTCGAGCTGCGCCGCGGCGCGCGTGGGGCCGAAGATGCGCAGGCCGTGCGCGCGGAATGCATCGACCACGCCCGCCGCGAGCGGCGCCTCGGGGCCGACCACGGTGAGGCCGATCTTGTGCTCCTGCGCCCAGGCGCACAGCGCCTGCACGTCGATGATGGGCAGGTTGTCGAACTGGCCAGCCAGCGCCGTGCCGCCGTTGCCCGGCGCGACGTAGATCTTGCCGGCCTTGGGCGACTGGCGCAGCTTCCAGGCCAGTGCGTGCTCGCGGCCACCGCCGCCGATGACGAGAATGTCCATGGTCAGAGCGCCGCGTTGTGATAGACCGCCTGCACGTCGTCGAGGTCTTCGAGCGCGTCCAGCAGCTTTTGCATGCGCGCGGCGTCGTCGCCCGAGAGCTCCACGGTGTTTTCAGGGCGCATGGTGACTTCGGCCACTTCGGGCATGAGCCCGGCGGCTTCGAGCGCCGCCTTCACGGCCTCGAAGTCGGCGGGCGCGGTGAGCACTTCGATGGTGCCCTCCTCGTCGCTGATGACATCCTCGGCACCGGCTTCGAGCGCCACTTCCATGACCTTGTCCTCGCTCGTGCCGGGCGGGAAGATGAGCTGCCCGCAGTGCTTGAACTGGAACGCCACCGAGCCTTCGGTGCCCAGGTTGCCGCCGTATTTGCTGAAGGCGTGGCGCACCTCGGCCACGGTGCGCACGCGGTTGTCCGTCATGGTGTCCACGATCACGGCCGCGCCGCCGATGCCGTAGCCCTCGTAGCGGATTTCTTCATAGTTCACGCCCTCGGCGTTGCCCGTGGCCTTGTCGATGTTGTATTTGACGCGGTCCGAAGGCATGTTTGCCGCCTTGGCCTTGTCCACCGCCAGGCGCAGGCGCGGATTGGCTGTCAAGTCGCCCCCGCCGGCGCGCGCAGCCACCGTGATCTCGCGGATGATGCGCGTCCAGATGCGCCCGCGTTTTTCATCCTGCCGCCCCTTGCGGTGCTGGATGTTCGCCCACTTGCTGTGTCCTGCCATGGGATGTCCTTTTGATCCTGTTTTTTAATAATCTCGCCGGATTTTACTTTTGCCCTTCAACCTCTTATATCGCCATACGCCATGACTGAACCTCTGTTGATCGCGCGCAATGCCCACGCCCGCTGCGAGTTGCTGCCGCAGATGGCCAACCGCCACGGCCTCATCACCGGCGCCACGGGCACGGGCAAGACGGTGACGCTGCAGACCTTTGCGGAAAATTTTTCGCGCATCGGCGTGCCCGTGTTCCTCACCGACGTCAAGGGCGACCTCAGCGGCATCAGCCAGCCGGGCCGCGTGGGTGGCAAGCTCGCCGCCACGCTCGCCGAACGCGGCCTGCCCCAGCCCACGCCGCAAGCCTGCCCCGTGACGCTGTGGGACGTGTTCGGCGCGCAGGGCCACCCCGTGCGCGCCACCATATCCGACCTGGGGCCGCTGCTGCTCGGGCGCATGCTGGACTTGAACGACACGCAAATGGGCGTGCTGAACCTGGTGTTCAAGCTCGCGGACGACAACGGATTGCTGCTGCTCGACCTCAAAGACCTGCGCGCCGTGCTGCAGTACGCCGCCGACAACGCGCGCACGCTCACCACGAGCTACGGCAACATCAGCGCCGCGAGCGTGGGCGCGATCCAGCGCGGCCTGCTCACGATCGAGCAGCAGGGCGGCGACCAGTTCTTCGGCGAGCCCATGCTCGACATTGCCGACCTGCTGCAAACCGTAGCTGGGCGCGGCGTGGTCAACATTCTTGCGGCAGACAGGCTCATGAACGCGCCGCGCCTGTACGCGAGCTTTCTGCTGTGGCTGCTGTCGGAATTGTTCGAGCAGCTGCCCGAAATCGGCGACCCCGAAAAGCCCAAGCTCGTGTTCTTCTTCGACGAGGCGCATTTGCTTTTCGACCAGGCGCCCAAGGTGCTGCTCGAACGCATCGAGCTGGTCGTGCGCCTGGTGCGCTCCAAGGGCGTGGGCGTGTATTTCGTCACGCAAAACCCGCTCGACATCCCCGACAGCGTGCTCGCGCAACTGGGCAACCGCGTGCAACACGCGCTGCGCGCCTTCTCCCCGCGCGACCAGAAGGCCGTGCAGGCAGCGGCCAGCACCATGCGCCCCAATCCGGGGCTGGACATAGAGCGCGCGATCACCGAGCTGGCCGTGGGCGAGGCGCTCGTGAGCCTGCTCGACGCACAGGGCCGCCCCGGCGTGACCGAACGCGCCTTCGTGCTGCCGCCGGGCAGCCAGATCGGCCCGATCACGCCCGAGCAGCGCGCGGCGCTGCGCGCGCAATCGCTGGTTGCGGGCGTGTATGAAAAAACCGTGGATCGCGCATCGGCCTACGAAAAGCTCCAGGGCCGCGCCCTGTCGGCGGCCGGGGTGCCCGGAGCGTCAGGAGCGTCGGGCGCGTCAGCTCCCGGCGGTGCAGCGCCCGACACGTCCCAAGCCGGTTCAGCCGAGGCCGGCAGCGGCGCGGGCGCCCTGTCCGGCGTGCTCGGCGGCCTGGGCGAAGTGCTGTTTGGCAGCACCGGCCCGCGCGGCGGCCAGCGCGACGGCCTGGCGCAGACGCTGGCCAAGTCCGCCGTGCGCACCATGGGCTCGACGCTGGGCCGCGAGCTGCTGCGCGGCGTGATGGGCACGCTCGTGGGCGGCAAGCGACGCTGACGCGGCAGGCCGCTTGCCTGCTGATTCCTCATCCTCATTTTTTTCCACGGAGCCCCTGTATGACCAACCTGAGCTGCTTTTCCTTCCAGATCGACGCCCATGTCGCGCACCTCGTGCTGAACCGCCCCGAGGCCATGAACACCATGGGCCCGGTGTTCTGGCGCGAGCTCGACGGCGTGCTCACCGAGCTGCACCACGGCAATGCGGCGCGCGTGCTGGTGATTTCGAGCACGGGCAAGCATTTTTCCGCGGGCATGGCGCTTGACGTGTTCGGCGGCGCGATCGCCATGGACGACGCGAGCCCCGAGGGCCGCGCCGCCATCTTCGACTTGCTCGGCGACTTGCAGGCCACCTTCACGCGGCTCGAAAACCTGCGCATTCCCGTGATCGCCGCGATCCATGGCGGCTGCATAGGCGGCGCGGTGGACATGGTCACCGCGGCCTGCATACGCTACGCGAGCGCCGACGCCTTCTTTTGCGTGCAGGAGATCAACATCGGCATGGTGGCCGACGTGGGCACGCTGCAGCGCCTGCCCAAGCTCATCCCCATGGGCCTGGCCAAGGAGCTTGCCTACACCGGCAGGCGCCTGAGCGCCCAGCGCGCGCTGGCCTGCGGCCTGGTCAATGAGGTGTTCGACAGCCACGAAGCGCTGGTCGCCGGCGCGCTGCAGTGTGCGCGCGAAATCGCGAGCAAGGCACCCGTGGCCATCTGGGGCAGCAAGCAGGCGCTGAACTACGCGCGCGACCATTCCGTCGAAGACAGCCTGCGCCAGATGGGCTGGCTGCAAGGCGCGGTGTGGAGCACCGCCAACGTGCAGACCGCGATCCGTGCGATGAAGCAAAAAAGCGCCGCGGACTTTCCGCCCTTGGCCCCGCTGCGGCGCTTTGGCGACGCCGGTTGAGCACTAGATTATCAAAATAATAGCTGCCAGCGCTTGCTGTATGGGCTCCAAGGCCATTTTTGATCCAAAATTCAGCCCTCCTTCATTCGCCGCACTCCCACCATGACCGACCCTCAAGTCCACGTCGTCACCCACCCGCTCGTGCAGCACAAGCTCACGCTGATGCGCAACAAGGAAGCGAGCAGCACGTCGTTTCGCACGCTGCTGGGCGAGCTCGCCATGCTCATGGCCTACGAGATCACGCGCGACGTGCCCACACAGCTCGTCGAGGTCGAGACGCCGCTCGAAAAGACCATGGGCCCCATCATCGACGGCAAGAAACTGGTCTTTGCCTCCATCCTGCGCGCGGGCAACGGCATGCTCGACGGCCTGCTGCGCGTGGTGCCCAGCGCCCGCGTGGGCCACATCGGCCTGTACCGCGATCCGGACACGCTCGAAGCCGTGGAGTATTACTTCAAGATGCCCACCGGCATGCACGAACGCGACGTGATCGTCGTCGATCCCATGCTGGCCACGGGCCACTCGGCGGTGGCCGCGATCACGCGGCTCAAGCAGCTGCAGCCGCGCTCGATCAAGTTCCTGTGCCTGCTCGCCGCGCCCGAAGGCATCGCCACGCTGCGCAAGGCGCACCCCGACGTGCCCATCTACACCGCCGCCATAGACCGTCAGCTCAACGAGCACGGCTACATCCTGCCCGGCTTGGGCGACGCGGGGGACAGGATTTTTGGCACGAAGTAGGGCCAACGCAAACAGGCGCACCACTCGGGCGCGCATCTTGCTTTCCCTTCGTTGTTTCATCCTGCCATCGTTCCTACCTTTTTGCATGAGGAAGCACCATGACCGATCGCTCCAACGCCTCCCGCACCACAGTCGAGGCCAAAACCAAGCGCTGCGCCAGCCCCGCGCACCCCACACGCCGTGGCTTCGGCGCCAGCCTGCTCGGCCTGGCCCTGAGCGCCGCAGCCACGCTGGGCCTCGTCCCAGCACCGGCGACGGCACAGACAGCGCAGCCCAAGCTCAAGGTGGCGGCCATTTACACCGTGCCCTATGAGCAGCAATGGGTCAGCCGCATCCACAAGGCGTTGAAGGCAGCCGAGGCGCGCGGCGAGATCGAATACAAGTCGAGCGAGAGCGTGGCCAATGCCGACTATGAGCGCGTGATGCGCGAATACGCCACGGGCGGCAGCCAGCTCATCGTGGGCGAGGTGTTCGGCGTGGAAGCCGCGGCGCGCAAGGTCGCCAAGGACTTTCCCAAGGTCGCCTTCCTGGCGGGTTCTTCGGGCAAACCGCAGGCACCCAACTTCAGCGTGTTCGACAACTACATCCAGGAGCCTTCCTACCTCACGGGCATGATCGCCGGCGGCATGACCAAAACGAACAAGATTGGCATGGTCGGCGGCTTTCCGATCCCCGAGGTGAACCGCCTGATGAACGCCTTCATGGCCGGTGCGCGCGAAGTCAACCCCAAGGTCGAATTCACGGTCAGCTTCATCAACAGCTGGTTCGATCCGCCCAAGGCCAAGGAAGCCACCTTTGCCATGATCGACAAGGGTGCGGACGTGCTCTATGCCGAGCGCTTCGGCGTGAGCGACGCAGCCAAGGAAAAGGGCAAACTCGCCATTGGCAACGTCATCAACACGCAGGAGCAGTACCCCGACACCGTGGTCGCCTCGGCGCTGTGGCACATGGAGCCGACCATAGACCGCGCGATCCAGCGCGTCAAAGAGGGCAAATTCAGCGCCGAGGACTACGGCCCCTATTCGATGATGAAGTGGGGCGGCTCCTCGCTCGCGCCGCTGGGCACCTTCGAGAAAAAAGTCCCGCCCGAGCTTATGGCCAAGGTGCGCGCACGCGAGGCCGAGATCCGCGCCGGCAAGTTCAGCGTGAAGATCGACGACAGCGCGCCGCGCTCCACGGTCAAGTGATCACAGCAACAAATTGCCCGGCATGACGGAAACCGTCCTGGAGTTGCGCGGCATCACCAAGCGTTTCGGGCCGCTGCTGGCCAACGACGGCATCAACCTGCAGTTGGCGCGTGGCGAAGTGCTGGCCCTGCTCGGCGAGAACGGCGCGGGCAAATCCACGCTGATGTCCATCCTGTTTGGCCACTACGTCGCCGATGCGGGCGAGATTTTCGTGCGCGGTCGGCCGCTGCCGCCCGGCCAGCCGCGCGCGGCGCTCGCAGCTGGCATAGGCATGGTGCACCAGCATTTCACGCTCGCCGACAACCTCAGCGTGCTCGACAACGTGCTGCTCGGCACCGAGCCGCTGTGGCAGCCGTTTTCGCGCCGCTCCGGGGCGCGGCAGCGGCTGCTCGAGGTGGCGCAGCGCTTTGGCCTGCCCGTGCAGCCCGATGCGCGCGTGGGCAGCCTCTCGGTAGGCGAGCGCCAGCGCGTGGAAATCCTCAAGGCGCTGTACCGTGGCGCGCGCATCCTCATCCTCGACGAGCCCACCGCCGTGCTCACGCCACAAGAGAGCGAAGCCTTGCTGCAGACGCTCACGCAAATGGCCGCGCAGGGCCTGTCCATTCTTTTCATCAGCCACAAGCTCGCCGAGGTGCTGCGCGTGGCGCAGCGCGTGGCCGTGCTGCGCCATGGCCGGCTGGTCGCCGAGGCGCCCGCCGCCGGCACCACGCAGGAGCAGCTCGCGCAGTGGATGGTCGGCCAGGCCGTGGCAGCCGCGCCGCTGCGGCAGCCCGCCAAGCGCCTGGGGGCACCATGTTGCATCCTCGAAAATGTGAGCACCTCAGGCCATCTGCGCGAGCGTTTGCACGCCATTTCCTTGACATTGCACGCGGGCGAGATCGTGGCCATCGCGGGCGTTTCGGGCAACGGCCAGACGGCGCTCGCCGAGCTGCTCAGCGGCCTGCGTGCGCCCGTCGCGGGGCGGCTCACGCTGCAGGGCCAGCCCTGGCGGGCGCGCCCGGCCTGGCTCGTCGCGCAAGGCGTCGCGCGCATTCCCGAAGACCGCCAGGGCGTGGGCCTGGTGGGCGAGCTGCCGCTGTGGGAGAACGCGGTCTCCGAACGCCTGCGCAGCCCCTGGTTTGCCTACCCGTGGTGGCGTGGCCGCTGGCTGCGGCGCGCCGCTGCGCGCGCGCATGCACGCCGCATCGTCGAGACTTTCGACGTGCGCGGCGGCGGGCTGGACAACCCCGCGCGTGCGCTCTCGGGCGGCAACATGCAAAAGCTCATCCTCGGCCGCGCACTGCTGCCGCCAGCCTGCACCGGCGACCGCGCCGCGGCACCGCCGCCGCGCCTGATCGTCGCGCACCAGCCCACCTGGGGTCTGGACATAGGCGCGGTGCGCTTCGTGCAGCAGCAGCTCGTCGCCGCGCGCGATGCGGGCGCGGCAGTGCTGCTGATCTCGGACGATCTCGACGAGGTGATCGCGCTGGGCGACCGCATCGCCGTACTGCACGCAGGCATTCTCAGCCCTGCGCGCCCCGCCCACGAGTGGACACGCGCCAGCATCGGCCTGGCGATGGCCGGCGGTGTGGTAGGCGAGGATGGGCATGGGGGTGCGGCCAGAGCTCTGCAAACTCTTCCCTCACGCTCTACGACCGCCCCATGAGACTCGAAAAACGCCATGCCGTCGCCCCCGCAGCCTACGTGGCTGCGCCCGTGGGCGCCGTCGTCTTCACGTTGCTCGTATGCGCGCTGCTGCTGCGCTGGGCCGGCGCACCCGTGGGGCGCAGCTACGCGCTGCTGCTGCAGGGCGCGTTCGGCTCGGTGTTCGCGCTCACGGAGACACTGACGCGCGCCACGCCGCTGATCCTCACGGGCCTTTGTGCCGCGGTGGCGTTTCGTGCGCGCCTGTTCAACATCGGCGCGGAGGGGCAGTTCTACGCGGGCGCGCTGGCGTGCGTAGCCGTGGGCGGCCTGCATGGCGGCACAGGCTTTGCTGCGCCCGCGTGGCTGCTGTTTCCGCTCATGATGCTGGCCGCAGCGCTGGCCGGGGCGCTGCTGCTGCTGGGCCCGGCGCTGCTCAAAACGCGTCTGGGCGTCGATGAGGTGGTGACCACGCTGCTGCTCAATTTCATCGTGCTGCTGCTCGTCTCGGCTCTGCTCGACGGCCCCATGAAAGACCCGCTCGCGCTCGGCTGGCCACAGAGCGTGGCGCTGCAGGACGGCTTGGAGCTCGCACGACTGGTGCCGCAGACGCGCTTGCACACGGGCCTGCTGTGGGCGCTGGCGCTGGCCGTGCTGCTGTGGCTGCTGCTGGCGCGCACGCTGCCCGGGTTCGACCTGCGCGCCACGGGCGCAAACGCGCGCGCCGCGGCGTTCGCGGGCGTGCCCGTGACGCGCACGCTGGTGTGGGCCGCGCTGCTCTCGGGCGCTCTGGCAGGCCTCGCGGGCGCCATCGAAGTCGCCGGACGCACGGGCTACGTGACGCTGGACATGTCGCCCGGCTACGGCTACAGCGGCATCGTGATCGCGATGCTGGCCGGGTTGCACCCGCTGGGCGTGATCGCCGCGGGTGTTTTCGTGGCGGGCACGCTGGTCGGCGCCGACAGCATGGGCCGCGCCCTGGGCGTGCCGACCTACATCGCCGACGTGATCGTCGCCACGTCCCTGCTCGCGGTGCTCGTGGCCACGCTGCTCACACAATACCGGGTGCGCTGGAAATGACTGCGAGTTACAAGCCAAATTGGCCACTAGCGCCGATCCATACAGCGCAAGCAACTATCAATGTGAAAGCATTCACCACGCCGGAGCGCTGCGCATGACTGCATGGCTGGACATCCTCTCCAACCTGGCGTTCTGGGGCGCAGTGCTGCGCGTGGCCACGCCGCTGATCCTGGGCACGCTGGGCGTGCTGCTATGCGAGCGCAGCGGCGTGTTGCACCTGGGCATAGAGGGCATCATGGTCGCGGGCGCTTTTGCGGGCTGGCTCACGGTCTATGCGGGCCATGGCCTGTGGGCGGGCGTGGCCGTGGCCGCGCTCACGGGCGCCGCGTTCGGGCTGCTGCACGCCCTGCTCACGGTCTGGCTGGCGCTGTCGCAGCATGTCTCGGGCCTGGGCATCACGCTGTTTGCCACGGCGCTCAGCTATTACGGCTACCGCGTCAGCTTCCCCAAGGTGAGCACGCCGCCCACCATAGAGCCTTTCGCGCCCATGGCCTGGCTCGGCGTGCCGGTGCTGCAGGCGCAAACCCCGCTGACCCTGCTTGCGTTGCTGCTGGTGCCCACGCTCGCATGGCTGCTGGCGCGCACCCCGCTGGGCCTGGCGCTGCGCATGGTGGGCGAAAACCCCCAGGCCGTGGAAAGCCAGGGCATCCCGGTCGCCACGCTGCGCACGGGCGCTGTGGTCGCCGGCTCGGCGCTGATGGGCGTGGCCGGCGCCTTTCTCACGCTCTCGGCCTTCAACACGTTTTTCTTCAACATGGTCAACGGCCGTGGCTGGATCTGCGTGGCGCTGGTGGTGTTCGCCTCGTGGCGGCCCGGCAAGGCGCTGGCGGGGGCGCTGCTGTTCGCCTTTTTCGATGCGCTGCAGCTGCGCCTGCAGCAATCGGGCGACGCCTGGCTGCCTTATCAGGTGTACCTGATGCTGCCCTACCTGCTGTCCATCCTCGCGCTGGTACTGGTGGCGCGCAAGGCCGCCTACCCGCAGGCGCTGATGAAGCCGTACCGCAAAGGAGAACGCTGACCATGCCCGCATTCGAAACCTTTTTGCTCTTTGCCACGGCCTCGCTGGCGCTGGCCCTGATTCCCGGCCCCACCATGCTGTTGGCACTTTCCAATGGCATGGCGGGCGGCATGCGGCGGGCGGGCTGGGGCATGGCCGGCGCCTGCGTAGGTAGCAGCCTGGTGATCGCCGTCGTCGCCGTGGGGCTGGGTTCGCTGCTGGCGGCGTCTGCGCTGCTGTTCGACGGCCTGCGCATGGCAGGTGTGCTCTACCTGCTGTGGCTTGCCATACAAATCTGGCGCAGCCCACCACTGAATGTGCAAGCGCTGCTGGCGCGGGCGCCGGGCCAGGGGGTGCAGGGCCGCGCAGCCTTTGTGCGCAGCCTGGGCGTGGCGCTTTCCAACCCCAAGGCCCTGCTGTTCTTTGCCGCGTTCCTGCCGCAGTTCATCGATCCGACCCTGCCACAGGGCCCGCAATACGCGCTGCTGGGTGCCTTGTTCGTCGCCATCGATGCCCTGGTGATGGTGGCTTACGCGGTCGCCGGCCGCCAGGCGGTGCGCTGGCTCTCACCCCGCGGCCTGCGCTACCTCCACCGCAGCTGCGCCGTCGCCATGGCGGCATTGGCAGCGCTGCTGGCCAGCTATCGCAAGCACGCCGCATGAGAGGCTGGAGACCTTCCGCCCCCTTCTTCCACGCCATCCACGCACCCATCCATGCTCGACCTGCTCATCACCCACGCCGCCCTGCCCGATGGCCGCTGCAACATGTCCATCGCCGTGCAAGATGGCCGCATCACCGAGGTCACCGAATGCCTGCAGGCGCCCGCGCACGAGACCGTGGATGCCCGCGGCATGCTGCTCAGCCCGCCTTTCGTCGATGCGCATTTCCACCTCGACTCGGCCCTGAGCTACGGCCAGCCGCGCATCAACGAAAGCGGCACGCTGCTCGAAGGGATTGCGCTGTGGGGCGAGCTCAAGCCGCAGCTCACGCACGAGGCCATCGTCGAGCGCGCGCTGCGCTACTGCGACTGGGCCGTGGCGCGCGGCCTGCTGGCCATCCGCTCGCACGTCGATACCAGCGAGCCGAGTCTGCTGCCGGTGCATGCGCTGCTCGAAGTCAAGCAGCGCGTGGCGCCCTACCTCGACCTGCAGCTCGTCGCCTTCCCGCAGGATGGCGTGCTGCGCGCCCCGGGCGGGCTGGAAAACCTGCAACGCGCGCTGGAACTGGGCGTGGACGTGGTGGGCGGCATTCCGCACTTCGAGCGCACGCAGGCGCAGGGTGCGCAAAGCATCCAACTGCTGTGCGAGCTGGCCTCCGCGCACGGCAAGCGCGTGGACATGCACTGCGACGAATCGGATGACCCGCACTCGCGCCACGTCGAAACCCTGGCCTACGAAACGCAGCGCCTGGGCCTGCAGGGGCGTGTGACGGGCTCGCACCTGACTTCCATGCACAGCATGGACAACTACTACGTCAGCAAGCTGATTCCGCTGCTGGCCGAGGCGCAGCTCGGCGTGGTCGCGAATCCGCTCATCAACATCACGCTGCAAGGCCGCCACGACAGCTATCCCAGGCGCCGCGGCATGACGCGCGTGCCCGAACTGCTGGCGGCGGGCCTCACGGTCGCCTTCGGGCAGGATTGCGTGCTCGACCCGTGGTATAGCCTGGGCAGTGCCGACATGCTCGAAGTCGCGCACATGGGGCTGCACGTGGCGCAGATGACCAGCCAGAGCGCCATGCGCGCCTGCTTCGAGGCCGTGACCACGCAGCCCGCGCGGCTGCTGGGGCTGGAAGGCTATGGCCTGCAGCCCGGCTGCCACGCCGACTTCGTGCTGCTGCATGCGCGCGACCCCGCCGAGGCCATCCGCCTGCGCGCGGCGCGCCTCGCGGTGTACCGACGCGGCAAGCAAATCGCGCAAAGCCCGGCGCCCGTGAGCCAGCTCAGGCTACCGGGCCGCCCACACGGCGTGGATTATTTTTTGCTGCCGCCTGCAAATTACACATGAAAACGGGCTATAGCCAAGGTGCCGCAAGCGCTGACAGCTATCAAAAACGGACTGGACTTACGCAAACAAGGATGCAGCGTGGTGTTTTGCCATGGGGCGGACGCCTTGCCTAACCCCGATTTGCGTAAGTCGTGACGGATATTCACCGCAGGCCGGCTCAATGCAGCAACGCCCAGCGCGCCACGGCGCTCAAGGGCCGCTCCATGCGCTGCTCGAGCCAGGCTGGCAGCCGCAGCGGTTTGATCGCCATGCGCATGGCCATGTCCACCGGGTACTGGGTGCGCATGAGCGCGAACAGCTGGCGGCTGATTGCGTCATAAGACGGCGCGTCGGCGCGGCCGCGAAAGCGCCAATTCCAGGCGTGGCGCAGGGCGATGTCGGCGTCGCTCTGGCGCAGCTCTGCCGCACGGCGCCACAGCGTGGCGATGACCCGCGGGCGGCTCAGGTGCTCGCGCTCGCGGTAGCTCAAAAAATAGTGGTAAAAGTGTTTGTAGTGCTGCACCTCGTCGGTGCGTATGCGCCAGCACAGGTCGCGCAGCACGGGCTCGTCGCTCACGGCGTGCAGCGCTTGGTAGTACGTGGTAGTGCCCATCTCGACGATGCAGCGCGCCACCATCTCCTGCCCGCGCGTGGGTTCGAGTTCATCGGTGGTGCAGAGTTTGGAATATTCGGCCAAAAAGTCAGCGTAGGCGCCGTCCCAGTCGAAGTCGGGCCAGACCTGCTGCACGTAGGCCTTGAGCGCCCGGCCGTGCTGCAGCTCCTCGGCCATCCAGTGCGCATCCAGCCATTCGCCGGCTTCGGCATCGCCAGCAAAATAATCGACGAGGTTCTGTGCATATATGTCAGCGCCGCTTTCGACGAATGAGGCGCTGCATACCAGCAGAAAAATATCATCACGCGTCTGCACTTTTGCAGCGTCGATGGCCGAAAAATCGAGCTCTTCGAGGCGCCAGCGCAAGCCCGCGGATGTTTCGCTTTCAGACATGCCCACTCTCCTTCGATGGATTGACGATTACGCACAAACTTGCATTCTGCCGAGCCGCAGCGCAACGCCGCCGAGCCAGCCACCACACTGAGGCGGAACCCGCCCGCATACATAATGTGCCAAGCCTGCACCCACTGCCATGCCCGCCACTCTCGCACACTTGATATATACCAGCACGGCAACGCGCCCGCTCTCGCTGCAAGAGCTGCAAGATTTACATACCAAAGTGCAGCGCAACAACGCCGCCCGCGGCATCACAGGAATGCTGCTTTATGCAAATGGGAGCTTCTTTCAGGTTTTGGAAGGGCCTGAAGCGGCGCTGGAACAACTTTTTGCAAAAATTGCCGCTGATCCGCACCATAGCCGCGTGACCCGCATCATCCAGGAATCGATTCCGCAACGCGCTTTCCCGGACTGGGCCATGGGCTTTTCGCAGCTCGAAGCCTTCGAACTCGACCAGATCGAAGGCTTGGGGGATTTTTTCGCGCAAGGCCACACGCTCGCTCAAATCCCGCCAGGGCGCGCGCGCAAACTGCTCGAAGCCTTTGCCCAAGGGCGTTGGCGCTCCCAGCTGCAAGGCACGCACACGCTGCAAGCGTCCACGCCCTTGCCAACTGCGGCTGCGTCAGAGCCTGCGCTGCGCTGCGGGACGTCCGCGGCGCTGGGCCAAGGCGCCACCGAGAGTGTGGATTTTTCTTTCGCCTTCCAGCCCATCGTCGATGTGCTCGCGCGCCGTGCCTACGCGCATGAAGCGCTGGTGCGCGGCTTGCGCGGCGAGCCCGCGGGCGAAGTGATCGCCCGTTACAGCGGGCCGGACCTCGACGCCTTTGATGCCGCCTGTCGCGCGCAGGCGCTCGCCGTCGCTGCGCGCATCGGACTGCCCGGCGCTCTCAACATCAACATCCTGCCCAATGCCGTGCTCGACCCGGTCGTGGGGCTGGACTCCACGATCGCTGCGGCCCGCCGTCACGGCTTCGCCCTCGAGCGCATCGTGATCGAGGCCACCGAGAGCGAAGCCATCCGCGACCTCGCCCACTTTCGGCGTACCGTCGATGCCTATCACGGTGCAGGCATGCGCTTTGCCATCGACGACTTCGGCGCTGGCTATTCGGGCCTGAATCTGCTCTCCGAGTTCCAGCCCGACATCGTCAAGCTCGACATGCTGCTCGTGCGCGGTATTGCCGCCCACGGCCCACGCCAAGCCATCGCACGCGCGATCGTGCAAGTGTGCTTCGACCTTGGCATAGACCTGATCGTCGAAGGCGTCGAAACACTGGACGAATACGCCTGGTTCCGCGACCAAGGCGTGCACCTGTTTCAGGGCTACTTGTTTGCCCGCCCGATGTTCGAAGGCGCGCCGCCTTTTGCGCTGCCGGAGCATGGCAAAGTAATACCGCCTGGGCAGACACGCCCAGCCGCTGATACGGGCCGCACCAGCTCCGGCTGACCATGCGGCTTGCAGCCCTCGAAGTCCGCCCGAGCATGTTGCACGGACAAGCCGTGCCTCCTGGCACGCCCAGTCTTACGCAGCCCGCGTCATGGAGACGCACGTGCTGAATTTGCTCTGGCTCGGCTTTTTCCTCACCGCCGCGCTCGCCGCGCTCAGCCAGTGGCTCGTGGGTGGGCAGGCACAGGTCTTTGCCGCAATGGTCGAGGCGCTGTTCGGCATGGCCAAGCTCTCGGTCGAGGTGATGCTGCTGCTCTTTGGCACGCTCACGTTGTGGCTGGGCTTTTTGCGCATCGCCGAGCGCGCGGGGCTGGTCGCGGCGCTCGCGCGCTGGCTTGCGCCGCTGTTTCAGCGCCTCATGCCCGAAGTGCCGCGCGGGCACCCGGCGCTCGGGCTCATCACGCTGAACTTTGCCGCCAACGCGCTCGGCCTGGACAACGCCGCCACGCCGATCGGCCTGAAGGCCATGCGCGAGTTGCAAACGCTCAACCCACACCCCGAGAGCGCGAGCAACGCGCAAGTCCTGTTCCTCGTGCTCAACGCGTCTTCGCTCACGCTGCTGCCGGTGACGATTTTCATGTACCGCATGCAGCAGGGCGCGCCCGATCCGGCGCTGGTCTTTCTGCCCATCCTGCTCGCCACCTCGGCCTCGACCCTGATAGGCCTGCTCAGCGTTGCCTGGGTGCAGCGCCTGCCCTTGTGGAGCCCCGTGGTGCTGGCTTATCTGCTGCCCGTGGCGCTGGCGCTGGGCGGCTTCATGGCGCTGCTGGTCACGCTGCCGGCAGCGGCGCTCGCGCAGCTTTCCTCGCTGCTGGGCAATTTGCTGCTGTTCGGCCTGGTGCTGCTTTTTCTGCTGCTCGGTGCCTGGCGGCGCGTGCCGGTGTACGAGGCGTTCATCGACGGTGCGCGCGAAGGCTTCGAGGTGGCAAAAAATCTGCTGCCCTACCTCGTGGCCATGCTCTGCGCCGTGGGCGTGCTGCGTGCCTCGGGGGCGCTGGACTACCTGCTCGCCGCGATCCGCGCAGCCGTGCAATGGTTGGGCTGGGACACACGCTTCGTCGCTGCGCTGCCCACGGCGCTGGTAAAGCCCTTTTCTGGTAGCGCCGCGCGCGCCCTCCTGATCGAGACCATGCAGACCCACGGCGTGGACAGCTTTGCCGCGCTGCTCGCGGCCACGGTGCAGGGCAGCACCGAAACCACCTTCTACGTGCTGGCGGTGTATTTCGGCGCCGTGGGCATCCAGCGTGCGCGCCACGCGGTGGCCTGCGCGCTGCTCGCCGAGCTTGCGGGCGTGCTCGCGGCGATTGCCGTGTGCTACCGGTTTTTTGGCTGAGCCCCTTTTTTCTGTGGATGTTCTGCAGTCTGGGCCGCTCTTTGCTACGCTTTGCATATGCCCTTGCAACTTCCCTGGCTCGAGCCTGAAGATCCGTTGCCGGCCCCCAGCCGCGCCTGGGGGCCGGACACGCCCGCCCCCGGCCTGCTGGCCGCGGGCGGTGCGCTCGATCTCGCGCACCTGCGTGCGGCCTACGCGCAAGGCTGCTTTCCATGGTTCAGCGCGGGGCAGTCCATCCTCTGGTGGTCGCCCGATCCGCGCATGGTGCTGCCGGTGGCCGAATTCCGCCTGCACCGCTCGCTGCGCAAGACCTTGCAGCGCTTTGCCGCCACGCCCGGTTGTGAGATTCGCATAGACCACGCCTTTGGCCAAGTCATTCGCGCCTGCGCAAGCACGCCGCGCGCCGGCCAAAGCGGCACCTGGATCGTCCCCGAAATGGTGCGCGCCTATGAGCGGCTGCACGCGGCAGGCAACGCGCACAGCGTCGAGACCTGGGTCGATGGCAAACTCGTGGGCGGCCTGTATTGCGTGGCGCTGGGGCGCGCGGTGTTCGGCGAATCGATGTTCGCGCACGCCAGCGACGCCTCCAAAATCGCGCTCGCGGCGCTGGTGTGCCTGTGCCGGCGCCATGGCGTGGCGCTGATCGACTGCCAGCAAAACACCGCACACCTGGCGTCGCTGGGCGCACGCGAAATTCCACGCGCCGACTTCCTGCGCCACATTACCAACGCACAAGCCCTGCCGCCACTGCACTGGCACTTCGACCCGTCGTATTGGGACGGGTTGCTCGCGCACCCGCTTGTGCATTCGACGAGCGCGGCCGCACCGCCAGCCTCGGCCACCGCTTCTCTGCCGTTCCACGCATGACGCAACTCAACGAACTCCCGCTGCGCGCCCTGCAGTTTTATGCCACGGCCCCCTACCCTTGCAGCTACCTGCCTGGGCGGCAGGCGCGCTCGCAGGTCGCCACGCCCAGCCACTTGATCCAGACGGGGCCGTATTCGGCGCTGGTGGCGCAGGGCTTTCGGCGCAGCGGCATGTTCACCTACCGGCCGTATTGCGACGGCTGCCAGGCCTGCATCCCCTTGCGCGTGCCCGTGGCCGCGTTCCGGCCCGACCGCAGCCAGCGCCGCGCCGCCGCGCGCCACGCCGACTTGCAGGTGCGCGTTCTGCGCCTGGGTTTCGTGGCCGAGCACTACCAGCTCTACCGCCGCTACCAAAGCCTGCGCCACCCCGGCGGCGGCATGGACCAGGACAACATCGACCAATACACCCAATTCCTGCTGCAAAGCCGTGTGAACTCGCGCCTGATCGAATTCCGCGCGCCTGGAACGGACGGCCAGCCCGGCGCGCTCAAGATGGTCTCCATCCTCGACGTGCTCGACGATGGGCTGTCGGCTGTCTATACCTTTTACGAGTCCGACGCGCACAGCAGCTACGGCACTTACAGCGTGCTGTGGCAAGTGCAGGAAGCGCGCCAGCTCGGCCTGCCCTACGTCTATCTGGGCTACTGGATCGCGCAAAGCCCCAAGATGGCCTACAAGGCGCGCTTTGTGCCGCACGAGGTGCTCGTGGACGGCAAATGGCAATGGCGGGATGCGCCCGAATCCATTCCCGGTTGATGGCAAGACATTTCACAAGATAAGATGCGCAAACATCATTTAGCGCATGTCCCATGAAGAAAACCCCCCAGGCCACTGCCAGCAAGCCCAGCATCCAGGTGCTGGAACGCATGTTCACCCTGATCGACGTCCTGGCTTCGCGTGAAGAGTCGATTTCGCTCAAGGAGCTCAGCGAAAAAACCGGCCTGCACCCCTCGACCACGCACCGCATCCTGAACGACCTGACGCTGGGCCGTTTCGTTGACAGGCCCGAAACCGGCAGCTACCGCCTGGGCATGCGTCTGCTGGAGTTGGGCAATCTCGTCAAAGGTCGGCTCAACGTGCGCGAAGTCGCGCTCGCTCCCATGCGCAGGCTGCACAAACTCATCCAACACCCGGTGAACCTCAGCGTGCGCCAAGGCGATGAGATCGTTTACATCGAGCGCACCTACAGCGAACGCTCCGGCATGCAGGTCGTGCGCGCCATCGGTGGACGCGCGCCGCTGCATCTAACATCGACGGGCAAACTTTTTCTCGCGTTCGACGATGCACAACGCGTGCGTGCCTACGCCACGCGCTCGGGCCTGGCCGGCCATACGCGCAACAGCATCACACAGCTTGCCACGCTCGAGCGCGAGCTCGCCAAAACGCGCCAGTACGGCATCGCGCGCGACAATGAAGAGCTGGAACTGGGTGTGCGCTGCATGGCCGCGGGCGTTTTCGACGACCAGGGGCAGCTCGTCGCAGGCTTATCGATCTCCGCACCGGCCGACCGGCTCGACGAAGGCTGGGGCCCCAAACTGCAGGCCACGGCGCAGGAAATCTCGCTCGCGCTCGGCTACCAGCCTGGCAAGGAAGCCGTCAGCGGTTTGCGCCCGTTTCACCCCACGCAAGGCAAGCGCTGAGAGCTTGCACCCGGGCCGCTCACGACGATTTCCACCCAGGCTCCTAGACACGCGCTCCCAAACAAAATAGCACGGAAGTCCTTGCCAGGCTTACGGCTTCAGCTATCGCGGGTGGAGCGCGCTGCGGGCTGGACTTTGGCGCCCACTGCCGGCGCCCCACCTGCGCCCGAGGCTGATTCGACCCAGTTGCGCACGCGCTTCGCATCGGCGATGCGGCTGAGCTTGCCCGCCGAGTCGAGGAACACCATGATGAGCCGACGCCCGGCTATTCTTGTTTGCATCACGAGGCAGCGCCCGGCTTCGGAGATATAGCCCGTTTTTTGCAGCCCTATGTCCCAATCGGGGTTTTTGACCAGGCGGTTGGTATTGTTGTATTGCAGGGTTCTGCGGCCCACCGCGACTTCATGCCCTGGCGATGTGGTGAGCTCGCGCATCAGGGGTTCGGCGTAGGCGGCGTTCACGAGCACCGCGAGGTCGCGCGCACTTGCCTGGTTGCTGCTCGACAAACCGGTAGGCTCGACGTAGCGCGTGTTCGTCATGCCCAGCTGGAGCGCCTTGGCGTTCATCAGCGCCACGAAGGCATCGAGCCCACCGGGGTAGGTGCGCCCCAGCGCGTGCGCGGCGCGGTTTTCACTCGACATCAACGCGAGGTGCAGCATTTCACCGCGCGAAAGCGTGGTGCCCACGGCCAAGCGCGAGTGGCTGCCTTTTTCGGTGTCCACATCCTCCTGCGTGATCGTGATGGGATCGTCGAGCGGCAGGCGTGCCTGCACGACCAGCAGCCCCGTCATGAGCTTGGTCAGCGAGGCAATGGGCAGCACGGCGCGGTCGTTCTTGCTCAGCAAGACCTCGTGCGTGTCCTGATCGAGCACCAGCGCCACGCTGGACTTCAAATCCAGCGGATCGTTCACCGCGTGCAGCCCCGCCGCCGCACCGAACGACTGCCGCTCGGGTGCCGCAGCGACGGCGCGCGCCGGCGCCTTGGCGGAGCGCGCCGCGAGCGTGCGCCGCACCCGCGGCGCGGCAGTGGACTTGCTTGCCACCGTGGTTTTGGCAACGGCAGACTTGCGTGCAGCCGCCTGCCGCCGGGATTTGCTACCACTCTTGCTGCTCGCCTTTACGGACTTCGACGCAGCAGTTGCGGCGTGCTTTTTTGTGGCTGCGGTTTTTTTGTGCGCCGTCGTCGTAGCCGCCTGCACCGCGGCCATCCGGCTTTGGCCCCTGCCGCCTCCGGCCCTGCCGGGCCTGCGTGCTTCGCTTGCCCAAAAGACGACAGTGTGCAGTGGGCGGGGTGTGGGCGGTCTTGCTGTTCCCTTCACCGTATCACGGCGTTCTCGCCGTCAAGGGCGGCGCGTGCCATGCACGCTTGCGTCCTGGCGGCCGTCTGCGACCCCTGACTGCTTGCGCTGCGCCGTGCTGGCCACGGTTCCGGGCAATTCCGCCCGAGCAACCGGAGCACGATCATGTCGCAACTGTCCTTTTCCTCGTTCGATGCCTCGCTGATGGTGCGCGATGCACAGGGCCGCTACCTGCTGGCGACGGCCGACCAAATTCTGGAGGCCGCGCGCCAGGCCATCGAGTACAAGATGCAGCGCGGTGCGTCGTTCAGTTCGCCGGTGGCGGTCAAGGAGTACCTGAGCGCCAAGTTGGCTGGTTTCGAGCATGAAGTCTTCGCTGTGCTGTTCTTGGATACGCAGCATCGCCTGATCGAATACAGCGAGCTTTTCCGAGGCACCATCGACAGTGCATCGGTGTATCCACGCGAGCTGGTCAAGGAGGCGCTGCGGCTCAATGCGGCAGCGGTCATCGTTTCGCACAACCATCCGAGCGGCAACCCCGAACCGAGCGGCGCCGACAAGGTACTGACCCAGCGGCTCAGGGAGGCGCTGGCGCTGGTGGATGTCCGCACGCTGGATCACATCATCGTGGCGGGTGGCAGCACCATATCCTTCGCCGAACGCGGTCTGATTTGACCGAGGGGGCTTCGGCCCCCATTTTGCTGCGATGGCGGCTCTCAGATCGCTGCTTGATTGACGCGCCGGCTCAGGGCTTCGGCGCTTTCCTTGCGTTCGCTGTAGCGA
>CAVPUD010000107.1:0-4697 GCA_963708545.1 uncultured beta proteobacterium | reverse complement strand
CATGTTCTGGGGCAGGCTGAACAGTTGCGTATTGCTGCCGAATTCGCTCAGCAGGCCGCGGATGCGGTTGATACAGGCGGTGCGCGCGGCCACATAGCCCTGGCGCGCGCGGTGCACCATCAGGCGCGACTGCTGCTCTTCGGTCTTGACCGGCACGAAGCGCATGTTCGGGCGCTGCACGGCTTCGCAGATCGCCGCGGCGTCGGCGGCGTCGTTCTTGCCGCGCTTGCCGCTCATGCGGTACGGGGTCACGAGCTTGGGCGCCATCAGCTTGACGCTGTGGCCGTGCTGGGCAAAGAGCCGGGCCCAGTGGTGCGCACCGGAGCAGGCCTCGATGCCGATGGTGCAGGGCGGCAAGGCAGCCACCACCTCGCGCAGCTTGTTGCGCGCGACCCTGGGCTGGCGCAGTTGCACCGCGCCTGTGGCGTTCACGCCGTGCAGCGCAAAGACGTTCTTGGCGAGATCGATGCCGACGTAGACAATGGTCATGGACTTCCCCTTTCGAGTCAGTTGATGAGAGAACTGCACTTCCCATCGTGGCACTCGTTGCCGTTCGCCGCACTACCGCGGTTCGCTCGGGACGGGGAAGTCCCTTTCATTCGTTAGGCGTCGCAAGCAAGCTCGACAGCGCCTCGCTGCATCAGTGAGGACAGAAGGCACACGCTCTGCTACACTTCCGGCCCATGAAGCCGTTCCGGTGGTCACCCGAGAAGAATGAGTTGCTCAAGCGCGAGCGAGGCATATCTTTTGAGGAGATCACTGTCGCCGTCGAGGCGGGGACGCTGCTTGAAGTCGTGCCACACCCGAACGCAGCAAAGTACCCGCGGCAGAAGGTGATGGTCGTTGGGGTTGCCGGGTATGCGTACCTGGTGCCATACGTTGAGGAAGAGGATCACTTCTTCCTCAAAACCATCATCCCCAGCCGGAAGGCCACACGCGACTTCATCTCTAAGGAGTCTGATGATGTCTAAGCTCGACCCATACGAACTGCAGATTCTTGAAGCCTACGAGTCGGGCAAGCTGAAGCCGACTGCCAGCAAGGCGGAGCTGCAACGCCTGCGCGCCGCAGCCCGAGCAACGGCGATTAAGGACAAACGGGTGAACATCCGTTTGTCGTCGGTGGATCTGCTCGATATTCAGGCCAAGGCACTTGAAGAGGGCATGCCGTATCAGACGCTCATCGCCAGCGTGCTGCACAAGTACGTGACAGGAAAGCTCGCAGACAAAGAGCGCCCATCACCCGGCGCGCGGCGACGCCTAACCCCTCGCTCAACCTGACGCCTTGCGGCAGGCCGCGCATGGCCCTCATTTCATACTGGGCCATTCGCGGCCTGCCGCAAGGCGCAGGTTAGCTCGAACTACAAGGGCTTCCCCATCTGTCAAGCAAAACCTGGCCTTGATGGATCGCGCAGCGATCCATCAAGGAAGGTCGGTCGTCGGACCACCACCCAGGTATCGAAGGCGTCGAGCAGCGAGCAAGGTTCGGACTGGAGAAACTACAACCGGTCATCGTGCAGCTTCGATTGCTGCGGACCCTGATGAAAGACGCGCGTGGGGGACCCATTCGTTAGCCGAGTTTGCCGCGCCGTTGCCGGCGCGCCAGAGGCTCATCGAGTTAAACGGTCACTCCCCACGCAGGTCCAACCTTTGCTCATCGACGCTGGTCATCACGCGGTGGCGGGAACTTTGGATCGCGCTCAGGGCGGCTGAGCTGCCGGGCGCGATCGGGTTTGTGGCTTGGTCGGCGTAGGCGCTGTCATCGCCGCGCTCCTTCAGGCCGGCAGCTTGAACGACTCGCCCTTGGTGAGCACCGCCCAGGCCATGCGCGCGTTCTTGGCCGCGATCGCCACCACCGCCTTCCAGTAGCCGCGCCGCTCGCGCACGGCACGGGCCCAGCGGCTCAGGCTGTCGGTCTTGACTGCGGCGGCGTTGAGTACCGCTCTGGCCCCGAGCACCAGCAAGCTGCGCAGGTAGGCGTCGCCGGCCTTGGTGATTCTTCCCAGCCGCGCCTTGCCGCCCGAGCTGTACTGCCCCGGCACCAGGCCCAGCCAGGCCGCGAACTGGCGCCCGCTCGTGAACTCCGCGCCGTTGCCCACCATCGCCACGATGGCGGTGGCGGTGACTTCACCCACGCCCATGAGCTGCATCAACTGCTGCGCGGCGGTGCACGCCTTGGCCATGGCTCGCAAATGCACGTCGTACTGCTTGATGCGCTCATCGAGGTGGTGCACTTCGCTGAGCAGGTCGCCGATCACCAGGTTGGCATACCCCGGCAGGTCTTCGAGGTATTTGCCGGCTTCGCGGCGAACGACCTCGGCCTTCTGTGGCAGCACGATGCCGAATTCGCTCAGCAGGCCGCGGATGCGGTTGATACAGGCGGTGCGCGCGGCCACATAGCCCTGGCGCGCGCGGTGCACCATCAGGCGCGACTGCTGCTCTTCGGTCTTGACCGGCACGAAGCGCATGTTCGGGCGCTGCACGGCTTCGCAGATCGCCGCGGCGTCGGCGGCGTCGTTCTTGCCGCGCTTGCCGCTCATGCGGTACGGGGTCACGAGCTTGGGCGCCATCAGCTTGACGCTGTGGCCGTGCTGGGCAAAGAGCCGGGCCCAGTGGTGCGCACCGGAGCAGGCCTCGATGCCGATGGTGCAGGGCGGCAAGGCAGCCACCACCTCGCGCAGCTTGTTGCGCGCGACCCTGGGCTGGCGCAGTTGCACCGCGCCTGTGGCGTTCACGCCGTGCAGCGCAAAGACGTTCTTGGCGAGATCGACGCCGACGTAGACAATGGTCATGGACTTCCCTTTCCGAGTCAGTTGATGAGAGAACTGAACTTCCCATCGTGGCACTCGTTGCCGTTCGCCGCACTACCGCGGTTCGCTCGGGACGGGGAAGTCCCTTTCATTCGTTAGGCCGCACAAGAAGGTTCGTCGATATGAACGAGACACGGCTGTTCACGCTCGGCGGAGCGGTGAGGAACGACCCAATGGTCAATCGATGGTTTGGGGAGCCACCGAGTGAACTGCGCGCCTTGGCGCACAAGTGGTTTGAGCGGATGCGTTCATGTGGGCCGGACGTTCTAGAACTACTTCACGATGGCCATCCCACGGCGTGCATCGGGGACCTTGCGTTCGGTGATGTCAATGTGTTCCGCTCTCACGTTAACGTCGGCTTCTTTTTCGGCTCTTCGCGACTTTCAGTGGGATCCAACACTGATCGGCCGCAGATCAAGCTTGCCGCAGAAGAAGAGGATGCGCGTTCGGAAGTTGTCGAAACTGCGGAATCCGCGGGCATTAGCCTTGATCGTCTGAATGATGGAGTTGAAGCCTTCGGCGGCGGCATTGGTGATGCGGTGCGTGGTGTAGTTGAGCAGCCCCTGGCGATGGCGCCGAAGCATCTTTGCCACATCTTTCATCGGCTCCAGCCGGCTGCGCATCGTCCGCTCAGCCCACGTGTCGAAGTAGTTCTCGGCGGACTTCTTGTAGCGGTAGTCCCAGAAGGCAGCGAAGCTCTCCTTCAACGCCCAAGCACGCGAAGTCTTGAAGTTGGCCTGGTACAGATGCCGAAATGCAGTGGCCTCAGCGCTGCGCTTGTCGTCGATGGTCTTGAGCCAGTCGTACTTGGTGCCCGTCAGCGGCGATTCGCCCTGCGCGCGCAGCTTCTTGTGCTCGGCCCGCCGGATCCGATCCACGGCGTCGTTGAGGTACTTGGAGACGTGGAACTTGTCGTGAACGATGTCCGCTTGGCCGAGCATGTTGCGGATGGCACTCATGTAGCCGGGCCACATGTCCACCGCGGCCGCCCGTACGCCTTGGCGCTGCTGCGGCGTCAAGGTACCGAGCAACTGCTGTGCGTCCTGCAGCGAGCGGCCACGCACGACATCGAGCACGCGCGAGCCGCCGATGTCGGTGAGCACGCTGGCGTAGTTGTGATGGCGCGCAAAGCTCTTCTCGTCCAGGCCCACGTAGCGCACGGGCTCCTCGCCGCGGCGCATCATCCCGCGCTCGACCGCCCGCTTGATGACGGCATTGACGGTGTGCCAGTCCAGCCTGAGCAAGCTGGCCACGCGCTTGACGTTGGACGCCGCCACGAGCAGCTGGATGACGAAGCCTTCCATCAGCCGCGTGATGCGGCTGTAGCGCTCGGCCCACGGCACCGTGGCCTCCTCGACGCGGCCGCTCTTGTACTTCACGCGCGGAACCTCGGCGACGATGCGCGTCTGCAGCTGGCAGGTATCCAGATGCCGCCACTCGCGTCGGACCCACCCGTGTACATGCGCCCGTTGTCCCGGCGCCTCCGGATCGCCCCACACCGTGCCCCTGTCGCACTGCACGTACACCGTGACCGTGCCCCCCTCGAGCGCCAATTCCACCCTCTCCACCGACCACGGCTTGGTCAATCCAAGGAGTTGCTCGTAGAGCTGCGTGTCCTTCATCTCGGCATCCCGGCATCCCGGCGTCACGTCGAAGCCTTCACTGTAGCCCCAGCCTCCGGCAAGCTTGATCTGCG
This sequence comes from uncultured beta proteobacterium, assembly GCA_963708545.1. GTDB lineage: Bacteria > Pseudomonadota > Gammaproteobacteria > Burkholderiales > Burkholderiaceae_C > Extensimonas. Next base: position 194 of record CAVPUD010000107.1, on the reverse strand, counting down.
GCCGATCAGTGTTGGATCCCACTGAAAGTCGCGAAGAGCCTCTTTTTCGGCAGCGTCTTGAAGGATCCTGCCGGATTGTTGGAGGGCACGGGACGTTTCATGCGACACGTCAAGGTAAGCCCTGGTCTGCCTCAATCAGAGTGGGCGCTTCAGGAACTCATCCTGACTGCGTATGTAGACGCAAAGGCTAGACC
>CAVPUD010000106.1:0-55346 GCA_963708545.1 uncultured beta proteobacterium | reverse complement strand
TCGCGGAGAATTGGACGACGCGTTATCGCCGCGAAATGCGTCCGCAGCCCGATGGCCGCGTCGTGGCGGCGAACATCTGTGAAGTCTTCGCCTTCCCCATCAAGGCCGGATCGCTCCAGCTTTCCGCCACCGCCTATGCGCACATCCGACGCGGGCCAATCGTTCCCGGCCAGCCGCTGGCCATGGACAGCGTGATGGTGGATTCCGATCCCGTAGCCGTGCGCGATCACGAGTGGCTGGCGCAAAATGGCCTGGCCCTGGAAGGCGAACAGCAGCACCAGCGTGAGCAGCAGTGCGGCCATGGACCAAGGCCCCATGCGCGCCAGCGCTGCGTCCAGCAGGCCACGCGCGAGCAGCGCACGGCGCGCGGCCTGGGCGATGGCGAGCGGCAGCACGATGTAGAGCAGCACCGACGCCAGCAGCGTGCCCCAGGGCACGGCGATGGCCGACACGCCCAGCAAAAAGGCCACCAGCGGCGCAAAGGCCAGCACCATGATGCCGTCGTTGAGCGCCACCTGCGTGAGCGTGAACAGCGGGTCGCCGCCGCTGAGCCGGCTCCACACGAACACCATGGCCGTGCACGGCGCCGCAGCCAGCAGGATCAGGCCGGCGATGTAGCTGTCGATCTGCTCCGCGGGCAGCATGGGCGCGAACAGGTGGCGCAAAAACAGCCAGCCCAGAAAGGCCATGCTGAAGGGCTTGACCAGCCAGTTGACGAACAGCGTCACGCCCATGCCGCGCAGGTGCTGGCGCAACTCATGCAGCGCGGCAAAGTCCACCTTCATGAGCATGGGCACGATCATCATCCAGATCAGCAGGCCCACGGGCAGGTTGACCTGCGCCACTTCGAGGCGCGCGAGCGCCGCGAACGCGCCGGGCTGCCACTGCCCCAGCGCGATGCCCACGGCGATGCACACCAGCACCCAGAGCGTGAGGTAGCGCTCGAACACGCCCATGGCGGCGGGCGGCGCGGCCGCACTCCTTGCGCAGCGCTGGCTCATGCTGTGGCCCCCGGCGCGGGGCCGGTGTGCCCGATGCGGTCGAGCTCGCGCTGCAGCGAGAGCGCGTCGAGCTTTTCGAGCGGCAGGCTCAAAAACAGGGAGATGCGCCGGTTCAGCAGGAGAAAGGCCTCGGCAAAGGCGCGGCGTTTTTCCTCTGCGCTGCCCTCCACCGCAGCAGGGTCGGGGATGCCCCAGTGCGCCGACACGGGCTGGCCCGGCCAGAGCGGGCAGACCTCGCCCGCGGCGTTGTCGCACACGGTGAAGACGAAGTCCAGCTGCGGGGCGCCGGGCTGCGCGAATTCGTCCCAGCTCTTGCTGCGCAGGCCCTGCACCGGCAGATGCTGGCGCTCGAGCAGCTCGAGCGCGTAGGGGTTGACCTGCCCGGCAGGGTGGCTGCCCGCGCTGTAGGCCCGAAAGCGCCCCTGGCCCGCGTGGTTCAGGATGGCCTCGGCCATGATGCTGCGCGCCGAATTGCCCGTACAAAGAAACAGCACGTGATAGACCTTGTCCTTGTCGCTCATTGCAAACTCCTTCGGTAGTGAAAAAGGGAAAAGAACGGGGAAAAAAACGGGAAAAGTGCGTCACGGCAAGAACTTCAAAAACAAGAGCTGCCAGCGCCCGTCCCATAAGCGCCTGAGCCCTATTTGGCTTGTATTTCTTCGCGCTGCTGCCTGCGGATGCGCTCAGCCTCTCAGGTGCCTGGCGCCTGCGCGCAGTCGATGCAGGCTGCCACGGCGTCCAGTTCCGCGCACTGCGCCGGCTGGCCCGCGCAGCATTCGGCCGTGAGGTAATGGATCAACTCCTGCATCAGCGCGATGTTGGCGCGGTAGCGCTGGTAGCGACCCTCCTGCGCGACGGTCAGCAAGCCGGCCTGCGTGAGCGCCTTGAGGTGGAACGACAGGTTGGTCGCGGGCAATTCGAGCGCAGCGGCGATCTCGCCCGCCACGAGCCCCGCCGGGCCCTGGCGCACGAGCAACCGAAACACGTCCAGGCGCACGCCCGAGGCGAGCGATTCGAACACGGTGATGGCGGTGGTCTTTTCCATGCGGCAATTATTCAACGATTATTGAATCATTGCAATGAGACGTCCCTGCAACCGTGGAACCCGGTTTACTGGCATTTTGCTATTAAAAAACAAGCTGCTTGCGCTTGCATTAAAAGCGCTTGATGGCATTTTCAGTACTATGTTTTCGCAATCAAAAAGAGAGCAAAAAATCTCAGGCCTGTGGCTTCCCCTACACGCCACGCACCGCCCTGCCCTGCGCCGCCGCCGGCAAGGCGTCCGGCGCGGCGGGCACCAGCGCGTCGAGCAGTTGCTCGGCGATGCCGCGCCAGGTGTGGGATTCGACGGCGGCGCGCACCTTGCGGCGGTCGAGTTGCAAGGCAGCTAGGCAGGCCGCGCGCAGGTCCTCCGACAGCACGCCGGTGACGCCCGGCTGCACGACGTTGACCGGGCCCGTGACCGGAAAGGCCGCAACCGGCGTGCCGCAGGCGTTGGCTTCGAGCAACACCAGGCCGAAGGTGTCGGTGCGGCTCGGAAACACGAACACGTCGGCTGCGTCGTAATACGGCGCGAGCGCCTCGTGCGCAATGGCGCCCAGCCAGACCACGTCGGGAAAGCGCGCGCGCAGCCGGCCCAGCGCCGTACCGTCGCCGGCCACGACCTTGGTGCCCGGCAAGTCCAGCGCCAGAAAAGCCGCCAGATTCTTTTCGGGGGCCACGCGGCCCACGTTGAGCCAGATCGGGCGCGGGTAGTGCAGCGCGTCGCGCCGGCCGGGGTGAAAGCGCTCGCCATCGACGCCGCGCGCCCACACCTGCAGGCGCGCAAACCCCGCCGCGGCGAGCTCGTCTGCCATGGCCTGCGTAGGCACCAGGATGCGCTGCGAGGGTTTGTGAAAGTACCGCAGCACCACGTAGGTGAGCGCGGCGGGGATGCGCATGCGCTCGGCCAGGTACTCGGGAAAGCGCGTGTGGTACGAGGTCGTGAAGCGCCAGCCGCGCGCGAGCGCATGCCGGCGCGCGGCCCAGCCCAGCGGCCCTTCGGTAGCGATGTGCAGCGCGTCGGGCGGCGTCTCGCCCAGGGCGCGCGCCACGACGGCGCGCGCATTCAGCGCCAGGCGCAAGTCCGGCTCGGACGGCGCCGGCACCGTGCGCGCCCCCGAGGGTTCGATCACACGCACCTGGTGGCCGAGCGCGCTCAGCTCACGCACCATGTAGGTCCAGGTATGCACCACGCCATTGACTTGCGGATGCCAGGCGTCGGTCACGAGCACGATTTGCATGGGAATATGGGTGGGGAAAGCCGGTCTCAGGGGCGGCACTTTGCGCACGCCGCGTGACAAGGCAAAGTCAGTTTTTTCGGCGGATGGGCGGCGCCCGCAGGCAAAATCCGGGGCTCCTACCTTGACCTTCCAGGAGACGCGCACATGAGTTCCCCCACCAAATACCTGCTGCAGGAAAGCCAGATGCCCAAGTTCTGGTACAACATCCAGGCCGACCTGCCCGCGCCGCTGCCGCTGGTGCTGCACCCCGTGACCATGCAGCCCATCGCGCCCGACGACCTGGCGCCGCTCTTCCCCATGAGCCTGATCGAGCAGGAGGTGAGCACCGCGCGCGAGGTCGAAATCCCCGAACCCGTGCGCGAGGTGTTTCGCCTGTGGCGCCCCGCGCCGCTGTACCGCGCGCACCGCCTCGAAAAGGCGCTGGGCACGCCCGCCAAGATCTTCTACAAATACGAGGGCGTGAGCCCCGCCGGCAGCCACAAGCCCAACACCGCGATCCCGCAGGCCTGGTACAACGCACAGGCCGGCGTGCGCCGACTCACCACCGAGACCGGCGCCGGCCAATGGGGCACCTCGCTCGCGTTTGCGGGGCAGCTCTTCGGGCTCGACGTGCAGGTGTTCCAGGTGCGCGTGAGCTACGACCAAAAGCCCTACCGCCGCGCCGTCATGGAAACCTACGGCGCGCGCTGTATCGCCTCGCCGAGCATGGAAACCGAATACGGCCGCCGCATCCTGGCCGAGCGGCCCGACCATCCGGGGAGCCTGGGCATCGCCATCAGCGAGGCCGTGGAAATCGCCGCCCAGCGCGACGACACCAAATACGCGCTGGGCTCGGTGCTCAACCACGTGCTGCTGCACCAGACCATCATCGGCCTCGAAGCCATGGAGCAGATGCAAATGGCCGACACCTGGCCCGACGTGGTCGTGGCCTGCGCCGGCGGCGGCAGCAACTTTGCCGGCATCGCCTTCCCGTTCATCGGCCACAGCCTGCGCGGCGGCCCCAAGCCGCGCATCGTGGCCGTCGAGCCCGCCGCCTGCCCCAGCCTCACGCGCGGCAAATACGCCTACGACTGGGGCGACACCGCGCGCCTCACGCCGCTGACCAAGATGCACACGCTGGGCAGCACCTTCACGCCGCCGGGCTTTCACGCCGGCGGCCTGCGCTACCACGGCATGGCACCGCTGGTGAGCCACGTCAAGGAGCTGGGCCTGATGGAAGCCGTGGCCTACACCCAGGTGGACTGCTTTGCCGCGGGCGTGCAGTTCGCGCGCGCCGAAGGCATAGTGCCCGCCCCCGAAGCCAACCACGCCGTCAAGGGCGCGATCGCAGAGGCGCTGCGCTGCAAACGCGAGGGCAAAGCCGAAACCATCCTCTTCAACCTCAGCGGCCACGGCCACTTCGACATGGCCGCCTACCAGGCCTACTTCGCCGGCCAGCTCAAGGACGAAGCCTACGACGAGCGGGAGCTCGCGCAGGCGCTGTCGGGGCTGCCGGCGGTGGGGGCATAGGAAATAAATGACCATATCGCCTGCCCCACTGCTCACACCAGAAATCGTCGAGTCGGCAAGTCGCAGCGTCCTGTGCTGGCTCGCAACGGTGGATGCTTCTGGGCAACCCAATGTTTCGCCCAAAGAAATTTTCACGATTTTTGACGGCTTGCACCTGGTCATCGCGAACATCGCTTCGCCCACGAGTGTGCGCAACATCGACGTCAATGCCCTCGTGTGCGTGAGCTTCATCGATGTCTTGGTGCAAAAAGGGTTCAAGGTGATGGGCGCCGCGCGCAGCATCCAGCGTGGCGATTCGGCCTATGCAGAATGGGCACGCCCCCTGCAGGCAAAGGCCGGCCCACGTTTTCCGATACACAGCGCCATCGTCGTGCAGGCCCAGACGGTGGAGCCCATAGTCGCACCCAGCTATCGGCTGTACCCGGACACAACGACAGAGCAGTCGCAAATGGAAGCTGCTTTACGTACCTATGGCGTGGCGCCAACTAGTAAATAATTGGAATCTGACCCCAATTACACCGGCTTCAAAAACAGCCCCGCCGTCAGCGCCAGCCCGATGCACACGATGGCCACGCGCAGTGCGCGCTCGTTCACGCGCTGCAGCGCCCACGAGCCGATCAGCCCGCCGCCGATCGCGCCTGCGCTCAGCACCAGCGCCTCGCGCCAGTGCAAGTCCGGCGAGGTCACGAACAGCGCCACGGCCGAAGCGTTCATCACGCCGGCCAGCGCGTTCTTGGTGGCGCCGGCGTTGCGCGTGGGCAGGCCCGCCATGGTGAGCGCGGCGATCATCAAAAAGCCGATGCCGCCACCAAAGTAGCCGCCGTAGATGGCGATCAAGAACTGCGCAATGCCCGCGGCCACGGGGCCGATGTGCGTGGCCTGATCGCCGGGCTTGCGAAAGAAATTCCCCCACGCGAAAACGACCGTGGCGAAAAGCACCAGCCAGGGCACGAGGCGCGCGAACATCGTGGGCGGCGTGTGCAGCAGCAACAGCCCGCCCGCCGCCCCGCCCGCGATGCTGATCACGAACAGCGCCCAGAACGGCAGCCGCCCCGCGCCCGTCACGAGCCGCCGCCCCGCCAGCCCCGAGGTGATCTGCCCCGGAAACAGCGCCACCGTCGAAGTGATGTTGGCCGCGAGCGGCGACATGCCCGCGAGCATGAGCGCCGGCAAGGTGATGAAAGAGCCACCGCCCGCGAGGGCGTTTTGCACACCGGCCCACAGGCCCGCCAGAAAAATCAGGGTCAACAACACAAAAATGCTCCACCACGGCGCAGCGCGCGCCGCATGGCGTGTGCCGCAAAGCGGGTAAAAATACCACGGCGCCGGTGGGCGTGCCCAGGAGCCCGCGGGGCTTTGCCATCGCAGGCGGCCCATGCGCTGATCTTCGAAAACGCTTGCGACGCCCAAAGTCCGGCAGGCTCCTACAAGGACTCGCTCAGGCGCACGTAGGTCGCGAGCAGCGCGCTCTTGTCCGCGGCGCCCAGCAGCACCGGGTCTTGCGCGCTGCGGATCACGGGCAGGCGCTCGCCGTGGTGTTCCATGAAGCGCTGCAGCGCCTGGCCCAGTTGCATGTCTTGCGTGAGCGGGCGCAGCTCCTGCGTCATGAGGTCGGCGGCGCGCGGGGGGGGCGAAGGTGACGAAGAGGGCGAGCCCGGTGATGCCGGTGACGGCGGCTGGGCGCGTGCGGTGTGCGCGCTCAACGCGGGCAGCGGGACCACGCCGAGGAAGCGCTGCTGCGCATCGACCACGTAGAGGTATTTGACACGGTGCTGCAAAAACAAGCGGCTCATGGCCTCCAGGTCAGCGTCGGGGGGCACCACGGTTTCGGTGGGCTGCACCAGGTCGCGCATCTGCAGCTGGGCGAGGCGCAGTTTTTCGTCGCCGTGCTCGCGGCGCTTGATCGTGATCTCGTACATCGAGCCGGCACCGATCGAGCGCGCCACGAAGTAGGCGACCACGCTGCAGGCCATCAGCGGCAGCATGACTTCGTAGCGCAAGGTCATCTCGAAGATCATCAGGATGGCCATCAAGGGCGCCTGCGTGGCTGCGGCGAGAAAGGCGCCCATGCCCGTGACCGCGTAGGCCACGGGCGCGGCCGAGGCCGCGGGCCACAAGGCGTGCACGCCCAGGCCGAACAGCTCGCCCACGAAGCAGCCGCAAAACAGCGCGGGCGTGAACACGCCGCCCACCGCGCCCGAGCCCACGGTGGCAAAGGTCGCCACCATCTTCGCGGCGAGCAGCAAAAGCAGCCAGCTCCAGCCCATACTGTCGCCCTGTTGCAGTACCTGGTTCACCACGCTGTAGCCGTTGCCCCAGACCTGCGGCAGCCAGATCGAAATCAGCCCCACCACCAGACCCCCGAGCGCGAGCCGCAGCGGCAGCGGCGGCGCCAGGCGCGCGAACAGGCGCTTGCTGCGGTTCATGCCCTGCAGGAACAGCGCCGCGCCGCCACCCATGAGCAGGCCCAGCAGCGCGAACAGCGCCACCTCGGGCCCGGTGACTTCGGCAAATGCGGGCAGGGTGTAGGGCGGCGCGCCAAGGCCGAAGCGCTGCATGGTGATGTGTGCGCAGACCGAGGCGATCAAAATCGGCCCCACGCTTTCCATGGCGATCGAGCCGAGCACGATTTCGGCGATGAAAAACGCCGCCGCGATGGGCGCGTTGTACGCCGCGGTGACGCCTGCCGCCGCCCCGCAGGCGACGAGCAGACGCAGCCGTTCGACGGGAAAGCGCAGCCGCTGCCCGAGCACGGACGCACACAGCGCCGCGAGCTGCACCATGGAGCCCTCGCGCCCGATCGAGCCGCCACTGGCGATCGAGAGCAGCGAAGAGGTGCTGCGCAGCAGCGTCTGCGCCACGGGGATGCGCCCGTCGCCCAGCACCACGGCTTCCATGTAGTCGGACGCTTCGTTGTGCGGCCCGCCTTGCCGCGCGTTTCGTTGCGCGAGGCGCCGCGCGAGCACCAGCAGCAGCCCGGCCAGCAGGCCGCCTGCTACGGGGCTCAGCAGGCGCGCCCACCAGGGCAGGCTTTGCGCGATAGCCACCAAGCTGCCGCCGCGGCCCAGCACCAGGCGGTCCAGCCCTTCGAGCAGCGCGCGGAACGCGAGCGTCGCCAGCGCCCCCAGAAAACCAGCCACCATCGCCCATAGCAGCGTGCCTTGCCACTCTGAAATGCGCAGCAGCCGCTGCCAGAACAGGCGCCGGGCGAGGCGGCGCGTGAAGGAGGTGCTCATCGCAACAAACGCTCTTTGACAGCGGCAGGCCAGCGCCGGCTCACTCGCACCGCACCGTGCCCGCAGCGCAGGCCTCGAGCCCGTCGAGCCAGCGGCCCATCACCTGCTGCGCCGCCTGCGCCAGGGCCGGCGCGCAGCGCCCGCCGTCGGCGCGCAGGCGGCGCGGGTCCATGCCGGCCTGCACGAGCTCGCAGCAGTGGCCCACGAGCCAGCGCTCGAAGCTGCGCCCGTCCAGCTCGAGGTGGAACTGCAGGCCCAGCACCGCCGGGCCGCGCGCAAAGGCCTGCTGCGCACACTGCCCGGTGCTCGCCAGCAACTGCGCCCCCGCGGGCAGGTCGAAGCGGTCGCCATGCCAGTGCAGCACCGGCACGCCCGCCAGTGGGGCCAGCACCGAATCGTGGCCGGCCTCGGTCAGCGTCAGCGCGCCAAAGCCGATCTCCTTGCTGCCCATGGGCGCCACCCGCGCGCCCAGCGCACGCGCCATCAGCTGCGCCCCGAGGCAAATGCCCAGCAGCGGCCGGCCTTGCGCCAAGCGCTGTGCAATCAGGCGCTGCTCGGCGGCGAGGAAGGGGTACAGCGCTTCATCGCAGGCGCCCAGCGGGCCGCCCAGCACGACGAGCAAGTCCGCCGCAGCGGCGTCGGCAACGGCATCGGCACCCAGCGCGTCCACGGCCGGGTCGAGGTAGCGCACCCGGTAGCCGCGCGCCTGCAGCAGCGGCTCCAGCGTGCCGAGGTCTTCGAAATGGACGTGGCGCAGGGCCAGGGCGGTTTTCATGGGTGTGCTTTCACGAAGGAGGACATTGATGCGCGGCTGACAGCACCGGTGCCGGCGCGATCCGCCAGCGCAGACTGTGTGCGGGGCCAGCAACTCACCGCCCCGCCTCCTTGGCCCACCAGGTGTCCATGACCCAGGTTTCGCCCGGCGCATACGGCGGCACTTGCGCGGGGCGCGCGAGGCGCCAGGCGTTGTAGGCCATGCGGTGCGTGCTCGCGCTCCATTGCGGAATCAGGTAGTGGCTGTGCATGACGATGCGGTCGAGCGCGTGGCAGGCGGGCAGCAGCTCGGCCTGCGTTTTGGCGGCGGTCATGGCGTGGATCATGGCATCGACGGCGGGGTTTTTGACGCCGGCAAAGTTGCCCGAATCTTCGGTGTCGGCGGCCTTGCTGCCGAACAGGTCGGCAAACTCCTGGCCCGGGTTGTGCGTGCCCTGGAAGGCGAGCGAGGTGATGTCGAAGTCGAACTTTTGCAGGCGCTGCTGGTACAGCGCAAAGTCCACCGCGCGAAAGCGCAGCGTGATGCCGAGCTTTTCGAGGTTGCGCATCCAGGGCGCGACCACGCGCATGCTGCCTTCGCCGCTGTCGAGGTATTCGAGCTCCAAGGCCTGCCCCGCGGCGTTGCGCAGCACGCCGCCCTGTACCACCCAGCCGGCCTCTTGCAGCAGCGCCTGCGCGCGCCGCAGGTTGGCGCGCAGCGAATGGCCAGCGTCGGTGCGCGGCGGCTCGTACATGGGGCCGAAAGCCGCCGGGGGGATGGCGTCGCGCCAGGGCTCCATGAGCGCGAGCTCTGGCGCGCTGGGCAGGCCGTGCGTCTCGCACGCGGTGTTGCCGAACAGGCCGCGCACGCGCTGGTAGGCGCCGTAAAAGAGCTGGCGGTTCAGCCACTCGAAGTCGAGCGCGAGCCCCAGCGCCTCGCGCACGCGCCGATCCTGCAGCAGCGGGCGGCGCGTGTTGAGCACGTAACTCTGAAAGCCCGAGGGCAGTTTGTGCGCGAATTCGCCCTTGACCAGCTCGCCCGTCGCAAAACGCTTGCCGTTCACGCGCCGCGCCCAGTCGCCCGCGCTGAAAAAGCGCATCAGATCGAACTCGCCCGCCTTGAGGGCCTCGAGCCGCGCGGTGTTGTCTTTGTAGATCTTGACCTGGATACGGTCGAAGTTGGCCGTGCCGCGGCGCACGTTGAGCTCGCGCGCCCAGTAGTTCGGGTCGCGCACGTAGGTGATGTCCTTGCCAAAGCGCACCGGGCCGATGCGGTACGGGCCGCTGCCCATGGGTGTGTCCATCACCACCTGGTCGAAGGGCTTGCCCGCGCCCCAGTCGCGGCTGAACACGGGCAGGCCGCCGACGATGAGCGGCAGCTCGCGGTTGGGCTTTTTGAAGTGGTAGCGCAGCGTGCGCTCGTCCAGTACCTGGGCGCCGGCCACGTCGATGAGCAGGGTCTTGTAGGCGGGCGAGGTGTGCGGACCGACGAGCGTGTCGAAGCTGTATTTGACGTCTTGCGCGCGCACGGGCTTGCCGTTGTGAAAGCGCGCCTCGGGCCGCAGGCGGAAGGTGGCCGAGAGGCCGTCGGGCGCCACATCCACGTCCTGCGCGAGCAGCCCGTAGCCCGTGGCGGTTTCGTCGAGCGCGCCCACGAGCAGCGTGTCGAACATCAGCTCGGAAAGGTAGGCCGGCGCGCTGCCCTTGATGGTGAACGGGTTGTATTTGTCGAACGTGGAAGCGCGCGAATTGCTCACGAGGCGCAGCTCGCCGCCCTTGGGCGCGGCGGGGTTCACGTAGTCGAAATGCGCAAAGCCCGCGGGGTAGCGCGGCTGCCCCCAAAGCGCGTAGGCGTGCGCCGCCCACGCCGGCACGGCGCACGCCCAGAGCAAAAAGAGCAACCAAGACCGCATGCGACAATTCTGCACGACTTGAAAAGGAGAACGAACATGGGTTTTCTGACCGGCAAGAAGCTGCTCATCACGGGCGTGCTGTCCAACCGCTCCATCGCCTACGGCATCGCGCGCGCCTGCCATGCACAGGGGGCCGAGCTCGCGTTCAGCTACGTCGGAGAGCGCTTCAAAGACCGCATCACCGAGTTTGCCGCGGAGTTCGGCTCCAAGCTGGTGTTCGATTGTGACGTGGCGAGCGACGAGCAGATCGAGCGCCTGTTTCGTGACCTGGCGCAGGTCTGGCCCAAGTTCGACGGCTTCGTGCACAGCATAGGCTTTGCGCCACGCGAAGCGATTGCGGGTGACTTCCTCGAGGGCCTCTCGCGCGAGGCCTTCCATACCGCGCACGACATCAGCGCCTACAGCTTCCCGGCCATGGCCAAGGCCGCGCTGCCCTACCTGAACGAAAAAGCCGCGCTGCTCACGCTGTCGTACCTGGGCGCGCTGCGCACCATCCCGAACTACAACACCATGGGCCTGGCCAAGGCCAGCCTCGAGGCCAGCGTGCGCTACCTGGCCGAATCGCTGGGCCCGCGCGGCATGCGCGTCAACGCCATCAGCGCCGGCCCCATCAAGACGCTGGCCGCAAGCGGCATCAAGGACTTCGGCAAGCTGCTGGCCGTGGTCGCCAACGCCGCGCCGCTGCGCCGCAACGTCACGATCGACGACGTGGGCAACGTCGCGGCCTTTTTGCTCTCGGACCTCGCGAGCGGCGTCACGGCCGAGGTCACCTACGTCGATGGCGGCTTCAGCCAAACCGCGGGCCTGAGCCGCGACATGGTCGAATAAGGCTTTGTCCATCCGAAACCTGAAGCCAAATCCGCCCCCAGCGCTTGATGGAAGCGCGCTAGCAGCTATCTTTTAAGAAGTAAAGCGCTTTGGTTTTGCGATGCCTATGACCCTGGCCGCCCCGGCGCACAGCGAGCTGCTCATCAAGAAAAGCCGCTTCATCGGCTGCGTGCAGCCCATGAGCGACCGCGCCAGCGCGCAGGCCGTGGTCGATGCGCTGTGGCGTGAGCATCCGGGCGCCGCGCACATCTGCTGGGCGCTGCTGGCCGGTGGCCACTCGGCCGCGGTCGATGACGGCGAGCCCGGCGGCACCGCGGGCCGGCCCATGCTCGAAGTGCTGCGCCACCAGGACCTCGACGGCGTGCTCGCCACCGTGGTGCGCTACTTCGGCGGCGTCAAGCTCGGCGCGGGCGGCCTCGTGCGCGCCTACACCGACACCGTGGCGCAGGCGCTGCGCACGGCCACCAAGGTGCCGCTGCAGCGCCTGCAGACTTTGCAATGCGAGCTGCCCTACGCGCTCGAAGGTCTGGCGCGCCGCGAGGCCGCCCAGGCCGGCGCCGAACTGCTGGCCGTGCAGCACGGCGCGCAGGTCACGCTGCGGCTGCGCCTGCCCGAGGCGCAAGCCACGGCCTTCGTGCAGCACCTGAGCGAGCTCGGCCAGGGCCGCATCGGCTGGCAGGAAGTGCGCGACTGAGCAAGGCTCCGGGGGCGCGTGCCGGCTGCGCGCGCGCCACGGTCTGACACGTTTCGAGGCCAGTCATGCGGGCACGCCAAGGCACAATGGCGGCATGAACATCGTGATCCTCGACGATTACCAGGACGCCGTGCGCAAGCTGCGCTGCGCGAGCATGCTCGACCCGTACACCGCCAAGGTCTATACCAACAACGTCAAGGGCATAGGGCAGCTGGCCGTGCGCCTGCGCGACGCCGACATCATCGTGCTGATCCACGACCGCACGCAGATCACGCGCCAGCTCGTCGAAAAGCTGCCGCGCCTCAAGCTCATCGCGCAGGCCGGCTGCGTGGGCGAACACATCGACGTGGCCGCCTGCACCGAGCGCGGCATCGCCGTGGCCGATGGCGTGAGCTCCCCCGTGGCGCCGGCCGAACTCACCTGGGCGCTCATCATGGCCGCGATGCGCCGCCTGCCGCAATACATCGCCAACCTCAAGCACGGCGCGTGGCAGCAGTCGGGCCTCAAGACGGCCTCGATGCCGCCCAATTTCGGCTTGGGGCTGGTGCTGCGCGGCAAGACGCTGGGCATCTGGGGCTACGGCCAGATCGGCCGGATCGTCGCGGGCTACGGCCGCGCCTTCGGCATGAACGTGAGCATCTGGGGGCCCGAGGCCGAGCGCGCGCAGGCCCTGGCCGACGGCTACCAGGCCGCGAGCAGCCGCGCCGAATTCCTCGCGCAGTGCGACGTGCTCTCGCTGCACCTGCGCCTTGCCGACGCCACGCGCGGCCTGCTCGCGCTCGAAGACCTCTCGTGCATGCAGCCCACGGCGCTGCTCGTGAACACCGCGCACGCGGCGCTGATCGAGCCCGACGCGCTCCTTGCCGCGCTCAACCGCGGCCGCCCCGGCATGGCCGCGATCGACGTGTTCGAAACCGAACCCATCCTGCAGGGCCACGCGCTGCTGCGCCTCGAAAACTGCATCTGCACGCCGCATATCGGCTGCGTGGAGCAAGACAGCTACGAGCTCTGCTTCAGCGCCGCCTTCGACAACGTCGTGAACTTCATCCAGGGCAAGCCCAGCAACCTCATCAACCCCGAGGCACTGCACTATTGTCCGGCCCGATGAAATCTCAAATTCCGTTCGGGCTGAGCTTGTCGAAGCCCTTCGACAGGCTCAGGGCGAACGGTTCAAACTTCACAGGGCCGGATCAATAGGCTCGGGCACCTGACATCGCGCCCCCGGCACGCCTGCGGAACTGGACCATTAGGCTGCCGTGACCTCGAGATATTCGACGATGCTCACCGGCGACGGGACGGGCAAACCATCCTCGATGAGGCCACGAATATGAAACGCAATGGCTACGCGAATTTCATTTTCTGCTTCTTCCAGGGTATGTCCCGTAGCCACACAGCCCGGCAAGTCGGGCACGTAAGCGGAATAGTTGTTTTCCGTTCTTTCGACAACGATGGCGTAACGCATGGGCTACTCCTTCAGGCCTGCTTGATGGCATCTGCACACCTTTTCCGTGTATGACGAAACCCCTCACCGCAGCGCCGGCAGTCCCGCGCGCAAGGCGGCTACCGTGCCCTGGCCCATGGCGGCGCCGAACTTCTTGGCCAGGCGCTCAGCTACGTTTTCATGGTGCGTGTAGTCGATGATGTCTTCGGCCTTGACGACCTCGCGCGCGACGTAGTCGAGGTTGCCGTAGTGGTCGGCAAGGCCCATCTCCACGGCCTGCTGGCCGGTCCAGAACAGGCCGCTGAAGGTCTCGGGCGTGGGCTTGAGGCGCTCGCCGCGCCCGGCCTTGACCACGCTGATGAACTGCTGGTGGATCTGGTCGAGCATGGCCTGGGCGAATTCGCGCTGCTTTTCGGTCTGCGGGCTGAAAGGGTCGAGAAAGCCTTTGTTCTCGCCCGCGGTGAGCAGGCGGCGCTCTATGCCCAGTTTTTCCATAGCTCCCGTGAAGCCGAAGCCGTCCATGAGCACGCCTATGCTGCCCACGATGCTGGCTTTATCGACGTAGATCTCGTCGGCAGCCGAGGCGATGTAGTAGGCAGCCGAGGCGCAGGTCTCGCCCACCACGACGTACACGGGTTTTTGGTATTTGGCGCGCAGGCGCACGATTTCGTCGTTGATGATGCCGGCCTGCACGGGGCTGCCGCCGGGCGAATCGATGCGCAGCACGAGCGCCTTGGCACCCTCGTCCTCTAAGGCGCTGCGCATGCTGTCCACGATGTCGTCGGCGTTGGCGGGCGTGTCGGCGGCGATTTCGCCCTTGATCTCGACCAGCGCGGTGTGGGGCTTGATGACGTCGGCGCCGGGCGTGTTTTCGTACAGCACGACCGCGCCCACGGCCAGCACCACGAGCAGCCAGGCGAAGCGGAAAAACACCTTCCAACGGCGCGCGCGGCGCTGCTCTTCGAGCGTGGCGAAGGCGAGTTTTTCGAGCACGGCGCGCTCCCAGCCGGGCTCTTGTGGCGGCGTCTCGGACGAGGCCCGGCGCGGCGCCGCGTTTGCTTCTGTATTCGGAGCTTCCTGCGCCCATGGATTGGGCGTTGGAGGCACATTTGGCTTAGATTCTTGGGGTGATTCCGGTGGTTGTGGGGCGGTGGGGTCGGTCATGTCAGAACTCGGCGGGGCGGAGGTTGTGGGCAGTATGCCAGTGCACCACGCCGTCTGCTTCGGTGATGGCGATTTTCACCAGGCCGCCGCGGCAGGGCCCACCTGCGCAGGCGCCGCTCGCGGGCGCGTAGGCGGCGCCGTGTGTGGCGCACAGCAGCCACTGGCCGCTCGTGTCGAAAAAGCGGTTGGGCTGGTAGTCCATCTCCATCGCGATGTGCGTGCAACGGTTCAGGTAGGCGTGCACCTGGCCTTGGAAGCGGATGGCGAAGGCGCGGCAGGTCTGGCCGCCATAGACCACGTCGAAGGGCACGGCCAGGCCGCGCTCTTGCAGCTCGCTGCTGCGGCACAGTGGGACGGCGGCGGATGCGGCAGGTGCGCTGGGCATGGGAAGGCTGCGGGGGGGTTCAGGCCGACTGCAGCAGCCAGCCATGCAGCTGCGCCACCGAGGGCGCGACGTACAGCGGCTGCAGCGCGGCGAAGGCTTGCGGATCGTGCGCACCGTAGGCCACGCCCACGCCGGCGCAGCCCGCATTCTGCGCCATTTGCAAATCATGCGTGGTGTCGCCGACCATGAGCACGCGCTCGGGTGCGACGCCGAGCTCGGCCATGAGCTCGTGCAGCATCAGCGGGTGCGGCTTGCCCGCGGTTTCGTCGGCGGTGCGCGTGGCATGGAACAGCGCGCGCAGCGCGGCGGCCTGCAGTGCCTCATCGAGCCCGCGGCGGCTCTTGCCCGTGGCTACGGCAAGCCAATGCCCGCGCGCTCGCAGCTGCTCGAGCATGGGCAGCACGCCGTCGAACAGGCTGATGTCGTTCTGGTGGCGCACGTAGTGGTAGCGGTAGCGCCGGTTCAGCTCGGGGTAGGCCGCAGGCGGCAGGTCGGGCGCGAGGTGCGCAAGCGCTTCGGGCAGGCCCATGCCGATCACGTAGGCGGCGTCCTGGTCTGCCGGCACCTGGCCGCCCACGTCGCGCACGGCCTCTTGCAGGCAGCGCACGATGATGGCGGTGGAGTCGAACAGGGTACCGTCCCAGTCGAAGGCGATCAGGTCGAAGCGGCGCGGGCGCTCGGCGGCGGGAGGTGCGGCGGATGCAGCAGGCGCAGCAGGTGCAGGGGTAGGCATGGGTTTCACTCGGAGGGCAAAAAGCCGGCCAGCTCGGGCGGTAGCTCGGCGTGCAGGCGCACGGGTGCGTCCATGGCCGGGTGGCTGAACTCTAACCGCCAGGCGTGCAGGAACATGCGCTTGAGCCCGAGCCGCGCGAGGCGCTTGTTGAGCTCGAAGTCGCCGTATTTGTCGTCGCCGGCGATGGGGTGGCCCTGGCTTGCGAGGTGCACGCGGATCTGGTGCGTGCGCCCGGTCTTGATGGTCACTTCGAGCAGCGAGAGCGCGGGCAGGCCCTGCGCAGGCCGCGCGGGCAGGACGCTGCGCACCTGCACCAGCGTGATCGCGCGCTGGCCCTGCGGATCGTCGGCGCGCGCGATGCGCACGCGCCGCTCGCCCGCGCCCTGTCCAGCTTGGCCCGGCGCGCCCGATGCACTTGATCCCCCCGGCAGCAGGTATTTGTGCAGCGGCAGGTCTATCACCTTCTGGTTCGCGAGCCACACGCCCGTGACCAGCGCGAGGTAGGTCTTGCCCGTGGCGCGGCCGCGGAACTGGTCTTGCAGCCGCGTGAGCGCCGAGCGCTTTTTGGCCACGAGCAGGATGCCCGAGGTCTCGCGGTCGAGCCGGTGCACGAGCTCCAGAAAGCGCGCCTCGGGCCGCGCGCGGCGCAATTGCTCGATCACGCCAAAGCTCACGCCGCTGCCGCCATGCACGGCCACGCCCGCGGGCTTGTCGAGCGCGATCAAGTGCTCGTCTTCGAACAGGATGGGAAAGTGGCGCGGCGGCACATGCGCAGCCGCCTGCGCGTCGGCCGCGGGGCCGGCGCCAAGGCCAGCGGCGCGCGCCGCCACGCGCACCGGCGGCAGGCGCACCGCGTCGCCCGCGTGCACGCGCGTGTCGGCGCGCGCACGGCCTTTGTTCAGGCGCACCTCGCCGCTGCGGATGATGCGATAGACATGCGTTTTGGGCACGCCCTTGAGCTGGCGCAGCAGAAAATTGTCGAGCCGCTGGCCCGTGGATTCTTCATCGACCTGCAGCGTGCGCACTTCGAGCGCCTCGGCCGCGCCGGGCCGCATTGATGCACGCCCCGGCGCGGGCACGGCCTTTCGCGCTGCCGGCGCCGGCGCATGGGCTTTGGCCCCTATAATTCGTTTCACCTGTGCGTGTAAGTGGTTGATTTGGATCGAGTTTAGCCGACCCTGCAAACACTGCGCGCGCAGGCAGGTCGATGCCAGCGGGCGTCGTGCGCACATTGCAGGCTAGGAGCCTGTCGGACTTTGGGCGTCGAAAGCGAGAATGTGCCCCAGCGAGACCAGTTTTTGCCGGATTCGCAGCCCCATAGCGGGACTATGGGGCAAGAAGACGGTAAAAAATGGGCCGCTGCGGCGCATTCGCAGCCGACGATTCCAAAGTCTGACAGGCTCCTAAGCGTCTGCAGTGGCCCGCGCAGCACGTTGCGGACCGACGAATCGAAACCCCAACAATGGAATCCCCAAGCCGGCACAAGCTCCTCGCAGCCTGTGCCGGCGGATCAAAGCGAGCGATGTGGTTGCTGATGGCCTTGTGGAGCGTGTTCTGGCACTGGCCCACGCCCCAATTTCTGGCACAAAAAGTGGTTCCAGCTGAGGCGCAGCATGCGCTTGAAGCTATCACTGACGTAGCAAACCAGCCTACCAGGCAATCCCTGCTCGCCCCATCCCCACGCCCCTGTCGCGCGCGCCGCAAGCGGAACCAATCGTTCCCGGCGGGCTTGCGGCTGCTTTGGCCATTCCCTTCGTTTCCTCTGTTTCGATGCGTCGGTCCAGGCATTTGCAGCTCTGCAGTGCAGAGCATTCATTGATTTGGAACCCCGCTGGCAGCGGCCCCACGCAGCGCACATGCTGCCAGGCTGCTGCCCGCACCGACAACAAGAAGGACACGCATCATGAAACGGATGCTCATCAATGCCACGCAGCCCGAAGAGCGTCGCCTGGCGATCGTCGATGGCCAGAAACTGCTCGACTACGAAATCGAGATCGAAGGGCGCGAGCAGCGCAAGGGCAACATCTACAAAGCCATCGTCACGCGCGTCGAGCCCTCGCTCGAAGCCTGCTTCGTCGATTACGGCGAGGAGCGCCACGGCTTTTTGCCGTTCAAGGAAATCTCGCGCCAATACTTTGCCGAAGGGGTGTCCGTCAGCCAGGCGCGCATCAGCGACGCGATCAAGGAAGGGCAGGAGCTGCTGATCCAGGTCGAAAAGGAAGAGCGCGGCAACAAGGGCGCGGCGCTCACGACCTTCATTAGCCTGGCCGGGCGCTACGTGGTGCTCATGCCCAACAACCCGCGCGGCGGCGGCGTGTCGCGCCGCATCGAGGGCGAAGACCGCGCCGAGCTCAAGGACGCGATGGACCAGCTCGAATACCCCAAGGGCATGAGCATCATCGCGCGCACCGCTGGCATAGGCCGCAGCGCGGCCGAGCTGCAGTGGGACTTGAACTACCTGCTCAAGCTCTGGAGCGCGATCGAAAACGCCGCCAAGGGCGGCAAGGGCGCGTTCCTGATCTACCAGGAGTCGAGCCTCGTGATCCGCGCGATCCGCGACTACTTCAGCCACGACATCGGTGAAGTCCTGATCGACACCGACGACATCTACGAGCAAGCGCAGCAGTTCATGGCGCACGTGATGCCCGAGTACGCGGCACGCGTCAAGCGCTACCGCGACGACGCGGCGCTGTTTTCGCGCTTCCAGATCGAGCACCAGATCGAATCTGCCTACGCGCGCACCGTGCAGTTGCCCAGCGGCGGCGCGATCGTGATCGACCACACCGAGGCGCTGGTGTCGATCGACGTGAACTCGGCGCGCGCGATCAGGGGCGGCGACATCGAGGAAACCGCCACGCGCACCAACCTCGAAGCCGCCGATGAGGTGGCGCGCCAGATGCGCCTGCGCGACCTGGGCGGGCTGATCGTGATCGACTTCATCGACATGGACGAGGCCAAGAACCGGCGCGAGGTCGAAAACCGTCTGCGCGACGCCTTGCGCCAGGACCGCGCGCGCGTGCAGTTCGGCACCATCAGCAAGTTCGGCCTGATGGAAATGAGCCGCCAGCGCCTCAAGCCTGCGCTCTCCGAGGGTGTATCCATCCCCTGCCCGCGCTGCGGCGGCTCGGGGCACGTGCGCGACACCGAGAGCTCGGCGCTGCAAATCCTGCGCATCATTCAAGAAGAATCGATGAAGGACAACACCGCCGCCGTGCGCTGCCAGGTGCCCGTGGAGGTGGCGAGCTTCCTGCTCAACGAAAAGCGCCCCGAAATCACCAAAATCGAGCTCAAGCAGCGCGTGAGCGTGCTCATCGTGCCCAACAAAGGGCTGGAGACGCCCAACTACAAGCTCGAACGCCTCAAGCACGACGACCCGCGCCTCGATCAGATCGAGCCCAGCTACGAGCTCGCCGAAGAAGTCGAAGACCCCACGGCGGTGACGCGCCGCTCGCAAGAGCCCACGAACCGGCAAACCCCGGTCATCAAGGGCGTACTGCCCGACATGCCCGCGCCCGCAGCCGCGCCGCGCCCCGCAGCCGCGCGCAGCACGGCCCCTGCCGTGCCACCGGTGCCACCGGTGCCGCCGGCACCCGCCGCCCCGGTCGCTCCCCCGCCCGTGCCGCAGGAGCGTGGGTTCTTTGCCTGGATCAAGCGCCTGCTGGGCCTGGCCCCGCTGGCACCGGCCACACCACCGACGCCGGCCCCGGTCCCCGTGGCGCCCCCCGCCGCAGCCACGCCCACAGCAGAGCCCCGGCGCACCGGCCGCGCCGACGGGCGCAACCGGCGCGGTGAGCGCAGCGGCTCCGGCAATGGCCAGGGCAACGGCGCGCAACGCGACACCGCCCAGGCCAGCCCAAACGCCGCCGAAGCACGCAGCCGCCGCGCCGAAGCGGGCAGCGAAAGGCCAGGAATAGACAAACCTGAGACGGGAAAACCCGCTGGCGAAGCCCCCACCGGCCGAGGCCGTGGCCGCGTCCGCCGCGATTCCGAGGCGCGTGCCGGCACCCCCGGCGAAGGCGCTGCCGTCCCCACCGAAGCCCGCGCCACCAGCACCGAAGCCCCGGCGCCACGCAGCGAACGCGCACCGCGCCGGGAACGCGGTGAGCGCAGCGACCGCAGCGAGCATGCCCTGCGCACCGCCCAGGCGCCCGAGGGCAGTGCCGAGAGTGAAGTGCCTACCTCCGGTTTTTCCGACACCATGCCGCTCGAACTGCTGCCCGACCTCGACCTAAGCGGCAACGCAGCCGTGCCCGGCGCTGCGGCGCAGACGCCCACCGAAGAAAGCAGCGCAGCCGCTGGCGGCGAAGAGCGCAGTGCACGCCGCTCGCGCGACCGCTACGGCCGCGACCGGCGCAGCCGCACGCCGCGCGCCGAGGCTGGCAGCACCACCGCCGAGGAGGCCGCGCCCACCCCTGTAGCGGGCGAAGCGCCGGTGCTGCTGGAGTTCGACACCTTGCCAGGCACCCCGGCCGAGGCGTCGCAAGCTGCCAGCGCGCAAGCTGCGCCGCCACCCGCCGAGCAGGCTGCAGTGCCCGCCGAGCAGGGGCCCGCACGCCGCAGCTACTTCGACCAGACTTACGCCGCTGCACCACAGGGCGAAGCCGTGACCGAAGCCGCAGCCGAGGCGCCTGCGCCTGCGCAGCCCGCGGCGATCGCCCCCGAGGCGGCCGCAGCAGCCCAAGCGCCCGCCGCCATCCCTGCCGCCGAAACCATCGCTGCCAGCGCAGCCGCGCCGGCTGCCACGCCCGTCACTGCGATAGCACCGGGCGCGCCAGCGCAGGCGCCGCGCTTTGCCCTGCCCTTGCAGGAGCTGCAGCACATCGCCGCACAAGCGGGCCTGCAATGGGTGAATTCGGACCCGGCCAAGGTGGCCGCCGTGCAGGCCGCGATCGCCGCCGAGCCCACGCCCATCCGCGTACCACGCGAGCGCCCCGCCGTGGCTCTGCCCGACGAAGGCCCGCTGGTGCTCGTCGAAACGCGGCGCGATCTGGCCGCCATGCGCCTGCCCTTCGAAGATCCGCGCACCTGACGCCGACGCCGGCTGGCGGCCGTCCCCTCGCGACCGCCAGCCCCACGTGCTACGCTGCACGCCGCCATTCCCCAAGGGGCTTTGCCATGCTGTTTTTGCTCTCACCCGCCAAAACCCTGGACTTCGACACCCCCGTGCCGGCGCAACTGCCGTGCACCGAGCCGCCTTTTCTCGCGCAGGCGGCGCAGCTCATCGAAGTGCTGCGCCGCAAGTCGCCGCAAGAAATCGCCTCGCTCATGGGCCTGAGCGACAAGCTCGCGGCGCTCAACGTCGCGCGCTACCAGGCCTGGCAGCCGGAATGCGCGAAATCTCGAGGCCGTCAGGCGTTGCTGGCGTTCAACGGCGACGTGTACGAAGGGCTGCAAGCGCGCACGCTCGGCGCGGCCGACCTCGACTGGGCGCAGCAGCACCTCGTGATCCTGAGCGGCCTGTACGGCGTGCTGCGTCCGCTCGACTGCATGCAGCCCTACCGCCTCGAAATGGGCACGCCGCTGGCCACCGCCGCGGGCGCGAACCTGTACCAGTTCTGGGGCCCGCGCATCGCCGAATATCTGAACGCCGCGCTAGGAGCCTGTCGGGCTTTGGGCGTCGAAAGCGAGAATGCGTCCCGGCGAGGCCAGTTTTTGCCGGATTCGCAGCCCCATAGTGGTGCTATGGGGCAAGAAGCTGGTAAAAAATGGGCCGCTGCGGCGCATTCGCAGCCGACGATTCCAAAGTCCGACAGGCTCCTAGGAGCTGCGCGGCAATCACAAGGGCAACAAGGGCAGGAAGCTCAAGAACATGCAGAGCGCATCGTCGTCAACCTCGCCTCGCAGGAGTATTTCAAGGCCGTGGATCGCAAGGCGCTGCGCGCGCGCGTGATCGACTGCGTGTTCGAAGACTTCAAGGGCGGCAGCTACAAGATCATCAGCTTTTACGCCAAGCGCGCGCGTGGGCTGATGGCGCGCTGGGGCGTCACGCAGCGCATCACCACGCCCGCGGGCCTCGAGGGTTTTGCGCTCGAGGGCTATGCCTATGCGCCTGCGGTTTCGAGCCCCGAGCGCCTCGTGTTTCGGCGCGAACATCCCGCAGGCCACGCATGAGCCGCCGCAGCCAAACCATCACGCCCGAGCTGCGCCAGTGGATCGTCGCGCAGGCCGAGGCCGGCTGCAGCGCGCCTGCGCTGCTGCAGGCCATGCAGCAAGCCGGCTGGGACGAAGACCTGGCCGCCCAGGCGCTCGAACAGACGCTGCGCGCGCACCTCGACGCGGTCGCCGTCGCGCAGGGACTGCCGCCCGCGAGCGCCGTGCCCGAGCCCGATCTGGCCGACGCGCCCACCGTGATCGACCTGGGCGACCGCCAGGTGCGCGTGCTGCTCGCCATCGGCCATCCACGCATCGTGGTGTTCGGCGACCTGCTCGCGCCCGAGGAATGCGACGCGCTGATCGAAGCCGCGCGCCCGCGCCTGGAGCGCTCGCTCACCGTGGCCACGGCCACGGGCGGGCAGGAGGTCAACGACGACCGCACGAGCGAAGGCATGTTCTTTCAGCGCGGCGAAAGCCCGCTGCTGCAGCGCATAGAGCAGCGCATCGCGCGCCTGCTGCGCTGGCCCGTGGAAAACGGCGAGGGCCTGCAGGTGCTGCACTACCGCCCCGGCGCCGAATACAAGCCGCACTACGACTACTTCGACCCCGACGCACCCGGCACGCCCACGCTGCTCGCGCGCGGCGGCCAGCGCGTGGGCACGCTGGTGCTCTACCTCAACACGCCCGAAAAAGGCGGCGCCACGGGCTTTCCGGACATACACCTCGAAGTCGCGGCGCAGCGCGGCAACGCCGTGTTCTTCAGCTACGAGCGCGCGCACCCATCCACTGGCAGCCTGCACGCCGGCGCCCCCGTGATCGCCGGCGAAAAGTGGATCGCCACCAAGTGGCTGCGCGCGGGAAAATTTGAATGAAATAGGCCTTTTGCGCAGGCGTATCAAGCGCTATAAGCTCCTTTTTTGATAGACATTCGATGCCCCTCGACGATCCCGCATCCGCGCATTCGCCCAGCCCGTCACCGCAGCACTCGCCGCTGGGCAAGGCCGTCGCCTACGCCGACCAGTACGACCCGACGCTACTCTTTCCGATAGCGCGCGCGGCGCAGCGGGCCGAGCTCGGAATCACGGCTGCGCCGCCCTTTTTCGGCGCCGACCTATGGACGGCCTACGAGCTCTCGTGGCTCAACCCGCGCGGCAAGCCGCAGGTGGCGCTCGCGCAGCTCACGATTCCGTGCGAAACGCCGCACATCCTCGAAAGCAAGTCACTCAAGCTCTACCTGGGCAGCTTCAGCCAGACGCGCTTTGCAGACGCAAGCGAAGTGCAGGCGCGCATCCGCGCCGACCTCAGCGCGGCGCTGTGGCGCGGCGCCGATGCGCCCGGCAGTATCGGCGTAAAGCTGCTGCTGCCCGAGCAATTCGACCAGCAGGCCGTGCACGAGCTCGACGGCCTGAACCTGGACCGGCTCGACGTCGAATGCACGCACTACCAGCCCGCGCCCGAACTGCTCGCCGTGCAGCAGGGCGCGCCGCCCGTGCACGGCGAAGTGCTCACGAGCCGCCTGCTCAAAAGCAACTGCCCGGTCACGGGCCAGCCCGACTGGGGCAGCGTGCAGATCCGCTACAGCGGCGCACCCATCGTCCAGGAGGGCCTGCTGCGCTACCTCGTGAGCTTTCGCCTGCACAGCGGCTTTCACGAACACTGCGTGGAGCGCATCTTCATGGACATCTGGACGCGCTGCCAGCCGACGCAGCTCAGCGTCTATGCCCGCTACACGCGCCGCGGCGGGCTCGACATCAACCCCTGGCGCACCAGCCACCCGCAACGGCCGCCGGCGAACGTGCGCACGGCGCGGCAGTAGGGCTGCGGCCACCAGGGCGCGGCCGGGCGGCCGGGCGGCCACGCCCCAAGCAAGTTACAAGCGGAACACCTCGACCGAGCGTGCGAGCATTTGCGAGTGCGCCTCGAGTTCCTCGGCCGAAGAGGCGGTCTGCTCGGCCAGCGCGGCGTTTTGCTGGGTCACGGCCTCGAGTTGCACCACGGACTCATTGACCTGGTCTATGCCGTGCGACTGCTCTTGCGTGGCTTCGCTGATGCTGCGCACCAGCGCGCTCAGGCGCTCGACCGCTGCCACTGCGGCGGTAATCATTTGCTCAGCCTGCGCCATTTGCTGGCTGCCGCCGCTGACCTGCGACACCGAAGATGCGATCAGCGTGCGGATGTCCTTGGCTGCCGCCGCGCTGCGCTGCGCGAGCGCACGCACTTCCGCGGCCACGACGGCAAAGCCGCGCCCCTGCGCGCCGGCATGTGCCGCTTCGACGGCGGCATTCAGCGCGAGCAAGTTGGTCTGGAAGGCGATGCCCTCGATCACGGCGACGATCTCGCTGATGCGGCGCGAGAACTGCTCGATCGCCTGCATGGTCTGCCCCAGCTGCTGCACGGCCTGCCCGCCGCGCTGCGCAAGCGCAGCGCTCTGCACGCCGTCCTGCGCCACCTGGCTGGCCGTATCGGCCGCGTGGTGCACCGTGCCCGAGAGCTGCTGCATGGTGGCGGCCGTTTCTTCGAGGCTGCTGGCCTGGGCCTCGGTGCGCACGTACAAGTCCTGCCCGGCCTGCGCCATGCTTTCGGCGGTCTGCAAAAAACCCTGTACCTCGCTGCGCACGTCCCCCACCACCGCACGCAGATTGATCTGAATTTGCTGCAGATTGCCCAGCAAGCCTTGCAGCGCCGGCGCAAAGTCGGAGCCATCGAGCCGTGCCACCAGATTGCAAGCCGCAATGTCACGCGCAAACTCTGCCGCACGCCGCAACCCGCCGACGATGCGCGCCTGGAACCAGGCGAGCACCGCGGCATGGCCCACCAGGAGCAGGACAAGCACACCGCCCCAGGCCCAGGCGCCGCTGGCACCGAGGATGAAAGGCAGCATGGCGAACGCCGTCGCGGCGAGCAGCAGCGCACCCAGGCCATAGGCGGGCGGCAGCCAGCGCAGACCTTGCCAAAGGCCGCGCAAACCGGGCGGGATCACGCGCCCCTGCTGCAGCCGCAGCCCCGTACGCCCCTGCTCGGCATCGCGGCGCAGTTGCGCATACAGCGCCTCGGCCTGGCGCACCTCCTCCCGGCTGGGCCTGGTGCGCACCGACATGTAGCCGCGCGGCTTATCCCCTTGCATGATGGGCGTGACGTTGGCGCGCACCCAATAAAAATCACCGTTCTTGCGCCGGTTTTTCACCAGCCCCGTCCAGGTCTGGCCGCGCCCTATGGTCTGCCACATGTCGCGAAACGCCTGTGGCGGCATGTCGGGGTGGCGTATCAGGTTGTGCGGCTGACCGACGAGTTCATCGTAGCTGTAACCGCTGGTTTCCTGAAATGCCGCATTGCAATGCGTGATGACACCTTTGGTGTCGGTGGTCGATACCAGCATGGTATCGGCGGGGAATTCGTATTCTTGGGCGGTGACGGGTAAATTGATGCGCATCCGGATCTCGTGGAAAAATCCCTCGCAGAAGATCCCTCGCAGAAGCACGAAGGATGAGGGAGCGCTGCATTATTACAAGCGGTCACACAACCGCCGCGGAGAAACCTGCATGTCCATTTACCCCAGATGGTCCATGAGGGCGCGGGACGATGGCGAGGCGGCTGGCGCGGCAGTTTGGTCAGCAGACGTCCGCCAGCGCCCGCGTAGGTGCGCAGCACCGCCTAATGAACAATCTGCGTTCAAAACAGCTCGGGGGTTACGGCGGGCGCTGGCAGCAGGGCGACTTCGCTCTGTGGCACCAGATTTCCCACGCGCACGCCGAGCAGGCGCAGGCGTTGCGTCAAGTCCACGCGGCGCAGGCATTGCCCGGCGGCGCGGCGGATGGTGGCGGCGTCCTGCGTGGGCAGCGCGATGGTCTGCGCGCGCGTGACGCTGCAAAAGTCGGCATAGCGCAGCTTGATGCCTATGGTGCGTCCGCAGTAACCCTTGCGCTGCAGGTCGGCGGCCACGCGCTCGCACAAGGCGGTGAAGATGCGCCCGAGCTCGGCGCGGTCGTGCACCGCGTGCAGGTCGCGCTCGAAGGTGGTCTCGCGGCTCACGGAAACGGGTTCGCTCTCGGTGACCATCGGCCGCTCGTCGCGCCCCCAGGCGGCGTCGTGTAGCCAGGCGCCATAGGCCTTGCCGAAGTGCCGCACCAGCGCCGCCAGGCCCTGCTGCGCGAGCTCGCCTATGGTGTGTATGCCCAAGGCCTGCAGGCGCGCGTCGGTCTTGGGGCCTATGCCGTTGATCTTGCGGCACGGCAAGGGCCAGATGCGCGTGGCCAGGTCGTCCTCGAAAACGATGGAGATGCCCTGGGGTTTGTCGAATTCGCTCGCCATCTTGGCCAGCAGCTTGTTGGGCGCCACGCCGATCGAGCAAGTCAGGCCCGTGGCCGCATGAATGCCCTGCTGGATGCGCTGCGCAAGCACGCGCCCGCCCTGCTCCTGGCCGCCGGGCACGTGGGTGAAGTCGATATACACCTCGTCGATGCCGCGGTCTTCCATGACCGGCGCGAGGCTGCGCACCACGTCCTTGAAGGCGCGCGAGCAGCGCCGGTAGGCGTCGAAGTCAACCGGCAGCAAGATGGCATCGGGGCACAGGCGCGCAGCCTTCATGAGCCCCATGGCCGAGCCCACGCCGAAGGCACGCGCCGCATAGGTGGCGGTGGTGATGACGCCGCGGCCCTGGTAATTCCTGAGCCGCTCGAAGGCCGACAGCGGCAGGGCGGCATCGGCCGAACTGGCGCCCTCTTGCGGCATGCGCCGTCGCCCACCGATGACCACGGGCAAGCCGCGCAGCTGCGGGTAGCGCAGCAGCTCCACGCTGGCGAAAAAAGCGTCCATGTCCAGGTGGGCGATGCGCCGGGGCAGCGCCTGGTCGTGGAGCGCGAACTGTGGTTGCTCGTCGCGTTGGTCAAAGGAAGGCATAGAGGCTTGGGTCACGGCAATGCGCGCAAACGATTGTGCCCGCCTGTCAAGAAGCTTTCACACCCCGAGGAAATCATCCCCGCTCCTGACAACGATGGAGGAAGTAACCCATGACAAACATGAACCCGACACCCTCGCGCTGGACGCGCATGGCCCTGGGCACGATCGCGGTATCTTCGCTGCTGGTGGCCTGCGGCGGTGGCGACGATGGCGCCTCGCTGCCGACCCTCGAAGGCAGCGTCCCCCTCGTCATCTCGCACCGCGGCTACCCCGGCCTTTACCCCGAGGAGACGCAACTGTCGTACGAAACAGCCGCCGATCTGGGCGGCGACTCGCTCGAACTCGACGTGCATCTGACCAAGGATTGCATCCCGGTCGCGCGCCACAATCCGTGGCTCAGCGACAACACCAACATTGCCGAAGTCGCGGCGAAATACCCCGAGGTGATGGCACGCAAGCGCACTGTCCCCGGCGTGCTCGTGCCAGTCAAATACGACGCCGCCAAATATGGCGGCCCCCCGGCCTACCTGAGCGACCTGACCGACCCCGCCGATCCGACGTCGGTGCTGCGCTCGCTGGTCGTCGATGGCGAGGACCACACAGGCGACTGGTCGATCACCGACTTCACACTGGCTGAGCTACGCAAATTTGGTATCAACGGCACGACCTTTGACGCCAAGGAATCCCGCCCCACCACCTACAACGGCCTGCTGCCTATCCTGAGCCTGCAGGAAGTCATAGACATCGCCCAAGCCAAGTCCAAATCGACTGGGCGCAATATCAGCATTTACCCAGAAACCAAAAACCCGCTGTGGAACAACGCGCAGGCCAAGGCCAATGGCTGTGGCGCTCCCGGTGCCAGCCATCCATTCGAGGACATCGTGCTCAAGGTGCTCAGCGACAATGGCCTGAACAGCAAGGACGCACCCTTGTTCGTCCAGAGCTTCGACCCCGATAGTCTGCTGTACCTGCGCAGCGCCGGCCTCAAGGCCAAGGCTGTGCAGCTGATCGACGGCAACGACGTGAACTACAAGACCGGCGACATGATCCACATCGGCGACAGCACCGATGTGTATACCTTCGTGAGTGGCCGGCCCTACAGCTACACCGTCGCGGGCAATCCCGCCACCTTCGGCGACATGATCTCGCCGGCGGGCCTGGCCCAGATCAAGCAATACGCCGACGGCATCGGCCCCTGGAAACCACAAGTGATGCGCCTGAGTGGCCCGAGCGGCAAGCTCACCGATGTGAACAGCGCCACGCCCACCAGCCTGATCGCCGACGCCCACAAGCTGGGGCTCTTCGTCCATGTCTTCACCTTCCGCAATGAGGCCAAGTACCTTGCCGGCTTGTTCAAAGGCGACCCAGTGGCCGAATACCTGGCTTACTTCCGCGCGGGGGTGGATGGTGTGTTCACCGATTTCACGCCTACAGCCATCCAATCCCGCGAGCAGCACCTCAAGGAGGTCGGGCGCTGACGGCACAACGGGGTACGGGGGGATAGCACCTTGATACGCGCGAGTGCGCCGATGAACTCACGCCCGCGGGGGCTGCTCGCACACCATAAAATGCCCTCCGTACTTTGCGCAAAGGAGTGGATATGCACCGAAAAATGACGATCACGCTCGATGCAGATGTTTACGAGGGCTTGTACCGGCTGGTGGGGCCACGCAAGATGAGTCAATTCATTGAGGACTTGCTCCGTCCTCACGTGGTAGACAAGTCGCTCGACGAAGGCTATCGGGCGATGGCGGCCGACGAACACCGCGAGATCGAAGCCGCGCAATGGTGCAATGCCCTTGCCCAAGACATGACCGATGCGGCGCGGTGAGGTCTTGTGGGTCGAGTTCGATCCTGCGGTGGGCAGTGAAATCCGCAAGATGCGCCCCGCAGTGATCGTAAGCAACGACGCCGCGAATCGAAATCTTGCACGGGTGGTCGTGATCCCATTGACCAGCAACACGGGGCGGCTGTATCCCGGCGAAGCCATGGTTACCGTGGCAGAGCAAAACAGCAAGGCGATGGCCGATCAGATCATGGCCGCTGGCAAGTCGAGGCTGAAACGTCAACTGGGTACGCTCTCTCAGGACGATATGCAGGCCGTCGAGGGCGCAATCAAAATGCATCTGGGGCTAGCGCGATAGGGTTTTGCCAAGCGCACGATGGATGTGCCCGGCCGCGGCAATAGCGCACCCACGGGCGGCCAGGTCGTTCACGGCGTCGGATAAGTGCCGGGCAACAAAATGGAGCGATCGACCTGGTCGATCTGCGTGCGCCCGCAAAACGCCATGGTGATGTCGAGCTCTTTCTGGATGATCTCGAGTGCGCGGCGCACGCCGGCTTCGCCGAAGGCGCCCAGGCCGTAGAGGAAGCTGCGCCCAATCAGCGTGCCGCGCGCGCCCAGGGCGCGGGCTTTGAGCACGTCCTGCCCGCTGCGGATGCCGCCGTCCATCCAGACTTCGATGCGCTGGCCCACGGCTTCGGCGATGGCAGGCAGCGCCTGGATGCTCGAAGGCGCGCCGTCGAGCTGGCGCCCGCCGTGGTTGCTCACGATGAGCGCGTCGGCCCCGCTTTGCGCGGCCAGGCGCGCGTCCTCGGCGTCCATGATGCCCTTGAGCACGAGCTTGCCGCCCCAGCGCTTTTTGATCCACTCGACGTCGGCCCAGTTCAGGCGCGGGTCGAACTGCTCGGCCGTCCACGAGGCGAGCGAGCGCATGTCGCCCACGCCCTTGGCGTGGCCCACGATGTTGCCGAAGCTGCGCCGGCGCGTGCCCAGCATGCCCAGGCACCAGCGCGGCTTGGTGGCGAGGTTGAGCAGGTTCGCCAGCGTGGGCTTAGGGGGTGTGGAGAGGCCGTTTTTGATGTCCTTGTGGCGCTGGCCGAGGATTTGCAAATCGAGCGTGAGCACCAGCGCCGAGCAGTTGGCGGCGCGTGCGCGCTCGATCAGGCGTTCGATGAAGTCGCGGTCGCGCATCACGTAGAGCTGGAACCAGAACGGATGCCGCCCGGTGTGTTCGGCCACGTCTTCGAGCGAGCAGATGCCCATGGTCGAGAGCGTGAAGGGCACGCCAAACGCCTTGGCCGCGCGCGCGGCGAGGATTTCGCCGT
Organism: uncultured beta proteobacterium; assembly: GCA_963708545.1. GTDB lineage: Bacteria > Pseudomonadota > Gammaproteobacteria > Burkholderiales > Burkholderiaceae_C > Extensimonas. Next base: position 25,310 of record CAVPUD010000106.1, on the reverse strand, counting down.
CGGCGTGCTGCATGCCCGTGAGGCCCGTGGGCGCGAGCGCCACGGGCATGGCGACAGGCTCGCCGAGCATGGTGCTGCGCGTGCTGCGCCCTTCCAGATTCACGGCCACGCGCTGGCGCAGCAGGATGCGCTGGAAGTCGGCCTCGTTGGCGCGGTAGGTGCTCTCGGTGTACGCGCCGGAGTCGGCATAGTCGTAGAACATGCGCGGCACGCGGCGGCGCGCGATGCGGCGCAGGTCTTCGATGCAGGTGATGGTGGACAGATCGGGCACGCAAGGTCTCCTGGCGCGGATGGGGAATGGAACCGCTCGGGATCGATTGTGCGGCAAGCGGACGCTGCGAGCAGGTGCGGCAGATAGGCACGGCAGAGGCTGAGAATTTCGATAGAAATTGGCCTCTAGAGCTTATGGATACTGCGCAAGCAGCTACTTTTTAAGAAGCTACTTCGGCGGTGCAACGGCCATGGTTGCGGCACCGGGTGCAGGCGCGGGCACGAGCAGCCGGGGCTCCACGCCTTCGCCCGCGTACAGGCACACGCGCCCGCGCCCGCTGCGCTTGGCCGCGTACAGGGCTTCGTCGGCGTGGCGCGCGAGCGTTTCCAGGTCTTGCCCGTGCGCTGGATACAGGCTCAGCCCGCCGCTCACGCGCAGCGGCAGCGTGTGCCCCGCAAGCTGTACGGGCTCCTTGCAGGCGTCCAGAATCTTGCGTACCAACGGCTCTATCTGCTCGGCATTCGCCAATCCACGCAGCAGCAGCAAAAACTCGTCACCACCGAGGCGGCACACGGTGTCGGTGGCGCGCACGGCCGCTTGCAGGCGTTTGGCGAACTGCACCAGCAGCTGGTCGCCCACGTCGTGCCCCAGCTTGTCGTTGATCTGCTTGAAGCCGTCGAGGTCCATATACAGCACGGCCACCAGGCTGGCGTCGCGCTGCGCCTGCGCGAACGCCTGTTGCGCGCGGTCGCGCAGCAGCAGGCGGTTGGGCAGGTCGGTCAGCGCGTCGTACTGCGCGAGATGCGCCATGCGCTCGGCCAGCGCCAGCGCCGCGCCCACGTCGCGCAGCACGGCCACGGCGCCCGTGACGCGGCCCTTGCGGTCGGTGATCAGGCTCGCCGACTCTTCCACATCGAAGCGCTGGCCCGTGCCGCGCTGCAGCACCACGCCGCGCGTGGTGGGGATGGGGCGCTTTTCCTCCAGCGCCTGGTGCAGCGGGCTGGAGCGGGGCGTAGAGCCATCGGCCGCGCGCAGGCCTACGACTTCATCGACATCGTGGTGTGCGGCATCAAAGGCCTGCCAGCCCGTCAAACGCTCGGCGGCGGGGTTGACGTAGGTGACGCGGCCCTGCGCGTCGGTGCAGACCACGGCGTCGGCGATGGCCTGCAGCGTCAGGCGCATGCGTTCTTTTTCCTCGAACAGCTCGTCCTCCATGCGCTTGCGCTCGGTGATGTCGGTCACCTGCACGAAAAATCCGCGCACTGCGCCGCCATCCACATCGGGGATGCAGACCGCGAGGTAATGGCGCTCCTCGTCGGGCGCGTTGCCCATGGAATACTCGAACACCTGCCTGTGCCCCTGCAAGGCCTGGTCGATGTAGCGCTGGTACTGCGCCATCCACTGTTTGCCAATCAAGCGGCTCAGGTGCATGCCCGCCACCTGCGCGGGCGGAACGCCAAACCAGTCCTCGCAGGCATGGTTGATGAAGCGGTTGTGCAAGTCGGCGCCCCAGTAACCGATCAACGAGGGCACGTTGTCGAGGATGGTGCGCAGCTTGTGCTCGGCCTCGCGCAGTTGCGCGGCGATGCGCTCGCGCTCGCTCAGCTGGCGCGTGAAGAGCCAGGCCAGGCCAATGCTGCCTCCCATGAGCAGCACGGCAAAAGCGCCCAGCGTCCAGGCGTTGCGGCGCCAGGGCTGCAGGATGGTGTCGTACGACTGGGCCACGCCCACGACGAGCGGATAGGTGCCGACGCGGCGGAATGTGTATAGCCGGTAGGCCCCATCGAGTGGCGTGCGCTCGAGCAAGCTGCCGCTGCGGCGCGACTGCACGTAACGCATGCTCGCACTCCCGGCCACGCTCTTGCCCACACCCGTGCCGTCATATGGAAAACGCGCCACAAAGGTGCCATCGAGCGTGATCAGATTGATGCCGCTATCCGCCCCCAGCTCCACCTTGCTGAAGATGGATTGGAAGTAGCGCAGCGGAATCACGCCCACGACCACGCCGGCAAAGCTGCCGTCGGGGTTGTAGTAGGCGCGCGCGAGCGGCAGGCTCCATTGCTGCGTGGTGCGCGCCACGATGGGCTGGCCCACGTAGAGCCCGCGGTATTGCCCGCTGCGCAGGGCCTGGAAGTATTCGCGGTCTGCGAGCTCGATCTGGCGCGGCAGCACGCCGCGGGCGTCGAGCACGGCGCGGCCGCGTTCGTCGGTGACCAGCAGGTCGTCGATGTTTTGCGCGCGCAGCAGGTTGCCAAACAGCACACGCTGGCGCATGTCGGGCGGCAGCGCCATGACGTTGGAGCGCCCCAGCTCAAGCACCACGTTCTGCATGGCATCGTCCAGGGTGTCCAGCCCGCGCACGAGGCCGATCTCGAGCGCGCGCGCCAAGTTGGCATTGGTGCGTTCGGCATACGCCAGCGCGTCCACGCGCATGGTCCAGATGGCGCGCGCAAACAAGCCGCCAATGCCCAGCGAAACGAGCACGGCAAGCCACACGAGGCGGCGGGAGAGAAAGCGCAGCAAGGATGGCATGCAGGGAAAAACGGGCGATGCAGATTCAGGCGCAGAGCAAGAGGACTCGCCATGGCGCCGGCGCCACGGTGCTTGCACAAGCCCGGGGCGGATTGTAAGAACCGGCCTCCTAGGAGCCTGTCACGGCGCCGCGCGCACCTCGGCCCCGCGCACCTCGAAGCGCAGTGCGTCGAGCACGCTGCCCTGCGCGTCGGCCAGTTGCAGCACATGCCGCCCCGGCCAGGGCAGCCAGGACAGGCGCGCGCCGCGGCCCAGCGGTTTGCCGTCCAGGCGCCACTGCGCGCGTGCGCTGCCCGGGCCGGCGGCGCGCAGCTGCAGGCGCTGGCGCGCGGGCGGAATGTCGGGGTCGAGCGCGATGATGCTGCCCGGTGTGGGCGCGGTGATGCGCGCCGTGGCCTGTGGGGGTGGGCCGCATGCCGTTGGCACGGAGTTCTTCAAGCCCTTTTGGACTCTAGCCCTTTTCCTACCTTCATCGCAAGCTCCTTCATCAATAGCAAACACGGCCTGCTCGGTGCCCGCGATGAACCACTCCTCGCGCGCGGCTTCGGGCGCCGCATCAAGTGCTGCACCCGGCGCGGCAAAGCGCACCGCCACCCGCCGCACACCCGGTGGCGGCGCCGGGGCGTGGCTGGGCTCGTGCGCGTGCAGGTAGCGCATGAGGGCGGCCCAGACGGGCGCGGCGCCGCTGCTGCCGCTCACATCGTGCATGGCAGCGCCGCTCGCGTTGCCCACCCACACGCCCACGGTGTAGCGCTGCGACCAGCCCAGCGCCCAGTTGTCGCGCATGTCCTTGCTCGTGCCCGTCTTGACCGCCGTCCAAAAGCGCGTGGCAAGCACGCTGTCGGTGCCGAAGGTGGGGGCGCGCGCATTGCCGTCGCTGAGGATGTCGCCCACGATGAAGGCCGCGCGGCCATCGAGCACGCGCTGCAGGCTTGCGGCTTGCTGTGCCTTGGCCGCCGGCTGCAGCCGCAGCAGCCCCGTGCGCCCGCCCAGCGCCAGCGTGCGGTAGGCCTGGGTCAGCTGCAGCAGCGACACCTCGGGGCTGCCCAGCGCAAGGCTGTAGCCGAAGTAGCCGCCGCTCTCGCGCAGCGGCAGCCCCAGCGTGCGCAACTGCTGGTGAAAGGCGTCTGGCGACACGAGCACCAGCGTGCGCACTGCGGGCACGTTGAGCGAGGCCGCGAGCGCCGTGCGCACCGACACCCAGCCGCGAAAGCGCCGGTCGTAGTTCTGCGGCACGTACAAGCCCCCGGGCGTGGCGATGGCCGTGGGCGCATCGTCGAGCAGCGAGGCCGCGGTCAGGCGGTTTTCCGCGAGCGCCTGCGCGTACAAAAAAGGCTTGAGCGTGGAGCCCGGCTGGCGCTGCGCCTGCACGCCATCGACCTCGGCCGCCTGGCTCAGCGTGCCCGACGAGCCCACCCAGGCGAGCACCTCGCCGCTCGCGTTGTCGAGCACCAGCACCGCGCCGTCCTCCACGCCGCGCCCCTGCAGCTCGCGCAGCTGCTGCGTCAGCGTCTGCACGGCAAAGCGCTGCAGCCCGGCGCGCAGACTGCTGCGCAGCTGCGTGGGTGCGGGCGCGGGCGCAGGTACGGGCACTGGCACGGGTACGGCGGCGCCCTGCTCTTGCGTTCCGGCACGGCCTGCGGGCTGCGCGCGCAGCGTGCGCAGCAGGTAGCGCATGAAGTGCGGTGCCACGCCTGCGCTCGCGTCCCAGGCGCGACGCTGCAGCATGGCCGCGGTGTAGGCGTCCAGCCCGGCGCAGACGCTCTGGGGGCTGGCCTGAACGTCGCTGCGGGCGTCGCTTGGGGGCATGCCCTGCCGGGCATTGCCGCTCTGCCCCGGCCCCTGCGGCTGCAGCGCCTGCAGCACCGTGCAGGCACGCCGCGCGACCAGTTCGGCGCGTGCATTGGGCGCGCGCACCAGCGCTGCGGCGATGGCGGCCTCGCGCGCGTCCAGACCCTGCGCGGCCTTGCCGAACAGGCTGCGGCTGAGCGCGTCTATGCCCACGATTTCACCGCGAAATGGCACCAGATTCAGGTAGGCCTCGAGGATCTGGTCCTTGCGCCAGCTTTTTTCGAGCCGCTGCGCCGCCACGCCCTGGCCAAGCTTCTGCGCGAGCGTGCGCCCGCCGGGGCCGACGCGCCAGTCGGCGTCGAGCAGGCCCGCGAGCTGCATGGTGATGGTGCTTGCGCCGCGCGTGCGCTGGTGCCACAGCCTGCCCCAGGCCGCCGCCGAGACGGCGCGCCAATCGACGCCGCTGTGCGCGTAAAAACGCTTGTCCTCGCTGCGCACCAGCGCCTCGCGCAACGCGGGCGACATGTCGGCCAGCGCCACCCACTGGCCACGGCGCACGCTCACGTCGGTGCGCAGGCGCTGCAGCTCCTCGCCCTCGCGCGAGCGCAGCACGCTGTCGGACGGGCGAAAGCTGCCTTTGACCTCGTCGAAGCTGGGCAGGGCGTGGGCGGCCTGTGCGCACACCCACGCGAGCACGACAGCTGCAGCGCCGCGCCTGCAGCCGTGGAGCCAGCCGCGCCTGCGCACCGTGGCCGCCATGACCACCACCATGAGCGCCACCATGACCACCCCTCAGCGCGCCGCCTCCACGCGCAGGCGGGAGTTGGGCAGTTCGCCGAACATTTCGGGCGCGTACAGCGCCTCGGCGCGCGTGGGCGGCAGGGCGAAGTCGCCCACGTTGTGCAGGCGCAGCGTGTATTCGAGCTTCACCGTGCCTTTGGGCAGGTACTCGTAGTAGCTGCGCAAGGCCTCGAAGCTGCGCTCCTCGAACGCGGGCCAGCCGGGGCCCGAGCGCTTTTCGCCCTGCGTGAGCATTTCAGAATCGCGCCCCAGGCCGCTGCCGAGGATGCTGGCGCCGCCCGGGATCGGGTCGGTGATGGCCACCCAGCTCATGTCGGCCGTGCTGGTGATCTCGAGCGTCACGCGCAGCACGTCGCCGCGCGTGTAGCGGCCCGCCGGCAGCGCCTTGTGGGCCAGGTCTATCGGGGTCACGGTCTTGCGAATGGTGTAGCCGGCGCTGAACGGCGCCTTGCGCTCCACGGCGGCGAGCGCGCGCAGCGTGAGCCAGGGCTTGCCCGTGCCCTGGTGCGCCACGCTCAGGCGCTGCGGGCCTTCGGCCTTGCCCCAGGGCAGGAACATGCGGTTGTTCTTCAGGCCCTCGGGCGCGGCCGGCGCACCGAGCGGCGCCCCGCCCACTGCCGGGCCGGGCTGGTGCGGCGCGCCTGCGGCGTCGCCGGGCGTGGCGCGCGCCACGCGGGCCCAATCGACGCTGTCCGTGCGCGGGCCCAGCGTGGCGCGCGTGTGTCCGCTGACAGGCGCAGACTCGAACCTGGCGCTGAACTTTTCGAGCACGAGCCCGCCCCAGAGGTTGGCCGTGGTGGTGTGCCAGGCGCCGCCCTGCTGGCGCGCGATGAAGCCGTTGACCAAGCGGCCCAGATCGTCCTGCCACGCCGGGTCGTCCAGCACGGCGAGCAGCAGGCGCGCAGCGTTCACGTCGCCGTTTTGCATCAGCCACCACCAGTAGTCGTCCTGCTCGGAGCTGAAGACGAGCCTGCTGCCCTGGTACGCCAGGCGCGCCTTGAGGATTTGCGTGGCTTCGCTCAGGCGCTGCGCGCGCTGCGGCAGCTCGGGCACACGGCGCAGGATGTTCAGCCAGTCGATCACGCTGTGCGTGGGCCACTCGTTGGGGGCGATGCGCACGCTCTCGAGCATGCGCGCCTGCGCCTTGCCGTAGCGCGACAAGGCTTCGATGGCGGCGAGCTTGCGCATGTCCAGGTCTTTGCGCGGACTCCAGAAGTTGCGCTCTATACGCCCTTCGACAAAGGCGATCAGCCCGCGCTCGAGCGGCGCGCGCACGGCGTCAGGCAGCGCGAACACGGGGTCCAGCCCCGCGGCTTCGTGCGTGGCCGCGAGCAGGTAGGCCGTGAGCGTGTCGCTGCCGCGGTTGGCGCTGCCGCTCTGCGGCGGAAAGTAGTTGGCGAGCCCGTCGTCGTCGAGGTAGCTGGGCAGCTGCGCGAGCACGCTCTGCCAGAGCTTGCCGTCGCGCATCCCGACGGCCTTGCTGACTTTTTGCTCAAGACAGATGAAGGGATAGCTCGCAAACCAGGCGCGCACGCCGGGCAGCCCTTCGGCCAGGCGCGGCACAAGCGCCAGTTCCACGCCGCCGCGCCTGGCGCCTGCCGGGTCGGCGGGGTCGGCCAGCGCACCGGCGGGCGGCGCGACCTCGGTCTGCCAGGTCTGCAAGCTGCCGCCCAGCTGCACCAGCGTGGCCTGCTGCACGGCCAGCGGCACTGCGGGCAGCACGCGCTGGCTCAGCTTGAGCGCGTCCCTAGCGCCCCGAGACGCGGTCGCGCGCCGCGACCTCCCACAGCAGCGTGCCGGCGCGCAAGGAGGCGAGCGCAGGCGGCGCCGTGACGTCCCAGGCCATCTCGCGCGCCGCGCCTGCAGGGATGGCGACGGTCTGCTTTTCGAGCATGAGCAGCGTGGCGCGCGGCGTCACTTCTACCTGCATGGCGCGTGCCGTGGTGTTGCGCAGCGTGAGCTGGGCGCGAAACTGGTCGCCCGCGCGCACGAGCGGCGGCAGGCCGCTGATGATCTGCAAGTCCTGCGCGCTGCGGATGCTGGTGCGGCCCGTGCCAAACAGGCCCGTGCCCGCATCGGCCACGGCGACGACTTCAAAAGTGCTGAGCGCGTCGTTGAGCGGCACCGTGAGCGTGGCCTGGCCCTGGGCGTCGAGCTGCACGGCGGGCTGCCACAGCAGCAGCGTGTCGAACAGCTCGCGCGTGCTGCTGTGCCCGCCGCCGTCACCACCCGCGGGCGCGGCCTTTTTGCCGTAGTGGCGCCGGCCTACGATCTCCATCTGCGCGGTGGCCGTCTGCACGCCCCAGCTGCGGCGCTGCAGCATGGCGTCGAGCAGGTTCCAGCTGGTGTTGGGCATGAGCTCGAGCAATGCCCTGTCAACCGCGGCCACGGCGACCTCGGCGTGTGCGGCGGGCTTACCGTCTGGCAGCGTGGCGGCGATGCGTATCTGCGCCTTGCCGCGCACGGGGTAGCTGGCTTTGTCGGCCTGCACCTGCACCTGGAGCTGGTGCGCACGCGCACCGACCTGGATTTCGGCCACGCCCAGGCGGAAGGACGGCTTGCTCAGGTCCACCAGCGCGGTGGGTGCCTGGTACTCGCGCCCCTGCGACCAGAAGGCGTGCCACCAGACGCGCGGGCTTTTGTAGCCCCAGGTGAAAAAGCTGTACCAGGGCACTTCGTACAGGCGCCCGCGCAGCGCGAGCACGCTCACGTACACGTTGGGGCCCCACTCGGGGCGCACCTGCAGGCGCACGGTCGGGTCCTTGCCGCTGAGCTGCAGCACCTGGGTTTGGAGGACGCCTTCGCGCTCCACGCTCACGAGCGCCGTGGCCTCGCGAAACGGCATGCGCACCTGAAAGCGCGCCGTCTCGCCGGGCTGGTAGCTCTTTTTCTCGGGCAGCACGTCCATGCGGTCGTGGTCGGTGCCGCCGAACCAGAGCTCGCCGTGGCGCGTGATCCAGACCGAGGTCGCGGCTTCGCTGGTGTTGCCCTCGCGGTCGGTGGCCGTGGCCACGAGTTCGACCTCGCCGGCCTGCTCCAGCAGCGGCGCGCACAGCAGCAGGCCGCGCGCGTCGCTCTTGCCGCTGCAGACCGTGCCCAGGTCTTTGCTTTCGCGCCGGTTGTCGTAGCTGTAAAAGCCACCCACCAGGCGCTTGCGCGTGCTCGTGGTGGTGTGCAAGATGGCCTGCACCTGCAGCGGCACGCCGGCTTGCGGCTTGCCGTCCAGCCCCAGCGCGAGCGCCTGCAAGGGCAGTTTCTGGCGCGCCGACACCCAGCCTTCGGCCTTGATGCCGGCCAGCACACGCGCCGGCCAGAGGGTGTGCGTGCTGCGCAGGGTCTGCAGCTCGCCGTTGGGGTCGGCGTAGCTGGCTTCGAGCAGCAGCTCCTGCGGCGCGCGCAGCGCGGGGAGCTTTTCGAGCGTGAGCTTGCCCGCGCCTTGCGCGTCGAGCATGAGCGGCAGCTTGTCGGCCACCACGCGCGCCTGGGGCGCATCGCCACCGCTGCCGTCCATACCGTCCACGTCGCCTTGCGCGTCTTCGTCTGCAAGGTCCGCCGCGTCCGCACCGGCGTGCGCCGCGCGCGGGCGCGGTGGGCGGAAGCTGAAAGCCTCGTAGGCGCCGAACTGCACCGCCTTGTCGCGCAGCAGCGCCGACACGCGCAGCGGCAACTGCGCCGCCGGGCCGCCGGCCACGTAGTGCAGCTGCACGGCCACGGGCAGGGTGCGCGGGCGCACCAGCGGCGCGCTGGGCACGGGCGCGACCTGGCCCGCGAACACCGGCAGGCGGAACTCCTCCACGCGGAATTGCCCCGCCTCCAGCGTGCGTCCGCTGGCCGAGCTGCGCAGCTCCACCGCGTAGCGCCCGAGCTTGGCCGCAGGCGGTATCTGGAAGCTGCTGAGCGCGCTGCGCCCGCCCGTGGCCGTGCGGTACCAGGTGAGCGGCTGCTGGTATTGCTGGCCGCTGCCCAGGTGCGTGATGAGCAGCGTGTCGGGGTCGCGCTCGGGCAGACCGAAGCCCGCGCGGGTCTGCGTGCGCAGCAGGTGCTTCATGGACACCGTCTCGCCCGCGCGCAGCAGGGTGCGGTCGAACACGGTGTGTGCGCGCAGGTCGGGCTGCGCGTCGCTGCTCGTGGGCACGCCGAAGCGCCAGGGCTCGATGCCGCGCTGCCAGCCGCTCCAGACGAAGGCCATGTCCTCGCCGCCGCCCGCAGCGTCCTGCACACGCGCGCTCACGAAGTACCCGCTCGCGCCGCCCACGCCCCATTCACCCTCCTCATCCTCAGGATCAGCCCCATCACCCCTGCGCTGGCAGGAGGGCGGCTCGGGCGAGAGGCCCGTCAGGCGCGCCACGCCCTGCGCGTCGGTGCGCGCCGTGGCCAGCACGCGGCCCTGGCAGTCCGAGACGCGCACCAATGCGCCAGCCACGGGCTGGCCCTTGTCCAGCGTGGTCACCCAGGCAAGCGCGTTGTCGCGCCCGAGCTTGAAGTGCACGCCCAGGTTGGTCACGAGCGCCGAGGTGCGCACCACCATGCGCCGCTGCGCGCCATAACGTGCATCGAGCAGCGCGCCGCCGAGCACGGGCGAGGCGATCTCCACCACATGAAAACCCGGCGCGAGCGGAATGCCCACGACTTCGAAGGGGCGCAGCTCAGACTTCGCAGGGCGCGGCAGTGCGAGCTCGCGCACGCCAGGCTGTCCATCGAGCAGCGAGAGCATGCGCGTCTGCACGCGCTGCGCATCGTCCTTGTCGAGCGCCGGCGGCAGCGGAGCGCGCACGTCGCGCTGCGCCCGGCTGCGCGCCACGCTGAACCGGTCGTAGCGCAGCACCTTGCGGTACCAGGCGATGATGTCGGCGTCGCTGCGCGGCTGCAGCGTGTGCACGCGGCTCTGTGCCTGCCCCTGCGTCGCCCCCTGCGCTGGCCCTTGCGTCGGCTGCGGCACGCGCAGGTCTTGCGCGCGCAGCGCAGCCTCGACATTGCGCAGCGTCACAGGCAGCAGCGCGGGTACTTGCTCGCCGCGCGCCGGCGTGCCCTCGGCGTAGCGCTCGATCACGCCGAACGGTGCCGCGGCAAACTTGGCCAGCGGCGGCAGCGGCCCCGTGGCCACGGCGAGCGGAAAGCTGGCGGCGTTGCGCAAAGGGCGGCCCGCGGCGTCGTGAAACTCCTTGGGTAGCTGCAGCGTGAAATGTGTCTGCGGCGGCAGCGGCGCGGCAAACTGCACGCGCTGCACCAGATCGTCGCGCGGCGCGGCGCTGCCATCCTGCGCGCTGCCCTCGCCGCCATCGTCGAAGCTCGGGCGGCGCACTTCGGTTGCCGAGCGCAGCGTGATGGCCGCCGCGAGCTTGCGCGGCACGGGCGCGTTGAAAACCAGCGTGAGCGGCCGTATCGGCAGGCAGGCCGCCTGGGCGTTTTCGCGCTCGCAGCGCAATTCCGCCTCAAAGGGCGCGCGCACGCGGTAGCCGAAGCGCTTTTCCACACGATTGACGACGCCGCTGGGCGTGGCCACCCCGGCGCCGAACACCAGCTGCATGCGCGTGCCCGAGGGCAGGCGGCGCTTGCAGGCCAGCGTGAGGTACTGCTGCGGCTGCTGCGCCGCGGCCTTTTCGAGCCCGAGCGCGTGCAGCAGCTCGGCACGCGGCTTGCCCACGACAGGCTGCACGTCCACGCGCTCGCCCACGCCTTCGAGTGCGCACCAGACATGCTGCTGCACGCTCTGCGCCGTGGCCGGGCCGTTGAGCTGCAGCACAAAATACTGTTCCTCGTCCACGTCCTGGTAGGTGCGCGGCAAAATACGCTGCACGAACGGCCCGCCGGTATTGAATTGATAGCTTCTTGTGCCCGTCAGTTCTTCGCCAGAGGCCGATTTGAATCCTGGTCTGAAGGTGGCCGTGCAGCGCACGCCGGGCGGCAGGTCGCGCGCGAAGTCGAACGCCCACTCGCGCTCGTTGTTCCAGTGCCCCGCGCCCTGGGCCGCCGCCGCGTCGCTGCAGCTCAATTGCAGCGGTGCCGGCGCGGCTGCGTCGCCAAAGGCCACGGCCGGGCGGTCGAACTGCACCACCACCTGGCGCACGCGCGCCACCTCGCCCTGCGGCACGAAGCTCTTGACCTGCAGCGCCTGCGCGCCCGGCGCCGCCAGCAAGCTCAGTGCGCACAGCCAAAACCCGCGGGCGCGCGCACCGCGCGGCGCAGCGCCAACCGCGGCGGCAGTGGCGTCTGCACGCCCCGCCTGCGCCGATCTGTCGAAAAAGCAAAAGCGGCGCAGGAAGGCAAGCATGGCTAGCCCTTACATACCAAGCCGCGCGCGGTGCCGGGCGATTTGCGCGCGCACCTGCGCGGGCGCGGTGCCGCCCAGCGTGTTGCGCGCATTCAGCGAGCCGCGCAGGCTCAGCACTTCATAGACGTCGGGGCCGATCGCGGGGTGAAAGCCCTGCAGCACCTCGAGCGGCAGCGCGGCCAGATCGAGCTGGCGTGCCATCGCCTCTTTGACCGCGTGCGCCACGGTTTCGTGCGCGTCGCGAAACGGCAGGCCCTTTTTGACCAGGTAGTCGGCCAGGTCGGTCGCCGTGGCGTAGCCGCGCAGCGCCGCCTGCTCCATGGCCTGCGCGTTGACGCGGATGCCGCCGTGCCTGGCACCCGTGGCCGGGTCGGTCTGCCCGCCCACCATCTCGGCAAAGATGCGCAGCGTGTCCTTGAGCGTATCGACGGTGTCGAACAGCGGCTCCTTGTCTTCCTGGTTGTCCTTGTTGTAGGCGAGCGGCTGGCCCTTCATGAGCGTGACCAGGCCCACCAGGTGCCCCACCACGCGCCCCGTCTTGCCGCGCGCAAGCTCGGGCACGTCGGGGTTCTTCTTCTGCGGCATGATGGAGCTGCCCGTGGTGAAGCGGTCGGCGATCTGGATGAAGCCGAAGTTCTGGCTCATCCAGAGGATCAGCTCCTCGCTCAGGCGGCTGATGTGCACCATGCACAGGCTCGCCGCGGCGCTGAATTCGATCGCGAAGTCGCGGTCGCTCACGGCGTCCAGGCTGTTTTGGCACACGCAGGGGCGGCCCTGCGCATCCACCATGCCCAGCGTGCGCGCCACGCGCTCGCGGTCCAGCGGGTAGCTCGTGCCCGCGAGCGCCGCCGCGCCCAGCGGCAGGCAGTTGACGCGCCGGCGCACGTCCTGCATGCGCTCGGCATCGCGCGCAAACATCTCCACATAGGCGAGCATGTGGTGCGCAAAGCTCACGGGCTGGGCCACCTGCAGATGCGTAAAACCGGGCAGGATCACCTCGACATGGGGCTCGGCCACGGCCAGCAGCGCGCGCTGCAGCTCGACGAGCAGGCCGAGGATCAGGTCGATCTCGCCGCGCAGCCACAGGCGCACGTCGGTCGCCACCTGGTCGTTGCGGCTGCGGCCCGTGTGCAGGCGCTTGCCCGCGTCGCCCACGAGCTGCGTGAGGCGCGCCTCGATGTTCAGGTGCACGTCTTCGAGCTCGAGCTTCCACGCAAAGCTGCCGGCCTCGATCTCGGCGCGGATCTGCGCCATGCCGCGCTCGATGTCGGCCAAGTCCCGCGCGCTCAGGATGCCCTGCGCGGCGAGCATTTCGGCGTGCGCGAGGCTGCCCTGGATGTCGGCCTGCCACAGGCGCTGGTCAAAAAACACGCTGGCCGTGTAGCGCTGCACCAGCTCGCTCATAGGCTCGGAAAACAGCGCCGACCACGCCTGCGCCTTGGTGTCGAGCTGGTTCGCAGAGGCGGGCACAGGGGAAGAACGGGGACTGGGGGACGTGGGCATGGGGAGGCAATAATCCGTTGAATCAGACAATCAATCGGCACCGCCGGATGCCGCGAAAGCGGCAAATTTTATCGACGCCGCAAAATGCTATTTTTAGAGAAGCTGCTTACGCAGATGTGACAAGCGCAAAAGGCATAAAAGACCTCGAAATGGCAGAAAGCTCTGCAGCCACACCCAAGCCCGCGCACGGCAAATCGGCCCGTGCAGCCGTGTTGGTCTTCGACGCCTGCGAGGTCGGCCTGGTGCTGCGCGCCGTGTTGTTCGTCGAAACCGTGCTCGGCGTGGGCGCACTGTTTGGCGCGGACAGCGCGCGCGAATGGCTGCTGCGCCTGATGCTGCTCACCGGCGGCGCGCTGCCGGCCACGCTGGCCTGGCTGCTCGCGGCCTGCAGCCTCAAGAAAACGCTGCAGCGCCTGGCCACCGCCTGGCAATACGCTGCGGGCGTGCTGCTGGGCGCGCTCGCGGGCCTGATGGCCTGCGCCATGCTGGCGCTCGCTGGCGTGGCCGGCGGGGTCACCGCGCCGCCCTGGCGCGCGAGCGCGGCCAGCGGCGCGCTGCTCGCGGCGCTGCTCGTCACGGCGCTCATGCTGCGCGCCCGTGGGCGCACGCCGGCCGCCACGGCGGCGCGCCTGGCCGAGCTGCAGGCGCGCATCCGCCCGCACTTTCTGTTCAACACGCTCAACAGCGCCATCGCCCTGGTGCGCGCCGAGCCCGCCAAAGCCGAGACGCTGCTCGAAGACCTGAGCGAGCTGTTTCGCCACGCGCTCGCCGAGCAGGGCGAATCGGTCACGCTGGCCGAGGAATTGCGGCTGGCGCGCCACTACCTCGACGTGGAGGCCGTGCGCTTCGGCCCGCGCCTGCAGGTGCAATGGCAACTGGACCCGCGCGCCGACGCCGCGCGGCTGCCCCCGCTGCTGCTGCAGCCGCTGGTAGAAAACGCCGTCCAGCACGGCGTGGAGCCCAGCCCGCGCGGCGGCAAGCTGCGCGTGCAGACCGAGCTGCGCGGCAGCCGCGTGCGCGTGCGCATCACCAACACCCTGCCCGCACCCCCCAGCGCGCCGCCTGCAGCGCCCACCGCCGCGCAGCGCCGTGGCCACGGCATGGCCCTGGCCAACGTGCGCGCGCGCCTGGCGCTGCTGCACGACCTGCAGGCCGGCTTCAGCGCCGGCGTGCAGGACGGCCTGTACGAGGTCTGCATCACCCTGCCCGCGCCACGCCCGCCGCTACGGCAGCCACGGCCAGCACAGCGGCGCTCGCAGACGCGCACACCCACTCCAAAAGCCAGTCCGTCTCCGTCCAAGGAGCAGCCCCATGCACATCCTGATCGTTGACGACGAAGCCCTGGCGCGCAGCCGCCTGCGCACCCTGCTGGCCGACTGCAGCGGCAGCGGCGCGGGCCACTGCAGCGCCCACACCGTGGCCGAGGCCGAGAGCGCCGCGCAGGCACTGGCGCTGCTACAGCCCACGGGCGGGCGCGCCTTCGACCTGCTGCTGCTCGACATCCACATGCCGGGGCTGGACGGCCTGCAGCTCGCGCAACGCCTCAAGGCGCTGGCGTACCCGCCCGCGCTCGTGTTCGTGACCGCGCACCCCGACCATGCACTGAGCGCCTTCGAGCTCGACGCCGTGGACTACCTCACTAAACCCGTGCGGCGCGAGCGCCTGCAGCAAGCGCTGGCCAAGGCGCGGCGCCTCGCGGGCCAGCCCGCCGCCGCCACCCCGCCCACGGCGAGCGCGGGCGAAGCCCTGCTGCTGCAAGACCGCGGCCGCACCGAGCGCCTGCCGCTGGCCGAGGTGCTGTATTTCAAGGCCGAGCAAAAGTACGTGACGGTGCGCACCACCGCGCGCAGCTACGTGCTCGACGGCGCCCTGAGCGAGCTCGAGCGCAAGTACCCCGCGCAGTTCCTGCGCATCCACCGCAACGCCCTGGTCGCGCGCCGCGCCATCCGCGCGCTGGAAAAGCATTTCGACCCCGAAGAAGGCGAAGGCTGGGCCGTGCGCCTGCAGGGCCTGGTCGAGCCGCTGGCCGTCTCACGGCGCCAGCTGGCCGCGGTGCGCGCAGAGTTGGAGGGCGGATAAAGTCTGGCCTGGCAACACCCACAAAGGAGACAAACCCATGCAACTGCCACCCTGTCCAGTCCCGAACGATCATAAGGCCGCCACGGTGCCGTCACTGCGGGGGTCTGCTGCACCTTCGATAAGTCCGCTGGGGTTGCGCACTAGTGCACCAGCGTGACCCATGGTGTCGCTAAAAGCATCTGGCAGCATCTCCACCGCGTGGCCAGCATCGCGCAGCGCAAGCACCAGATCAGGGTCAAAGCGGCTCTCCAATTTGAGGGTGGTGCTCTGATCGCCCCAGGTGCGACCCAGCAGCCAGCGGGGCGCACTTACTGCTTGCTGCAGCGACTGACCGAAGCGGGCGTAACGCGTGAACACGGCGGCCTGCGTTTGCGGCTGGCCCTCGCCACCCATGGTACCGAAGGGCATGACGCGGCCATCGTCGAATAGCGCCATTGAGGGGTTAAGCGTGTGAAAGGGCTTGAAGCCGGGCCGCAGGTGGTTTAGCGCTTTCGGGTCAAGCGAGAAGCTGGTGCCGCGGTTCTGCCAGCAGATGCCAGTGTCGCGCAGCACCACGCCAGCGCCGAACTCCCAGTACACGCTCTGGATGAAACTCACCGCTCGGCCAGCGGCGTCGATGCACCCCATCCAGATGGTGTCGCCCGGGCGAGCCGGGTCAGGCCAGGGCAAAGCGCGAGCCGGGTCGATCTCGGCGGCCAGCGCGTCCAGTGCCTCGGGCGCCAGAAAGCCTTGGGGATCGGCCGGAAGGCGGCGAGGGTCGGTGACCACCCGGTCGCGCACGCGAAAGGCGCGCTTGGTGGCTTCCACCAGGCCGTGCACGTGGGCAAAGCCCTCGCCCTCGCGCACGCCCAGGCGCTCGAACAGCCCCATGATCATCAGCGCCGAGAGGCCCTGCGTGGGCGGCGGCAGGTTGTACACGCTGCTGTCGCCTAGGCGCACGCGCAGCGGCGTGACGAACTGGGCGCGGTAGGCCGCCAGGTCGTCGGCGCGCACCGGGCTGCCGATACGCTGCAGTTCGGCGGCGATGCGCGCGGCCGTCTCGCCGCGGTAGAAGTCGTCCAGGCCGCGCTGGCCCAGGGTGTGCAGCGTCTCGCCCAGGGCGGGCTGGCGCAGCACATAGCCGGGTGCGGGTGGCTCGCCGTTGATGAGATAGGCATCGGCGAAGCCGGGGGCGTCTTTCAGGCCGTCGAGCTTCTGACGCGTGAGTTCGTGCTGGCTGGTGCTCACCGCCACGCCCACGTTTGCGTGGCGCACCGCGTCTTGCAGCAGGCGCGGCAGCGGCAGCGCCGTGCCCCAGCCCTGCGCCACCTCCAGCGCCCGCGCCCAGCCGCCCACGGTGCCGGCCACGGTGAGGGCGGCCTGCGGGCCACGCGGCGGAATGGCGCTGTGCCCAGCATAGAAATCGGGCGTGGCCAGGGCGGCGGCGGGGCCGCAGGCGTCGATGGCCATCGGCTCGCGCCCAGGCTCGTGGACGAGCCAGAAGCCGTCGCCGCCGATGGCGTTCATGTGCGGGTACACCACGGCAATGGCGGCGGCGGCGGCCACCATGGCTTCCACGGCGTTACCGCCGTCGCGCAGCACGTCACGCCCGGCCTGCGCGGCCAGGTGGTGCGGCGCCACGAACATGCCGCCCAGGGATTTGAGGGTGTGGATCATGGAAGTTGTCTCCGTTCAGGACAGCAGTCCTGCCAACATGCGGGCCGAGGTGAGGGAGAGAAACACCGCGAAGACCTGGCGCAGGCGGCGCGCGTCGATGCGGTGGGCCAGGCGGGCGCCCCAGCCGGTGGTGGCCATGGTGGCCGGCACGATGAGCGCCATGCCCAGCAGGTTCACGTAGCCCAGGCTCAGGGGCGGGCGCAGCGGCACGCCCAGGCCATTGACGACGAAGGCCAGCGCGCCGGGCAGGCTGATCACCATGCCCAGCATGGCGCCAGTGCCCACGGCGGTGTGCATGGGCACGCGCAGGGCGTTGAGGATGGGCACCGACAGCGTGCCGCCGCCAATGCCCATGAGGGTGGACACGCCGCCGATGCCGCCGCCGATCAGCGCGGTGCCCACGGGGCCAGGCAGGCCATCGGCCAGTGCGAAGCCCTCGCGCTTGAAGGCCATGTTCAGCGCCACGGCCAGGGCCACCACCGCGAACACGGCGGTGAGCACGCCGCCGCCCAGGTAGCGGCTGGCGATGGCGCCCAGCACCACGCCCACGACTACGCCGGGCATCAGGCGGCGAATGAGCGACACGTCCAGGCTGCCTTTGCGCCGGTGGGCGCGGCTGGACATGATGGAGGTAGGGATGATGGTGGCCAGCGAGGTGCCCACCGTCACGTGCATGCGAACCGACTCGTCGATGCCCAGCAGCGTGAACAGGTGGTAGAGCACCGGCACGATGACGATGCCGCCGCCCACGCCGAGCAGGCCGGCCAGCACGCCGGCAATGGCACCCGTGACGACGAGCGCCAGCACCAGGCCCGCGAGCCAGGCAGGTGAATGGCTGGTGAGAAGTTCCATGGGGCCTCAGGCGGTGGGGAGCGGGTGCAGGCAGGCCACCAGGCGGCCTTCGGTGTGCTGGGTCTGCGCCGGGTCGGTGCGGGCGCAGTCTTCGCTGGCGCGCTCGCAGCGCGAGCGGAAGCGGCAGCCCGCGGGCAGGTGCGCCGGGCTGGGGATCTCGCCCTGCAGGCTCACCGACAGCGGCGCGTCAAAGCGCGGGAAGGCGCGCATCAGTGCCTGGGTGTAGGGGTGCAGGGGCTGGCGCAGCACGGCGCGCGTGGGGCCAGTCTCCACCAGGCGGCCCAGGTACATCACGGCCACGCGCTCGCACAGGTAGGCGGCCACGCCCAGGTCGTGCGTGACGAACACCATGGCCAGGCCTTGCTCGCGCTGCAGGTCGCGCAAGAGGTTGAGCAGCTGCGCCTGCACCGACACGTCAAGCCCGGCCACCGATTCGTCCGCCACGATCACGCGCGGCTCGCAGGCCAGGGCGCGCGCCACGGCCACGCGCCGCACCTGTCCGCCCGATAACTCGCTGGGAAACTTGTGGCGTGTGTCGGGCGGCAGGCCCACCTGGCGCAGCAGCTCGTCCACGCGCGCCGGGACCTCGGCGCTTTCGCGCAGGCCGTGCAGGCGGATGGGCTCGGCCAGCACCTCGCCCACGGTCAGGCGCGGGTTCAGCGAGCCGCGCGCGTCCTGGTAGATGTAGGCCACCTCGCGGGCGAAGCGGCGGCGCTGCGCGGCGTCGAACTGGCCCACGTCTTGTGCGCCGTAGAGCACGCGGCCGTTGCTGGCGGCTTCCAGGCCCAGCATCACGCGCACCAGGGTGGACTTGCCCGAGCCGCTTTCGCCCACCAGCGCGAGCGATTCGCCGGGGCGCAGGGTCAGGCGCACGCCGTCCAGGGCGCGCAGCTCGCGGCGGCCACCGTCGATGGCAAAGCGCTTCTCCACGTCGAGCAGCGAGAACAGCGGCAGCGCATCGGTGGCGTCGGGGGCAAGCGGGGGAGGCATCAGGTCGGGGGTCATACTCAGGCGTTCCAGCAGGCCACGCGCACCGGGCCGCGCGCGGTGATGAGGGGTTGCTGCTCACGGCAGCGCTCGGTGGCCAGGGCGCAGCGCGGCGCGAAGCGGCAGCCGCCGGGCATGGCCGACAGCGGCGGCACCACGCCGGCAATGGGCTGCAGGCGCTCGGCGTCGAACTCGATGGCGCTGGCCCGCAGTCCCTGGGTGTAGGGGTGGCGCGGGTGGTTGAGCACCTCGCTGGCCGGGCCTTCTTCGACGATCTGCCCGGCGTACATCACGGCCACGCGATCGGCCACCTGCGTGGCCAGGGCCAGGTCGTGCAGCACGAAGATGGCCGAGGCGCCCAGGGCGCGCACGCGCTCCAGCAGCAGGGCCATGATCTGGGCCTGGATGGTCACGTCCAGCGCGCTGGTGGGCTCGTCGGCGATCAGCAGCTGCGGCTCGCAGGCCAGGGCCATGGCGATCATCACGCGCTGCTGCATGCCACCCGAGAGCTCGTGCGGGTAGGCGGCCAGCCGACCCTCGGGGTCGGCAATGCCCACGCTGGTGAGCAATTCGATCGCGCGCTCGCGGCACTGCGCCTTGTTCAGGCCACGGTGGCGCCTGAGCGGCTCGCTCAGGTGGGAAAGAACGGTGTAGCAGGGGTTGAGCGCGGCCGAGGCGTCCTGAAAGATCATGCCCATGCGCGCGCCGCGCAGCCGGCGCAGCACGCGCTCGGGGGCGCTCACCACGTCCACGTCGCCTACCATCAGGCGCCCTTCCAGCGCCACCTCGGGCGGGCGCACCAGTCCCATGACGGCGTAGGCCAGGGTGGACTTGCCGGCGCCCGATTCGCCGATGAGGGCCAGCGTCTGGCCGGCGGGCAGTTCCAGCGATACGTTGTCGAGTACGGCCACGCCCTTGCGGCGCAGGGTGAGGTGCTCGACCTGCAGCGATGCCGGGCTCATGCCTGGTCTCCCCGGGTCTTGGGGTCAAGGGCGTCGCGCAGGCCTTCGGCCAGCAGGTTCAGCCCGATGAGCAGCGTGGCCAGGGCCAGGCCGGGCATGCCGGCCATCCAGGGGGCCATGCTGATGAAGCCACGGCCCTCGGCGATCATCAGGCCCCAGTCGGGCGTGGGCGGCACCACGCCCAGGCCCAGGAACGACAGGCCCGAGGCCAGCAGGATGGCGATCGACACGCGCATGCCGGCCTGGATCAGGATCGGCGAGACGATGTTGGGCAGTACGTGGCGCAGCACGATCTCGCGCTCGGGCACGCCCATGAGGCGCGCCGCCTCGATGAAGGGCCGCGCCTTCACCTGCAGCACGTCGGCCCGCACGGTGCGCGCAAACGGCCCCACGAAGGACAGCGCCAGCGCCAGGATCACGTTGTTCATGCCCAGGCCCAGCACCGCCATGAAGGCCATCGCCATGATCAGCTCGGGGAAGGCCAGCAGGCCATCGACCACGCGCATCAGCACCCACTCGGTGCGCCCGCCGCGCAGGCCGGCCAGCAGACCCACGGCCACGCCCACCACCAGGCCCAGCGCCACCGAGGCGAAGCCGATCCACAGGGCCGAGCGCGCGCCGTAGAACACGCGGGAAAGAATGTCCTGCCCGAACGAGTCGGTGCCCATCCAGTGCGCCGCGCTGGGGCCTTGCATGGCGTCGCTGAAGTTCTGCTCGGTGGGCGAGTACGGCGCCAGCAGCGGCGCGAAAACCGCAGCCACGATGAACAGCAGCACGATCAGACCGCCGGCCATGGCCTTGCGTTGACGCCGCAGCAGACCCCAGGTGCGGCCAAGCTGGCGGATGAGGCGTTGCCAGGGCGACGGTGCCCCGGTCAGAGAAGTGGTAGGGGCGTTCATCGTTGGCGCAGACGAGGGTCGAGAAGGGCGTAGGTGCGGTCCACGATGAGGTTGACCGCGATGAACAGCAGGGCGGTGATCATGATTCCTGCCTGCACCACCAGGTACTCGCGCGTCTGCACGGCGCTGGTGATCATCATCCCCAGGCCGGGCAGGGTGAACACGACTTCGGTCATCACCGCGCCGCGCAGCATGCCGCCGAGCTGCAGGCCGATCACCGTGACCAGGGGCATGAGCACGTTGCGCATGCCATGCACCCAGACCACGCGCCAGCCCGGTTCGCCGCGGGCGCGCGCGGCGGCCATGTAGGGCTGCTCCAGCACCTCCAGCAAGCTCGATCGGGTGACGGTCGCGATCAGGCCGACGTACCAGGCGCCCAGTGTGAGTGCCGGCAGTGCCAGGTGCCACAGGCCGGTGAGCGGCTCGTCCCAGGGCGAGACGTAGCCCATGCTGGGGAACCAGCCCAGGGTCACGCTGAAGAGCCAGATCAGCACCACGCCCAGGTAGTAGCTGGGGAAGGCGTTGCCGCCGATGGCCACCGCGCTGGCCAACAGGTCAACCCAGCTGTTGCGCTTGACCGCGGCCACCACCCCCAGCGGAATGCCCACCACCAGCGCCACCAGCAGCGACAGCGCGGCCAGCGTGAGTGTCACCGGGAGGGCCTCGAGCACGGCCTGCTCGAAGATGTCCTGCCTGCTCACGTAGCTCTTGCCCCAGTCACCCTGCACGAAACGCCAGAGCCAGTGGGCGTACTGCTGTACCCAGGGCTGGTCGAGACCGAGCTGGCGGTAGAGCTGATCGTGGGAGTCGCGTGAGAAATCCGAGCCCAGCATGATCGCCACCGGGTCGCCCGGTGAGAGCTTGAGGAACAGAAAGCTCACGCCCGAGACCACCAGCAGCACCAGCGCGGTCTGCGCCAGTGCGCCGAGCGAGCGCCGCCAGAAGGTGGCGCCCAGGCGCGGGGAAGTCAGGGCCACGGCAGCCGCTCCGGTCAGGCCAGCGAGACGGTGTGCAAGTTCAGCAGGTCGGCCGGCACGTACTCGAAGCCCTTGACCTTTTTGCTGAGGATCTTGAACACCTTCATGTGCGCCAGCACCGCCAGCGGGGCGTCGGCCATCAGTGTGTCCTCGGCCTCGATGTAGAGCTTGCGGCGCGTGGCCACGTTGGTGGTTTCCGAGGCGGCAGCGACGGCCTTGTCGAAGGCCGGGTTGCTGTAGCCCACGTAGTTCCACGGGCGGCCGGTGGACCACTCGGGGGTGATGGTCTCGTCCGGGTCCAGGTCGGCCACCCAGGCCTCGTCGTAGAGGTCGAAGTCACCGGCGTTGCGGCGCTGCAGCCAGATGGCGCGGTCCACCAGCTCGATCTTGGGCTTCACGCCGATCTGCGCCAGCATGGGCGCGATCAGCTGCGCGTTGCGCGTGCCCAGCCCGCCCGAGCCGGTGAAGCCCTCGGTGACGATGTACACCGGGTTCACCTCGCCCTGGTATTTGGACTTGGCCCGCAGCGCCTTGGCCTTGGCCAGGTCGAAGAACTGGCCGCGCCCGCTCTTGGCGATGCTGGGGTCGTAGAAGTCGCTCATCGGCGGCGAGATGCAGGTGTAGGCCGCAATGGCCTCGCCGAAGTAGCTCTGCTGCACGATCACCTTGCGGTCAATGGCAAACGACACCGCCTGGCGCAGCACCCGGTCGTCAAAGGGTGCGTGCTTGTTGTTCATGCCCAGGAAGGCGTAGTTGCCCTCCACCTGGCCGAACACCTGGATGTTGGGGTTCTTGCGCAGTTGCGGAATGAACTGGAACGGGCACACCGACAGGCCATCCACCTGACCCGACATCATGGCCGCCACGGCCGCGCTGGGCTCACGGATCAGGCGAATGACCACACGATCCAGGTGAGGCAGGCCGGGCTCGAAGTAGGCCGGGTTGCGCACCAGTTCGATCGAGTCGTTTTCTTTCCAGCTCACCAGCTTGAACGGACCGGTGCCCACCGGGGCACGACCGAAGCCCGCACCCGCAGCCTCCACCGCGCGCTTGCTCACGATGGTGCCGGCGCGGCCGGTGCTGCCAGTGAGCGCCACCGGCAGGAAGGCAAACGGCTTCTTGAAGCGCAGGCGCAACGTGAGCGGGTCGATGATGTCGATGCCGTCGAGCTGCTCCAGCTTCCAGGCGTGCGGCGACTTCAGCGCTGGCGACTTCACGCGCTCCAGGCTCCACTTCACGGCCTCGGCGTCGCAGAGATCGTCGTTGTGGAACTTCACGCCGGCGCGCAGCTTGAAGACGTGGGTCTTCTCATCGACCATGTCCCACTTCTCGGCCAGGTCGGGCACGAAGCTCACCTTCTTGCCGTCGTAGGCCACTTTCAGCAGGCCGTTGAAGACGTTGTTGATTACCTTGATCGAACCCGCCGATGAGGTCATGTGCGGGTCAAGCGTGTCGATCGCCTCCACCCAGGCCAGGGTGAGGCTGCCGCCCTTCTTGGCGGCTTGGGCGTGGGCTGGCCGCATGCCGACGGCAGACGCCGCCATCAGACCCAGGCCAGCGGCGGCCGATTTCAGTAGACCGCGGCGGCCGAACTGGGCGGCCAGTACCTCGGCCAGGGCGGCCTTGTGGTTCGTAACGGACATGACAGAACTCCTTGTGGGATGGACAACGGGAGGGGTGAAACGCAAAACGCCGGGCAAGGCCTTCTCTTGGCCCGCACGCGGCGGGCCTGCAGGGCAGGCGGGAGAGGTGTCAGTGCAACAGGAGTCGAGAGCCGCGGGCAGGTGCTTCATGAGGTCGGGCACGGTGGCCATCACGTGTTCGCGCATGGCCCGTTCGGCCGCCAGGGGGTCGCCGCCGCGCAGCGCGGCCAGCAAGGTTTCGTGGTGCTCGCGCGTGCTCACGTGGCGCTCGTCCATGGCCGCCCAGCGGCGCATGTGCGGCTCGACCACCGTATGCAGGACCGAGATCTGGCGCAGCAGGCGCGGTGCTTCGCTCTTGGCGCACAGGGCTTCGTGAAAGGCGCGGTGGGCGCTGGTCCAGTCGGCCTGCGGCCCGCCGGGGGGCTCCATCTCGTCCAGCAGGGCCTCGATCCGGCGCCAGTCCGCCGTACCCAGGCGCGGCAAGGCCAGGCGCACCGCCAAGCCTTCGAGCACGGCGCGCATCTCGAACACCTCGCGCATCTCTTTAACGTTCGGCGCATTCACGGTCACGCCGCGGTTGGCACGCAGCGTCACCAAACCCTCTGCCGCCAGGCGGTTGAGGGCTTCCCTCACCGGCATGCGGCTTGATCCGAGTTCGGCTGCAATGGTTTCGGCAATCAGCCGTTGGCCCGCGCGGTAACGGCCGGAACGAAGGCAACCCAGTATGTGTGCGTAAGCCTCATCATGAGCGGCCATCAGCGAAGGATGTGCATCAAAAGCGTTGGAGAAGCTCATGGGTGAGGTTTGTCAGATTGGATACACGGATACGTCTTAAGCGTCAGCACAAAGCGTGCCAATTAAAAGTGGGCCTTTTATGGTCAAACGCACAAAGAGCCACTCACTGACGCACCGATGCAGTGCGCTGCGATTGACATGCACCGATATTGGGGAGGTTATCTGTCGTCGCACGCGCTACGATTTCTGAAGCGGTTATTGAGCGACTGGTCTGGGCGGCATTTCAGTGGCAAGTGCCGCTTGTCCTCGAACGTCCGTTTGCGGCTGTAGCGGCCACTATTGCTCCGGCCCCATAAAGTTTTAATCGGCATACCGTACGCGGGGGTCCTGGAAGTAGCTCATCACACGCTCGGGGTTTTGCTGCAGCATCGCCATGTGCTCATTGGCCGCATCGCGTAACTTGGCCTTGGCCCTGACGGGCACACGTTTGCCCATCTCCTGCTTGAGGTCGGCATTGAGTCTTTCCTCCGGGTTGAGTTCGGGGCTATAGCTGGGCAGATAGAACAGCTCGATCTTTTCTTTGTGCTCTGCCACCCACGCCTTGACTGGCTTGCTGTGATGAACCCGCAAGTTGTCCAGAATCAGAAACACTTTCTTGCCCGCGTCCTTGATCAAGGCTTGCAGGAATTCGATCAGCTTATGCGCATCAAAGGACTCGTCAATGATCATCCAGCGGGCCTTGTCCTGATTGGTCACCGTGGCAATCATGGACAACTTGTGGCGTGTGCCGCCCACTGCCATGGTCACGGGCGTCTTTCCCGCCGGGGCGTAGCTTCTGCCGCGCACGTCGGTGTTGACCAGCGCGGTCTCGTCTTCCCAATGTATCTGCGCACCCTCTGCACGGGCGCGCCGCTCGATGGCGGGGTACTCTTGCTGTAGCCACTGCTGCACCGCCTCGGGGCGTTGTTCGTAGACCTTCTTGATCGGCTTTTGCGGTGTGAAGCCCCAACGCGCCAGGTACTTGCCAATGATGCGCACCTGCAGCCGGATGCCAAACTCCTGCTCAATGAGCTGGCCCACGACCGCCCGGCTCCAAAGACTGAAGTCCATTTTGAGCGGCTCGGGGCGCTGGTCGATGATCTGGCGCTGAATCGCCTGCTCTTGCGCAGCACTGAGCACGCGACCATCGCCACGGTTGCGTCCGCACAAGGCCGGGCGAGTCGCACCCCAGCCGAGCTGGTCTATCACACCGCGCACCTTGGGATAGCTCAGCCCCGTCATCGCCACGATCTGCATCACCTTGATGCCTTTCTTGTGCAACCTCACGACTTGCTTGCGCCGCTCGTGCAGTTGCTCCAACGTTTGGTATCTCGCGTCTTCTTTTTCTATGCACCCTACATGGGGACTGATT
>CAVPUD010000105.1:0-51127 GCA_963708545.1 uncultured beta proteobacterium | reverse complement strand
ACGATGGCGCGCTTGTGGTCCTGCAAGGCGCCGGCGACGATCTCACTTGCCGAGGCCGAGCCCTCGTTGACCAGCACCACCAGCGGCACGGTCTTGAGCGCCACCGGCAGGCGTTTGAGCGGGTCCGGGCTGCCGCGGCGCGCGTAGAACTCGGGCGAGGCCCTGAAGGTGGCTTTGCTCTCGGGCAGCTGGCCATTGGTGCTGACCACGGTCACGTCCGCGGGCAGGAACGCGGCGGAAATCGCCACGGCCGCGTCCAGCAGCCCACCGGGGTCGTTGCGCAGGTCGAGCACCATGCCCTTGAGGCGCGGCTCCTGCTGGTAAACCTCCTGCACCTTGCGCACGAAGTCTTCCACCGTGCGCTCCTGGAACTGCGACAGACGCACCCAGGCGTAGCCGGGCTCGACGACCTTGCTCTTGACCGACTGGGTCTTGATTTCCTCGCGCGTGATGGTCACCGTGAAGGTGCGGCTCTCGTCCTTGCGGAAGATGGTGAGCGTGACCTTGGTGTTGGGCTCGCCGCGCATGCGCTTGACGGCCTCGTTGAGCGAGAGACCCTTGACGGCGGTGTCGTCGATCTTGGTGATGAGGTCGTTGGTCTTGAGTCCGGCGCGGAACGCGGGCGAGCCTTCGATGGGCGAGACCACCTTCACGAGCCCGTCTTCCTGCGTGATTTCTATCCCTACGCCGACGAAGCGGCCCGAGGTGCCCTCGCGGAATTCCTTGAAGGATTTTTTGTCGAAATACTGCGAATGCGGGTCGAGCCCACTGACCATGCCCGAGATCGCGTCGGTGATGAGCTTTTTATCATCGACGGGCTCGACGTAGTCGGTCTTGATCAGGCCGAACACGGCCGAAAGCTGCTGGATTTCCTCGAGCGGCAGCGGCGCCATGGCGTTGCGCGCCATGGTCTGCAGCGACACCGTGGTGAGCGCCCCGGCGAGTGCGCCCACCGAGATCCATCCTGCGATTTTGAGTTTGTGGCCCATAAAAAACCTTTTACCGATCCGAAGCGTGCTGCGGTGAAAGCCGAGAAGGAGAAGTGAAGAAATGAATTGCCAAGACGGCCCACATTGTGCGGGTTTTCACCCGCATTTGCCGCGCGGCAGCGCTGAATTGCGCAGGGTTTACTGTGGGTTTACACCGCTGCGCGGCATCTGCCGCACCTGCCGCTGGTGCTCCTCGTCAGCCCTTGCCCTGCGCCGCCACGGCCGCGGCCGCCTGCGCGACGGCCTGCGCGTCACCGAGGTAGTAGTGGCGCAGGGGTTTGAGCTCGGCGTCGAGCTCATAGACCAGCGGGATGCCGTTGGGGATGTTCAGGCCCACGATGTCGGCGTCGGAGATGCCGTCGAGGTATTTGACCAGCGCGCGGATCGAGTTGCCGTGCGCCGCGACCACCACGCGCTGGCCCGCGCGGATCGCCGGGGCCATGGTGTCGTTCCAAAACGGCAGCACGCGCGCCACTGTGTCCTTGAGGCATTCGGTCAGCGGCACTTCATCTGGCGCCAAGCCCGCATAGCGCCGGTCGCTACGCTCGCAGCGCGGGTCGGCGGGCTCGAGCGCGGGCGGCGGCGTGTCGTAGCTGCGGCGCCAGATCAGCACCTGCTGGTCGCCGTACTGCTTGGCCATCTCGGCCTTGTTCAGGCCCTGCAGCGCGCCGTAATGGCGTTCGTTGAGGCGCCAGCTCTTGACCACGGGCAGCCAGGTGCAGTCCATCTCGTCAAGGCAATACCACAGCGTGTGGATCGCGCGCTTGAGCACGCTGGTGTAGGCCAGGTCGAATTCGTAACCCTCGGCGCGCAGCAGCTTGCCCGCGGACATGGCCTGCGTTACGCCCGTGGGCGTGAGGTCCACGTCGGTCCAGCCGGTGAAGCGGTTTTCGAGGTTCCACAGCGATTCGCCGTGGCGGATCAGGACGAGTTTGTGCATGGTTTCTTGCAAGGCCAGTGAACGGATCAAAACCAGCCATTCTAGAATCTCGCCGATCCTGATCCGCCAAGGAAGCTTTTGTGCAATTCATCATCGACAACTGGTACCTGATTTTCATCGCCCTGGTCTCGGGCGGCATGCTGTTCGTGCCCATGCTACGCAATGCCGGCGGCGCCCTCTCGCCGCAGCAGGCGGTGCAGCTCATGAACCGCGAAAAAGCCGTGGTCATCGACGTGTGCGAGCCCGGCGAGTTTGCTGCAGGGCACGTGAACGGCGCGAAAAACGTGCCGCTCGCGCAGCTGCAGGAGCGCCTGCCGGCCGTGGTGAAGAACAAGTCCCTGCCCGTGGTGCTGGTGTGTGCGAGCGGCATGCGCGCGCGCGGCGCGGCGGCCATCGCGCGCAAGCTCGGCTACGAGAACGCCCAGGTGCTCGCCGGCGGCCTCAAGGCCTGGCGCGAGGCCGGGCTACCGGTCGAAAAAGCCTGATCCCCCACTTTTTGAGCGAAAGACAAGCATGCAAACCGTGAAGATGTATACCACCGCCGTCTGCCCCTACTGCGTGCGCGCCAAGCAGATATTGCAGTCCAAGGGCGTGCAGCACATCGAGGAAATCCGTGTGGATGCCGACCCTGCGGCACGCCAGCACATGATGGAGATCACCGGCCGGCGCACCGTGCCGCAAATCTTCATTGGCGACACGCACGTGGGCGGCCACGACGACCTCGTGGCCCTGGACGCGCGCGGCGGCCTCGTGCCGCTGCTCGAAGGCAAGCCCGCGGCCTGAATTGCGGCATGACTCGGTAAAGACACGCCGCGATTGCATAATGCCGCCGGCGCGGCTGCCGGCACTTGCGCCAGCCCACCTGTCTGTCTGCCCGCCGTAGGAGTCACTCCCCGGCGGGCATCGTTTCGCTCCACTTTTACGTAAAGACCCCACCATGGCCGACCAAGACACCCCCGTTTTCCAAATTCAGCGCGTCTATCTCAAGGATATGTCGCTGGAGCAGCCCAATTCGCCCGGCATCCTGCTCGACCAGAGCCAGCCCACGGTGGACATTCAGCTCGGCGTCGAAGCCACGCCCGTGAGCGACGGCATCATCGAAGTCGCCGTGACGGCCAACGTGCACACGCGCATCGACGATCGCACGGTATTCCTGGTCGAGGTCAAGCAGGCCGGCATCTTCGAAATCCGCAACCTGCCCGAAGACCAGATGGGCCCGGTGCTGGGCATCGCCTGCCCGCAGATCGTCTATCCGTACCTGCGCGGCAACGTCGCCGACATCATCACGCGTGCCGGCTTTCCGCCCGTGCACCTTGCCGAGATCAACTTCCAGGCGATGTACGAGCAGCAGCAGGCGCAGGCGGCCGCGGGCATGGCGCAGTAAGAATTTCTGGTCATTTCGGCCATTGGCGGCCATCCAGCAAGCGTAAGTAGCTATGAAAATAGTAGTATTCGGCGCCGGTGCCTGGGGTACGGCGCTGGCCATGAATGCAGCGCGCCATCCTGCGGGCCATGCGGTCACGCTGTGGGCGCGCAACGCGCAGCAGGTGGCCGATATGCAGGCGCGGCGCGAGAACTTGCGCTATCTGCCGGGCGTTTCGCTGCCCGAGAACCTGACACTGGCGCAGGGCGATGCGCTGCAGTGTGTGCGCGGTGCCGATCTGCTCATCGTCGCCACGCCCATGGCGGCGCTACGTTCGTTTCTGGCGCTGCTGCGCGACAGCCGCGTGCCGCTCGCCTGGCTCTGCAAGGGCTTCGAGGCGGCGCCCGCCGATTCCAATGCTTTTGGGCTTCTAGCCCATGAAATATGTGCCCAGGTAGCTCCTGATTTGAAAGCTGGCGCGCTCAGCGGCCCGAGCTTTGCGCAGGAGGTTGCGCACGGCCAGCCGACGGCGCTGGTGGCGGCGAGTGCGCACGCATCGGTGCGCCACGCGCTGGTGCAGGCCTTCCACGGCCCGAGCCTGCGCGTGTATGCGAACGACGACCTCATCGGCGTTGAAATCGGCGGTGCCGTGAAAAACGTGCTCGCGATCGCGGTCGGTCTGTGCGACGGCCTGCAACTGGGCCTGAACGCGCGCGCCGCGCTGATCACGCGCGGTCTGGCCGAGATGACGCGCCTTGGCCTGGCGCTGGGCGCGCGCAGCGAAACCTTTCTGGGCCTGGCGGGCGTGGGCGATCTGGTGCTCACGGCCACGGGCGACCTCTCGCGCAACCGCCGCGTGGGCCTGTTGCTTGCGCAGGGGCAGAGCCTGCAGCAGGCCGTGGCCTCTCTGGGCCACGTGGCCGAGGGCGTCTATTCCGCACACACCGCCGTGCAGCGTGCGCGCAGCCTGGGCGTGGAAATGCCCATTGCCGAAACCGTGGTGGCCCTGCTCGACGGCCATCTGCAAGCCGCCGACGCCGTGGCCCTGCTCATGGAGCGTGAGCCGCGCGCCGAGCCCGAGCGTGGGTGAGTCGCGCGGTACCGGGCGCCACCCCAAGCCCTGGCTGCGCGCGCGCCGCTGCCTGCCCTGACTGACGCCGGGCGCATATCCCTGCATCCGTCCTTTGCTTCATCACTGGCCAAAAAATTGGAAAATGAGCTCGTCTTTTACGTTGAGCGTCTCAGTAATGAAAACGCAACTGAGCTATTTGGAGCTGGTCGCCCTCAACCCGATACACCATGCGGTGTTCGTTCGTGATGCGGCGTGACCAAAATCCTGAGAGGGCATGTTTCAGTGGCTCTGGCTTTCCGACACCGCTGAAAGGTTCACGCTGCGTCTCGCGAATCAGTTTGTTGATCCGCTCCACCATCTTTCGATCCTGCTTCTGCCAATACAAATAGTCTTCCCATGCCTCGTCTGCGAAGACCAATTTCACTTGGCCAGCTCCCGCTCAACACCCTCGCCAGCGTTCAGTTGCGCTGCCGCCGCAAGAAGACGCTTTGCGTTGGCCGGAGTGCGCAGAAGATAAGCGGTTTCTTCCAACGCCTTGTAATCTTCCAGCGAGAGCATCACCACCGACTGCTCTCCGTTGCGCGTGATAATCAACGCTTCGTGGTCGTTGCAAACGCGGTCCATTGCGCTCGCCAAGTTCGCTCGGATCGTCGTGTAGGTAATCGTATCCATTCTGCGGCCCCTTATGTGTACGCGTTACTGTACATAATGTGCCACACCCTTGTCAGCTGCGCAACCGCGTGAGGTTGTAGCCCGCCATCGTCAGCACAAACATCTGGTCCACTTTTTTATCGACACCCAAAGTCCGACAGGCTCCTAGTGCCGACCACCGTCGGCCCCCGCGTGCGGTTTATGCTGCCGAAAGCCGCGGCAGCGCCGTGCTTTCGTGCAGGTTCTGCTCGAGCGCGAGTAACTCTTCCACGGTCTGGCGGCGGCGGATCAGGCGTGCCTGGTCGCCATCGACCAGCACCTCGGCTGCGAGTGGGCGCGTGTTGTAGTTCGAGGACATGCTCGCACCATAGGCGCCGGTGTCGTGGATCACGAGCAGGTCGCCCACCTGCGCGGGCGGCAGCAGGCGCGGCAGCAACACGCCGCCTTCGCCCTGCGTGAACACGTCGCCCGACTCGCACAGCGGCCCCGCGACCACGGTGGCGCGGCTTCCCGCTGGTGTGCTGCCGTCTGGGCGCAGCACGCTCATCGCGTGGTAGCTGCCGTACATCGCGGGGCGCAGCAGTTCGGTGAAGCCCGCATCGACGAGCGTGAAATGCGTGCCGCCCGCGTGCTTGGCGGCGCGCACTTCGCACAGCAGCACACCCGATTCGGCCACCAGATAGCGGCCGGGTTCGACCTCGAGCCCGAGCGCGTGGCCCACGATGGCCTCGGCCTCGCGGCGCGCGGCGTCCCACAGGCTGTGGTAGTGCTGCGTATCCACCACGGCATCGCCCTCGCGGTAGGGCGTCGAGAGGCCACCGCCAGCCGAAATCGCGTGCACCTCGTGCCCCGCGGCGTGCGTGGCGCGCACGAGTTCGACCATGGCGCCGCACACCTGTGCGAGATGCTCGTAGTCCACGCCCGAGCCTATGTGCATGTGCAGGCCGACGAGCGCGAGGCCGTGCGCGCGCACCGCCGCGAGCGCCGCGTCCAGGTCGGCGTGCCAGATGCCGTGCTTGCTGTGCTCGCCGCCGGTGTTGGTCTTGTTGCTGTGTCCGTGGCCGAAGCCGGGGTTGATGCGCAGCCACACCGGATGACCGGGCGCGGCGCTGCCGAGCTGCTGCAGCATGTCGATCGAGCCCGCGTTCACCGGCACACCCTGCGCCACCACGCACTCGAGCGTGGCGCGGTCGAGCACGTCGGCGGTGAAGACGACTTCGGCCGCAGCCGCGCGCGCCGCGTCGCCGCGTACCCGCGCGGCCGTATGGCCAGCGGTATAGCCGGCTGCGAGCGCGCGCAGCACCTCGCCGCGCGAGACTGCGTCCACGCGCACGCCCTGCGCACGCATCAGTTGCAGGATATGCAGGTTGGAGCAGGCCTTTTGTGCGTAGCGCACGGTCTCGAACGCGGCCAGCGCCGCGATGCGCGCGCGTATCGTGGCGGCGTCATAGACCCACAAAGGCGTGCCAAAGCGCGCGGCCAGCGCCCTGAGCTGCGCAGGGGAAAAAGGGTTGGACATGGAGCTTCCCGAAAATCCAAAGCCCCGAATCATGCCTTTTTTCGGCCCCGCCTCGTGCACGAAAAAGAGGCAATCTGCGGCGCCGCCCGGCAAATCAAGGGCTTGCCGCGGCCATACAGCGCAAGCCCAAACTTATCCACATGCTTGTCCAGCGGCGCGCGGGATAAGCGGGCACCCTCCTGCTGAGAATTTTGGCAATCCGTCATTTGTGCCCAAAAATCAATGGCTTGCAAACGCCGTACAAGGCTTTTTCGGGCTTTTCCACAGCGTTGTGCAGCCGGTGCGGGGACAAGTCTGCACGTTCCTCCTGCCTGCCCAAATGGGCTGAGTGCACACCAGTGCACGTTTCATTGCCCTGTCAAACCGGCTCCAGACACTCGGGCACTTCTTCCACTTTCTGGATATTTGCCATGCTGGAACGTTCTTCCTTTTCAGTGTCTTTCGCGCTGCGACCGGCCCGCGCCGGGCTGCTGGCCTTGCTGGGGGTGCTGGCCGCCTGCGGCGGTGGCGGTTCGGATGTCGTCGCGCCCACGCCTGCGACGCCGCTTTCCACCCCCGCGAGTGCCACGCTCGCGGTGCTCGAAACGACGGACTTGCACTTCAACGTGCGCAGTTACGACTACTTCAAGCTCGCCGAGGACAAGTCCTTCGGCTTCGAGCGCACGGCGGCGCTGGTGCGCCAGGCGCGCAAGGAATTTGCCAACACCTTCTTGGTGGACAACGGCGACACGCTGCAGGGCACGGCACTCGCCGACTACGAGGCGCTGGTCAAGCCCCTTGCCTGCAACCAGCAGTCGTCCATGTTCAAGGCCATGGGCGCCTTGGGCTACGACGCGGGCACGGTGGGCAACCACGAGTTCAATTACGGCCTGCCCTACCTGAACCAGGTGCTGGGCGGCGGGCTCGACGTCGCGGGCGTCGATGCCAGTCTGAAGTGCGCCGGGCCGGGCTATCCGGTGGTGCTGGCCAACGTGCTCAGCAGCAAGACGCAAAAGCCCTTGCTGCAGCCCTACACCATCATCGAGCGCACGCTGGTGGCCACCGGCCCCGACGGCAAGGAGCAGAAGCTGCCCATCAAGATCGGCGTGATCGGCTTCACCACGCCCGGCATCATGAATTGGGACAAGCGCTACCTCGAGGGCAAGCTGTCCACCATCGGCGCAGTCGAGGCGGCCACGCAGTACGTACCCGAGATGCGCGCCAAGGGGGCTGACGTGGTGCTGGCGCTGCTGCACGGCGGTCTCGACGGCGCAGCCTATTCGCCCACCATGGAAAACCCGGGCCTGTACGTGTCCAAGGTGGCGGGCATAGACGCGATGGTGATGGGGCACCAGCACGGCGTGTTCCCTGACACGGCGGCCACGCCCATGTACGCCCTGCCGGGCGTGGACAACAAGGCCGGCACCGTCAACGGCGTGCCCGCAGTCATGGCCAGCTCCTGGGGCAAGGCGCTGGGCGTGATCGAGCTCGCGCTGCAGTGGGACGGCAGCAAGTGGAGCGTGAACAAGTCGGCCAGCAAGGCGCAGTTGCGCAACATCCTGACGGGCAAGGACGCCGCGGGCAAAAACCTGTATGTGGACCCGGACCCCAGCGTGGCGCCCCTGATCGAGGCGCAGCACCAGGCAACCATCACCTACGTGAAGACGCCCATAGGAAACACCGACTTCCGCATGAGCACCTTGTTTGCCGACGTGGGCGATCCGGGCGCGATCCAGATCGTGAACCAGGCGCAGCAGGACTACGTGGCCAGCTACATCCAGGCCAACCTGCCGCAGTACGCCAGCCTGCCCGTGCTCTCGGTAAGCGCGCCATTCAAGTCGGGCTTTCAGGGCTCCACCGACTACACCGACGTCGCCGCTGGGCCGCTGGGCATCTTCAACGCCGCCGACCTGTACCTGTACCCGAACACGGTCTATGCCGTGAAGGTCAATGGCGCCGACATCAAGGACTGGCTCGAGGCCGCGGCCAAGCGCTTCAACCAGATCGACCCGGCCAAGACCACGGAGCAGCAGCTCATCAGCAGTTTCCCCGGCTACAACTTCGACATGTTCACGAGCGTCGATGTGCAGTACGAGATCGACGTCACCCAGCCCGTGGGCAGCCGCATCAAGAACCTGCGCTACCTCGGCCAGCCGATCGACCCGGCCAAGGAGTTCGTGATCGCCACCAACAACTACCGCGCGACCAGCGGCAAGAGCTTCATCCCCAAGCTCGACGGCTCGGCCACGATCTGGGCCTCGCCCGACGCGAACCGCGATGTGGTGGTCAACTACATCCGCAAGAACGTGAACATCACGCGCGCGGCGAACGGCTCGGCCAGGAGCTGGCGCTTCACCAAGGTCACGACGGCGGGGCCGGTGGTGTTCAGCTCGGGCCCGAGCGCCCTGTCGGTGGCGCAGGCGGCGGGGCTTGCCAACGTGTCCCTGCTCGCGGCCGACGATGGTTCGGGCAAGGGCACGTCCAAGTACGCTATAGACCTGTCGAGGTGAGGCGGTAGCTGCCAGTGGCTTTTGCAGGACTTGCGCAAACAGGCAGGCGTGGCGTCTTGCAGAGGCCCCCTGGCGTGGCTTGCCGACGTGCCGGCTGGCCTAACCCCAATTCCACCAGACCCCAATTTCTCCCTACAGGGCCCACACCCGCGGCGCGGTCGCCGGCAGTTGCCAGAAATGCGCCCGCCAGGCGGCGCGCAGCGCGCGGGCGAGCGCCATGGCGGGCTCGACTTGCGGTGCGAGCATGCGCGCGAGCAGCAGTTGCGGGTGCGGGCTGGTGGTGCCGGCAGTGGGGGCGAGCGGGTGCGGCGCGATCACGGCGCGCGCGGCGTCGAGCGCGGCTTCGCGCTGCGCGTGGGTCAGGGGCGTGCCGCTGGCAAAAAACACGCTTGCCAGGCAGCCGTACCCAGCCAAGCCCAGCGGGCTGTGCAGTAGGCGCTGGTCGGCCGCGGCGATGGTGCCGCGCTCCAGCCAGACGCCGGGTATTTCGAGGTGCTGCAGCAGGCGCCCCGATGCAGCAGGCGGCGTGGCGTCGGTGGGGTCGGCTGCGCGGGCGACATTCGCGGACGGTGCGGCGTGGGTGGCGTGGGTGGCGTGGGTGGCGTGGGTGGCGTGGGTGGCGTGGGTGGGCTCGGGCATCCAGCCCAGCGCCGTCACGTCCCAGCCCAGGCATTGGGCGCCGGGTGCTAGGGTGAGGCTGAGGTGGTTTTCCGCCATGCAGTCGTGGTAGCACAAGGTCTCGAGCGGCAGCCATTCGAGGCGCGCGCCGGCTTGCAGCTGCAGTTGCGTGATTTGACGGGCCGGCGCACCCGCGCTGCGGTAAAAGCGCGTGGCGCCGGGCGTGGTGAGCAGGGCGTGGGTGCCGCTGCCCGCATCGACAGCGACCTGCAGCGTGTCGCCGCCCACGAGCCCGCCCGGCGGGTGCACGAGCACGTTGTGGCAAATGTCCGTGCCTTCGGGGTACAGGCTTTGCAGGATGCGCAGCGGGCCCTGGTGGATGTAGCGCGCCACGGTGCGCTGCTCTTGTAGGGTGTAGTCCAGGTGTAGCTGGGCGTGCCAGGTCATGCGCGGTTTACTATGGAAGCTATGAGCGCATGATATCGGGGCGCGGGCGGTATTTTGGGGCTGAGGCTGCAGGGAGCGGCGCAGCAGCGGGGTGCGGCGTAGGCAGGCAGTTCAGGCGCCCGCGCGCTTGCGCAGCCAGCGCACGCCGGGGCCGATGAGCGGGAATTTTTCAAAAAGCTCCTCGGCGCTGTCCCAGTAGTCGCGGTGCAAGGTGATGTGGCCTTGCGCATCGAAGCGCAAATGGGTAGCGCCATAGATGTGCTCTGGTTGGTGCGCGCGCCAGCGCCGGAAGCGAAAGTGCAAGTCCCAGGTCAAGAAGGCTTGCTGCGCGCCAACGATGTGGTCGATAAAGACGAAGCGCGGCTCGTGCAGCGCCTCGAACATGTGCGTAAAGATAGCAGTGATGGCGGGCACGCCCTGTACGTCGTGGAATGGGTCTTTGAAGCGCGCGTCTGCGGCGTAGTACTGACCCAGCCTGGGCAGGTACGCCGGGGCAAAATTTGCAAACAAAGCCATCACCCGCGCCGTGGCTTCGCGGGTGTTGACGGCGGATTCGCTGGCGTTTGTGGGCGGCGCGGTAGAGGTCATAAATAGCGTGTGCGAGATGCGTGTGCGAGATGCGTGTGCGAGATGCGTGTGCGAGATGCGTGTGCGAGATGCGTGTGCGAGATCAAAGCCCGGTGAATCGGTGCACCAAGGGAAAGTACCAGCGGTAGGGCAACACGCGCAGAAGCTTGAGCACGCAGGTAAAGCGCCGTGGAAAGTGGATTTCAAAAGCGCCGCGCTGCCAACCGCGCACGATGGCCGCGGCCGCTTGCTCCGGGGTGCGCAGCGCGGGCATGGGGAAGTCGTTGCCCTGGGTCATGGGCGTGGCGACGAAGCCGGGATTGATGATGCTCACCCCCACGCCTTGCGGTCGCAGGTCCAGAAACAGCGCTTCGGCGAGGTGGATCAGCGCGGCTTTGCTCGGGCCGTAGCCCAGGGCGCGGGGCAGGCCGCGCCAGCCGGCCACGCTGGCCACGAAGCTCAGGTGCGGCGCGCGCCCGGTGCGCGCGGCCTGCAACAGAGCCGGCGTCACGGCGTGCAGCACGTGCAGCGCGCCGAGGTAGTTGACCTGCAGGTGGCGCTGCAGCTCGGCCAGGTCGAGGCGGCTCGTGCGCTGGGCGCGGTAGTAGCCCGCGCAGTAGCAGACCAGGTCGAGCGGGCCCGCGGCGAGCAGCGCTTGCGCGGCGGCGCTCACGGCATCGGCGTCGGTCGCGTCGAGCGCGAACGCAAGGCTGCCGGGGTGGGCGCGCACGAAGTCGTCGAGGGCGGCTTGCTGCCGCGCCGAGACGATGACCTGGGCACCGCGCCCGTGCAACAGCTCGGCGGTGGCCCGGCCGATGCCGCTCGAGGCGCCGACCAGCCACACGCGTTTGCCGTGCCAGTCGGTGATGGGCGGGTTGAGTGCCATGTTCACTCCTTGCGAAAAGACAGCAGCACCTCGCCCAGCCGAATGCCGAACTTGCGCATGGTGGCGCGGTTGAGCAGCACCTTGTCGTCCACCAGAAACATCCAGTCGTCGAACTGCACTTCGTATTCCTTGCCGTCCACGGGCAGGCGCAGGGTGTAATTCCAGCGCAAGGCGTTGCCTGCGGCTTCGCCCTGCGCTTCGCCCACAACGTCGTCGGCGCGGCCGCTGTAACGCCCCGGGCCGAGTTTGGTGATGTGCCACACGCGCCGCTGGGTGCTGCCGTCGGAATACGTGAAGGCCTCGTCGAGCACGCCTTCGTCGCCTTCCCAGCGGCAGTCCATCAGGACGGTAAAGCGCCGCGCCACTTCGCCGCTGCGCTTTTGGAAGATGCCGTGCGCGACGACGCGGCCGTTGAAGTAGTCCTCGAGTGCGAGCACAGGGCGCTCCTGGGCGTAGTCCTTGGGCTGCGGGCTGGCGCAGCCCTGCAGCAGCAGCGCGGCGCCCAGGCCGGCGAGCAGCACGGTGCGGCGTAGGTTCATGGCAGAGCTCCTTTCGTGGCGTGGTGGAGGGGGTCGGGTGCAGGGCGTATGCACAACAGGTACAGCAGCGCAGCAGCCAGCAGCTTGAGCCCGCAAGGCAGCAGTGCGTACGTCCAGCGCAGCGGCTGCAGCGCCAGCGCCTCGGTGCTGCCCGGTGTGTAGCCCCACCATTGCAGCAGCGGCAGCGCGCCGCCTGCGGCGAGGGCGAGGTTGAACTTGGTGGTGAGATTCCACCAGCCCAGGTAAGCGCCCTCGGTGCGGCCCACGGCGCCCGCGCGCGCAACCAACCCGGCCAGCATCGCACCGGGCAGCGCCAGATCGGCGCCAAAAGCCACGCCCGTGAGGGCACAAATGACGGCGAAAGCATGCGTTTGCCCCGCGCCCAAGGCGGCCGTCCAGGCAAAGCAGGCCACGGCCAGCAGCATGGCCGCGAGCCAGCTGCGCGCCAGCCCTGCGCGACCGACCAGACGCAACCACAGCGGCAAGCCCAGCGCAGCGCTCACGAAATACAGCGCCAGGAACAGCGCTACCTCGCCCTCCCGCGCACGTAGCACGTCCTGGGCAAAAAACAGCATCAGCGTCGCGGGAATGGCGCTGGCCGTGCCGTTGCACAAGAAAACCAGCAGCAAACGCCGCATGCGCGCATCGTGCAGCGGCTGCCACAGACGGGCGCCGCGCGCTGTCTCGGGCGTCGGCGCCACGCCTAGGAGCCTGTCGGACTTTGGAATCGTCGGCTGCGAATGCGCCGCAGCGGCCCATTTTTTACCGTCTTCTTGCCCCATAGTCCCGCTATGGGGCTGCGAATCCGGCAAAAACTGGCCTCGCTGGGGCGCATTCTCGCTTTCGACGCCCAAAGTTCGACAGGCTCCTAGCGGCGCGGGGCGCGGCGCCTGCCACCACAGCAGGTAGCCGCAGGCCAGTGCCACGCCGAACACTGCGAGCATTCCCTCGGCCCCCCAGGTCAGGGCCAGCGCCGAAGCCGCCACCACGCCCACCAGAGCGTGGCCTTCGCGCCAGGCGACGATGCGGCTGCGCTGCACAGCATCGCCCCCGAGCCGCACGCCCCAGGCCTGGTGCGCGAGCATGAGCTGGCTGTGCGCCACGCTGGTGAGCACCAAACCCGCGAGCATCCAGACCCACAGCCCCGTGCGGTCGGTCGGCGGCGGAAAGTACAGGCCCGTCAAACCCAGCGCCAGCAACGCTGCGGCGGCGCCCGCGACCCACAGCACCGTGCGCAGGCTGCGCGCGTAGAGCGCGTCACACCAGCGACCCAGGAGCGGCTCCAGGAACGCATCGCACAGGCGCACCAGCATGAGCAACATGCCGATGCTCGCCAGCGCCAGGCCGTGGTGCTGCGCGTAGTGGTGCGGCAGCACCACGTACATGGGCAATGCAGCAAACGCGAGCGGCAGGCCCAGCAGCCCGTAGCGCAGCCCGGCGCGCCAATGCGCCGCGGCGCCGGCTGAAAAAGGGTGGACGGGCGGCGCTGCGTTCATGGCGCCACGCGCGCGAGCAAGGCCGCGCGCAAGGATGGCTCGGACGTCTGGGGCGAAAGCCAGAATGCCGAAGAACAAATGCGCGAGTTCAGGCTCGCGCAAGGTACCGAGCAGCTGCGGGCCGCGCCACAGTTGCATGCCCTCGCCGGGCAGATAGACGCCCAGGAGCCGGTCGCCGGGCTGCACGTCGGGCAGCAACTGCGCGAGCATGCGCTCCCAGCGCTGCGCAAGCTCAGGGGCCAGCTTGCGCTGGCGCTGCATTTCCGTGAGCGAGCGCCGCGCAATGGCGGCTGCACTGAAAGCCCGGTGATAGCGCAGTTCGAGCGCGAGAGGGTGGGCGTCGAAACGCTCGGGGGCGAAGCGCGCATCGACCCACAAGCGCGCATCGTAAATGGCCATACCCAAAAAGCGCATTTGCCCTTCTCCAGCAAGCGTGAGGCGCTCCTGTATTGGCAGCGCCTGCAAAGCTGGCGGCGGCGCCGCATCGGCGCTCGCCTGGCTCGCCAGCGGGGCGCATCCCATGACACAGACCACCAGGAATTTGGATAAAAAGTGGCTTTTGTGCATACCAGACAAGCACTAGCAGCTATCGAATAGTTAGCATCTCGAGCACGAATCGTCACGCACCAAAGTGAACTGCACCACGTCAATGGTGTGCAGGTCGAAACCGGCTTCGCAATACGCGAGGTAAAACTCCCAGGTGCGCACGAAGCGTGTGTCGAACCCCTGTGCGAGCACCTGGGCGCGCGCCTGCGTGAAGCGCTGGTGCCAGCGGCGCAAGGTCTCGGCATAGTCGGGCCCGAAGGAAAATGCTTCTTGCACGCGCAGCCCGGCCTGCGCTGCGCAGGCCACGAGGCGCTCCTTGCTGGGCAGGCAGCCGCCGGGGAAGATGTATTGCTGGATGAAGTCCGTGCCGCGGATGTAGCGCTCGAACAGCGCCTCGTCGATCACGATGCTCTGGATGCAGGCCCGCCCCCCGGGCGCAGCAGGCGCCGCAGCGCGGCGAAATACTCGGGCCAGTAGGCACGGCCTACGGCTTCGACCATTTCGATCGAGCAGATCGCGTCATAAGGCCCGTCGGCAACGTCGCGGTAGTCCTGCAGGCGCAACTGCACGCGCTGCGCCAGATCGGCCGCCTGCATACGTGCTTGCGCAAAGTGCAGTTGCTCTTGCGACAAGGTCACGCCGGTGACCTGGGCCTGGAACTCCTGCGCCGCAAGCTCGGCCAGCGCGCCCCAGCCGCAGCCGATTTCGAGCAAGGTGCCGCCCGGCCGCACGCCCGCGCTTTGCAGGGCGCGGCGCATTTTGGCGCGCTGCGCGAGGGTCAGGTCGCCTTGCGAGTCGCCCTCGAACCAGGCGGCGGAATAGTTCATGCTCGGGTCGAGCCACAGCGCGTAAAAGGCGTTGCCCAGGTCGTAGTGCGCATGGATGTTGCGACGGCTGCCTGCCTTGCTGTTGCGGTGCAGCGCGTGGCGCAGCCGGTACGCGAGCTGTCCCCACCAAGAGCCATACACCAGCGCTTCGAGCGCGGCGCGGTTGGCCAGCAGCAGCTTGAGCAGCTCGGCCAGGTGCGGGGTGCTCCAGTCCCCGGCGATGTAGCTTTCGGCCAGGCCGATGTCGCCTGCGCGCAGCACGGCGGGGAACACGCGCCAATTCGCGAGCTGCATGCGCGCCACCGTGCTGCCGCCCGGACCGAAGGACAGCGTGCGGCCGTTGGGCAGCTCCAGGTGTAGGGAACCGTGCTGCATACGCTCCAAAAAACGGAGCGCTTTGCGCGCAAAGAATGGGACTTGGGTAGCGATTTCTCTGCTTTTTGCTGGGCTGGCGATGGTGCTGGGCATGGCAAGCGACCTCAAACTGGGGTGGAGCGGGACACCGTTTGCACGGGCGGCGGCGGTTTGCGAAAGAAAGGCACGCGCTTGGCGAGCAGCCGCAGCGCATGCCAGTGGATACGCGCGATCACGGCCAGCGTCATGAGCGGATGGCGCCACAGCGCGCGGCGGCGCAGCGCAGCATTCAGCGGTGCGAGCCGGCCCACGAGCCCCGTGCGCAGCAGCGCACCCTGGGCGTCGTGGTAGTCGATGCGCACCTGCAGCGCATCGCCTTGGCAAGCGAAGTCGAAGTGGTATTTCCCGTCCACGGGGCAAAACGGCGAGACGTGGAACACCTTGCTCGCCACCAGGGGCTGACCGGGCCGGGGCGCGTCGAGCAAATAGGCGTGGCGTTCGCCAAAGGTGTTGTTGACCTCGGCGACGATGGCGCGCAGGCTGCCGTCCGCACCGTGGCAGTACCAAAAACTCACGGGCTTGAAGGCGTAGCCCAAGACGCGCGGAAAGCACTGCAGCCAGACCTCGCCGCCAGCGTCGTGGATGCCCGCAGCAGCCAGCAGCGTATCAAGCCAGGCGAGCGCCCCGCCCGCGGCGGGGCTACGCCCGTCGCCATGGTCGGCGTCATGAAAAGACAGCGCCCCGCGCCGGTTGTACGCGAGCACGCCCGCCGCCTGCGGCTGGGCCTGCAAGGTGCGCATGGGCAGCAGCAGAAAGAACACCCGATACGCAAAGCGGTGGCGCCGCGGACGCAGCCGCGTGTGCCACACCTGCCCGAAGCCGATGTGCGGCACGGGTGTGGTGGGTAGGGCCATGGTGGGCCGGGCCGGGGTGCTCATGCGGCCTCCTTGCGCTGCCAACGGGCCAGCAAAGCGTGCGCCGCGCGGTAGCCCGACTGCAGGCCATCCTCGTGAAAACCGTAGCCCGCCCAGGCACCGCAGTACCAGGTGTGTTGCACGCCCTGCAACTGCGGCACGCGGGCCTGCGCCTCGATCGCGGCGAGGTCGAACACCGGGTGTTCGTAGTCGTACGCGCCAAGCACTGTGCGTGGATCGGGCGTACGCACGGGATTCAGCGAGACCAGCACCGGTTGCGCGAAAGGCAGCGGCTGCAAGCGGTTGATCCAGTAGTG
Organism: uncultured beta proteobacterium; assembly: GCA_963708545.1. GTDB lineage: Bacteria > Pseudomonadota > Gammaproteobacteria > Burkholderiales > Burkholderiaceae_C > Extensimonas. Next base: position 34,593 of record CAVPUD010000105.1, on the reverse strand, counting down.
CAGGCAGACCCGGGCCGACTCTTTTGCGGCGTCGGCAGCGCGCTCGTAATTCCACGCGGCCCAGGCAGCGCGCCGCCGGGGCAGCAAACGCGCGTCGGTGTGCAGGATGGCGCGGTTGCTCTGGTAGCGGATGGCGCCGAGCACGGCCTGCTCCTGCGCCGTGGGCTGGGCCAACAGGCGCAGTGCCTGGTCGCTGTGCACGGCCAGCACCACGGCGTCAAAGCGCGCGCTGCCGCCATCGCATTGCAGCTGCACGCCCGCAGCGTCGCGCACGATGCGGCGCACGGGGCTGGACAGGCGCGCGTCCAGGCCCGCCACCATTTTTTGCACGTACTGCCGTGCGCCGCCCGCGACCGTCCACCACGCAGGACGCCCCTGGACCTGGATCAGACCGTGGTTGTGGCAAAAGCGGATCATCGTTGCCACGGGAAAGCGCAGCATCTGCTCGGTCGGGCAGCTCCAGATGCAGCCCAGCATGGGCAGCAGATACCACTGCTGGAATGCAGCGCCGAAGCCATGCGCGCGCAAAAAGTCCGCGAGCGGCTGGCGCAGCGTGGCCTCGTGCTGTGCCGTGGCCACCTCGGTACACAAGCGGTTGAAGCGCAGCACTTCGCGCAGCATGGCCCAAAAACGCGGGCGCAGCAGGTTGGCGCGCTGCGCAAAAATAGTCTGCAGGTTGGAGCCGCTCCATTCGAGTGGGCTGCGCCCGCCGGGGCCGGCGCCCGGAACCTGCACCGAAAACGACATGTCCGTGCGCGCAACGGGCACGTCCAGGGCGCGCAGCAAGGCGATCAGCCCCGGGTAGGTGCGTTCGTTGAACACCAAAAATCCCGTGTCCACCCCGTGCTCCACCGGCTCGCCGCGGGCATTGGGCAGGCACACGTCCACGGTGTGCGTGTGGCCGCCAAAGTAATCCGCCGCCTCGAACAGCGTCACGCGGGCGTGCTGGCGCAGCACGTGGGCCGCGGCCAAGCCAGAAATCCCGGAACCGATGATGGCGATGCGCATGTTGTGTCCTTGGGGCAAAAACCGAACGTCCAAGAAGTCGATCGTCGACGTCTGGCGCGCATTGTATTAGACAAAAATCTATTTGTCATGGACAATATAGGCAAATGTATTTTTTGTCTATGTTATTTTTGGGCTTGCTTGTACCAAGCCCGCAGCCACCGTCCGCGACCCTTTCACCGAATCGAGGAATTTTTCGTGCGTGATCTCCTGACTGCCGCCACTGCGGCCGCGTTGCCGATAGCCGCCGTGGAGCGCGAGACGGGGCTGGCGAAAGACACCTTGCGTGTCTGGGAGCGACGCTACGGCTTTCCGCAGCCCCTGCGCGATGCCGCCGGCGACCGGCGCTACCCGCCCGAGCAGGTGCAGCGCCTCAAGCTCATCGCGCGCTTGCTCGATGCGGGGCAGCGGCCGGGCAAAGTCGTCGGGCTGGACGCGGCGGCTCTGCACGCTTTGCTCGGGCGCCTCGACGGCGCGCAGGGCCAAGCCAGCAAGGCCGCCGCACAACCCGCCGCGCCCGAGCCCCAGAGCCAAGGCGTGGCACTGGAGCCGTTCATGAACGCCGTGGCCGCGCACGACCCGCAGGCCTTGCGCGGCCTGCTCGGCCACGCGCTCTCACGCTGGGGCCTTGCCGTGTTCGTGCGTGCGGTCGTGGCGCCCTTGAACGCCGCCGTGGGCGACGCCTGGGCGCAGGGGCGTTTTGAAATTTTCGAAGAACACCTCTACACCGAGGTCGTCACCACGGTGCTGCGGCAAGCTCTGGCAGCGCTGCCGCCACCGCCCGAGCCCGGCAGGCCCAGGGTGCTTTTGACGACCTTGCCGGGGCAGCTGCATGGCCTGGGGCTGCTGATGGTCGAAGCCTTGCTTGCTCTCGAAGGCTGTAGCTGCATTTCTTTGGGCACCCAAACCCCGCTGACCGATCTGGTGCAGGCCGCACACGCGCACCGCGCCGACGTCGTCGCCTTGAGCTTTGCCGACGTCCAACCCGTCGCCTTGGTGCGCGCCAGCGTGCAAGCACTGCGCGCGCAACTGCCCGCCACGGTGGCCTTGTGGGTCGGGGGCAATTGCGATGCGCTGTACGCGCTCGTGCAAACCGGTGTGCACGCCGCGCGCGACCTCGCAAGCCTGCCCGCACTCGTGCAAAGCTGGCGTGCCAGCGCATCCCAGGCTGCCGCGTCGCCGACCCGGCCCCCCACCCCGCCTGTCATGGCAAAGGAGTGAACCATGCGCATCCTGCTTACCGGTGGCACAGGACTGATCGGCCGTGCGCTGTGCCGCTTTTGGCGCGCACGCGGCGACGAGGTGCTCGTGTGGAGCCGTCAAAGCGCGCGGGTAGCGGCGCTGTGCAGCGGCGCGCAAGGCATTGCCGACCTGGCAGCGCTTGGCAAGGCGGAACATTTCGACGCCGTGGTGAACCTGGCCGGCGCACCCATTGCCGACGCCCGTTGGACGGCGGCGCGGCGCGAAACCTTGTGGAACAGCCGGGTGCTGCTCACGCGGCGCCTGGTGGACTGGATGCTGCAGCTGCAGCGCCCGCCGGCGGCGCTGCTATCGGCTTCGGCAGTGGGTTGGTGGGGCGACGCGGGCGAGCGCGTGCTCGACGAGTCCAGCCCCGCGGGCGTGCCCGACTTCGGCAGCACCTTGTGCGCTGCTTGGGAAGCCGAGGCCCTGCGGGCGCGCGAGGCCGGGGTGCGCGTGCTGCTGCTACGCATAGCGGCTGTGCTGGCGGCCGAAGGGGGCATGCTGCAGCGCCTGCTGCCACCGTTTCGCCTGGGGCTGGGTGCGCGCCTGGGCAGCGGGCAGCAGTGGATGCCGTGGATCCACATCGACGACGTGGTGGCTTGCGTCGATTTTTTGCTGCAGCAGGCCGATTGCGCGGGCGTGTTTGCGGCGTGCGCACCGCATCCCGTGCGCAACGCCGAATTCACGCAGGCGCTGGCGCGCGCCGTGCGTCGCCCTGCGCGGCTGGCCGTGCCCGCCTGGGCGCTGCGCCTGGCGCTCGGGGAGATGGCCGTTTTGCTGCTGGGCAGCCAGCGGGTGCAACCCGTGCGCACCCTGCAGGCGGGTTACCGTTTTCAGCGGCCCGAACTGGAAGCGGCCCTGACCCAGCTGTTGCGCCGTTGAGGCGAGCGGCGCGGCTCACCCGCCCTGCGTGCCGCGGTGCGCCCAGCCCGTGGTGTGCTTTTCCACCAGGCTGAAGAGCTCGTACATGACCATGGCCATCGCGCCGACCACGATCAGGCCCGCGAAGGCCAGGCCCATTTGCATGGAGGAGCCTGCGGACACGAGCAGGTAGCCTATGCCTTCATTCGCAGCAGTCATCTCGCTGACCGTGGTGCCCACGAAGGCGAGCGTGATCGCCACCTTGAGCGAGGCGTAAAAGTACGGTAGCGAGCGCGGCAGGCCGACCTTGACGAGCACGTCCCAGCGGCGCGCGCCGAGCACGCGCAGCACGTCTTCGAGCTCGGGCTCCAGCGTGGCCAGCCCGGTGGCGATGTTCACCATGATCGGAAAGAAGCTGATCAAAAACGCCGTGAGGATGGCCGGCCCCGCGCCTATGCCGAACCACACCACGAGGATGGGCACGAAGGCCGCCTTGGGCAGTGCGTTGAACGCCGTCATCAGCGGGTACAGCGCCGCGTAGGCAAGGCGCGAGCTGCCGATCACGAAACCCAGCAGCACGCCCACCACGATCGCCAGGCCAAAGCCCGCCATGGTGACCCAGAAGGTGCGCCAGGCGTGGCCCGCGATCACGTCGCCAAACTGTACGAGCTGCGTGGCGATGCTCCAGGGGCTGGGGAAGATGAATTCCGACACGGCGAGCGCCGCGCAGAGCACTTGCCACAGCAGCACGATGGCCGCAAGCAGCAGCCACGGTGCCCAGCGTTCCACGGTTTTTGGGTGCATGGTCGTTGGCCTTTCGTAGGGAGTCCGGTTCGGGTTCGTTGGGGGTTCATTGCGCCAGCGCGGCGCCAGCACCGTTTTGGCGCAGCGCGCCGATGTGCCCGCGCAGCTCGTGCACGATGTCGGTGAATTCTTTGGTGTAAGTGATCTCGAGCGGGCGCGGGCGCGGCAGTGGGATGGTTTTTTGCGCGACGAAGCGGCCCGGGCTCTTGCTCATCACATACACGGTGTCGGCCAGAAAGACCGACTCGCGCAGGTCGTGCGTGACCAGGATGACGTTGAAGCGCTGCTCTGCCCAGAGGTCGCGCAGCGTGCACCAGAGCTCCTCGCGCGTGAAGGCGTCGAGTGCGCCGAAGGGCTCGTCGAGCAGCAGCATCTGCGGCTCGTGGATCAGCGCGCGGCAGATGCTCGCGCGCTGCTGCATGCCGCCCGAGAGCTGCCAGGGGTATTTGTGCTCGTAGCCGGCCAGTCCCACCTTGTGCAGCAGGGCGCGGGCGCGCTCTTCAAACTCTTTGCGCTTTTGCCTGAACTGGCTGCGGTACGGGGCGACGATTTCGAGCGGCAGCAGCACGTTGTCCAGTGTGCTGCGCCAGGGCAGCAGCGAGGGCGCCTGAAAGGCCATGCCCGAAATTTTGAGTGGCCCGGTGACGGGCTGGCCGGCCACGCGGATCTTGCCCATGCTGGGCTGGTGCAGGCCCGTGGTGAGCTTCATGAAGGTGGACTTGCCACAGCCCGAGGGGCCGACGATGGCGATGAAGGCGCCGCGCGGCACCTGCAGATCGATGGCTTCGAGCGCGAAATGGTTTTGTGCGCGTAGCTCGTCGCTGTAGGCGAGCCAGACGTCGCGAAATTCGATGAAAGCGGTATTTTCTGGCTGCATTTTCAGGTATCAAATAGGGCCTTTGCGCTTGTTTTATGAGCGCAAGCAGCTATCAAAAATCAATTCGAAAAAGTGAGCAAACAGGGGCGTGGATGCAGCGCGCGCACGCGCACCAAGCCGCACTACGCCGCACGCACCTCACTTGTGCGGCAGCACGTCGAGCTCCGCCGCAGGCGGCAGAAAGCTGCCGTTCCACACGGCCGCAGGATCCACGCGCGTCTTGGTGCGGTAGGCGTCGGACACCTGCGAGGCCATGAGTGACAGGCGCGCGGGCCGCACCTGGCCAAAGCCTTCGGCGCGTGCGTCGGGGCTATTGACCACGGTGTCTATGGCAAGCTGCAGGCGGCGCGTTTCGAGCGGCACGTTGACGATGCCGTCGCGCGCCTTCACGGCCGCGATCGCTGCGGCGGGCTGCGCGATCACCTCTTTGGCGCCGCGCGCGAAGGCCCGCAAAAAGGCCTTGACCGCAGCCGGCTTCTCGGCGATCAGTTTGGGGCTGGCGATGATCGCGTTGCCGTAGAGCTTCACACCCCAGTCGGCGTATGGCAGCACCAGCACCTCGGCCGGCTTGACGCCGCGCGCTTCGAGGTTGAGCAGCGAGGTGAAGGTAAAGCCCGTGATCGCATCGACGTCACCGCGCACCAGCATGGTTTCGCGCAGCGGCGGGTCCATGGTGATCCACTGCACCTCGCCCACGTGGTTGGCCTTGGCAAAAATCGGGAAGGCGCGCCGCCCAGCGTCGAACACGGGCGCGCCCAGCTTCTTGCCCGTGAGGTCGGCGGGCTTGGCGATGCCGCTTTTCTTGAGCGCCATGACCGAGGCGGGCGTGTTGTTATAGACCATCATCACGGCCACGGGTTTGTTGGGCGCGTCGGGGTTGTTGGCGTGGAACTCCATCAGCGCGGCGAGGTCGGCAAAGCCCATGTCGTAACTGCCCGAGGCCACGCGCTGCACCGCCCCGCCCGAGCCGCTGCCTGCGTCCACGCTCACATCCAGGCCCGCAGCCCGGAAGTAGCCTTTGGCCACAGGGTGCAAAAAGAACGCCGCCGGCCCTTCAAAGCGCCAGTCGAGCTGGAACTTGATCGGCATGGTGGCGGTGGCGGTGGCGCTGGTGTTGCCGGCAGTCTGGGCCTGCGCGGGGGCCAGGCTGCCGGCGCCCAGCAGCAGCGTAGCCTGCAGGAAAGATCGCTTTTTCATCGGGCTTCCTTCGGAGAATGAACGGCGATCTTTAAGCAAGAAAGATACCCGCCTGGGCATCGTGCCCGCACCGGGTGGGGTGGGGCGGTGCCGCAGGTGGTGTCAGCGCGCCGCGGCAGCCGCGCGCCGCTTGAGCCGGGCACGGTGGGCATGCCCGTTGGTGGTGCGCCGCCGAAGGCTGGTTTATGGGCTCACACCATGGGCACGGCTGCGTTGGCGGCCGCCAGCGCGGTCATGTTGACCACGCGGCGCACCGTCGAAGAGGGCGTGAGCACATGCGCCGAGGCTGCCGCGCCGAGCAGGATGGGGCCTATGGTGGTGCCGTGCGCGCTCGTGGTTTTGAGCACGTTGAAGAGGATGTTGGCCGCGTCCAGGTTGGGGCAGATCAGCACGTTGGCGGCGCCGCTGAGCGTGGCCTCGAGCAGGCTGTTGCGGCGCACGTCTTCGGACAGTGCCGCGTCGCCGTGCATCTCGCCGTCGCATTCGATGTGCGGCGCGAGCTGGGTGAACAGGTCGCGCGCGAGGCGCATCTTGCGCGCCGAGGCGTGGCTCGATGAGCCGTAGTTGGAGTGCGACAAGAACGCCACCTTGGGCGGCAGGCCAAAGCGCTGCACCTCTTCGGCGGCCATGAGCGCGATGGCCGCGAGCTGCTCGGCGCTCGGGTCTTCGTGGATGTAGGTGTCGGCGATGAACAAGGTGTATTGGTCGAGCATCAGCGCGTTCACGGTCGCGAGGCCGGGCGCACCCTTTTTCACACCCAGGATGTCGCGGATGTGGTCGAGGTGGCTGTCGAACCTGCCCACCAGCCCGCACAGCATGGCGTCGGCGTCGCCCAGGTGCACCATCAGGGCGGCGATCAGGGTGTTGGAGCGGCGCACTGCGGCCTTGGCGGCCTCGGGCGTGACGCCGCGGCGGCCCATGAGGCGGTGGTAGGTCTCCCAATACTGGCGAAAGCGCGGGTCGTCCTCGGGGTTGCAAATTTCCACGTCGTTGCCGGGTTGGATGCGCAGGCCCGCTTTGGCGATGCGCGCGGCGATCACGGCGGGGCGGCCGATCAGGATGGGGCGCGCGAGCCCGTCATCGACGGCCACTTGGGCCGCGCGCAGCACGCGCTCGTCCTCGCCTTCGGCGTAGGCCACGCGCCGCGGCTGGGCTTTGGCGGCAGCGAACACGGGGCGCATGAACATGCTGGTCTGATAGACGAAGCGCGAGAGGCTTTCGCGGTAGGCATCGAGGTCGGCAATGGGGCGCGTGGCTACGCCCGACTCGGCTGCGGCCTGCGCCACGGCGGGCGCGATGCGCAAAATCAGGCGCGCGTCGAACGGCGTGGGAATGAGGTAGTCAGGCCCGAAGCGCAGCTCCTTGCCCGCATAGGCGGCGGCCACTTCGTCGCTCATCTCGGCCTTTGCTAGATCAGCGATCTGGCGCACGCAGGCGAGCTTCATGGCGTCCGTGATCTTGGTCGCGCCGCAGTCGAGCGCGCCGCGGAAGATGTACGGAAAGCACAGCACGTTGTTGACCTGGTTCGGGTAGTCCGAGCGGCCCGTGGCGATGATGCAGTCGGGGCGCACGGCCTTGGCGAGCTCGGGGCGGATTTCGGGCTCGGGGTTGGCGAGCGCGAGGATGATGGGCTTGTCCGCCATGGTCTTGACCATCTCGGCCGTGAGCACGCCGGGCGCGGAGCAGCCGAGGAACACGTCCGCGCCCTGCACCACGTCGGCGAGCGTGCGGGCCTTGGTTTTTTGTGCGTAGCGCGCCTTGGACTCGTCATAGCCGCCGGGGCGGCCTTCGTAGATCACGCCCTTGGAGTCCACCATGAAAACGTTTTCGCGCCGCACGCCGAGCTCTACCATCACATCGACGCAGGCGAGGGCCGCCGCGCCCGCGCCCGATACGGCCAGCTTGACCGTATCGATGCGCTTGCCCACGAGCTCCAGCCCGTTGAGCAGCGCGGCGCTCGAAATGATGGCCGTGCCGTGCTGGTCGTCGTGGAACACGGGGATGTTCATGCGCTCGCGCAGCTTGCGTTCGATGTAAAAGCACTCGGGCGCCTTGATGTCCTCGAGGTTGACGCCACCCAGCGTGGGTTCGAGCGCGGCGATGATCTCGACGAGCTTGTCCGGGTCGCGCTCGGCAAGTTCGATGTCGAACACGTCGATGCCGGCGAATTTTTTGAACAGGCAGCCTTTGCCCTCCATCACGGGCTTGCCCGCGAGTGGGCCGATGTTGCCCAGACCCAGCACGGCCGTGCCGTTGGTGACCACGCCCACGAGGTTGCCGCGCGCCGTGTAGTCGAAGGCCTTGGACGGGTCGGCGTGGATGTCCAGGCAGGGGTAGGCCACGCCGGGCGAGTAAGCGAGCGAGAGGTCGCGCTGGTTCGACAGCGGCTTGGTCGGGCTCACGGAGATTTTGCCGCGCACGGGCGTGCTGTGGTAAGCGCGCGCGGCGTCGCGCAGGATTTGTTCGGCGGGCGAGAGAGGCTTGGTCATGCGGTCGTCAGTGAAGTAGTCTCACCCCCCGAATTTACCCGCAGCAGGCCCGCATGCAGGCGACTTTTGTGCGCAGGCGGACGCAGCCACCGGTTTTTACCGGCGTGCAGGCGTCGAGAGAGTCAGGCCAACAGGTCGCTGAGCGTGCGCGCCACCACCTTGGTGGCGCGGCGCAGGTCTTGCAGATCGAGCCGCTCGTCGGCGCGCTTGGCGTGCGATTCGAGCACGCTGCGCGGGCCCGCGCCGTAGGTCACGCCGGGGATGCCGCGCTCCACGTACAGGCGCACATCGGTGTAAAGCGGCGTGCCGCGGGCCGGGATGGGCACGCCGAACACGGCCTGGCCGTGCTTTTGCAGTGCCTGCACCAGCGGTGCGTTGCCGGGCAGTGGCGTCATGGCACGCGCCAGCAGCAGGCGCCGGGTGTCCACACGCAGGGCGTCGCCGCTGGCGCTGTCGTAGCCGCGCGCGGCGTTGAACTGCTGCACTGCTGCGGCGATGAGGGCGCGCAGCTGCGCCTCGACCTCGGCGGGGTCTTCTTCGGGGATCATGCGCCGGTCGAGCTTGAGCACGACTTTGCCAGGCACCACGTTGGTGTGGGTGCCGCCTTCGATGCGGCCGATGTTGAGGTAGGGGTGCGTGATGCCGGGCACCTGGGACGTGATCTGCCGGTACTTCGCGTTCTCGGCGTACAGCGCGTTCATGATGGCGACGGCACCTTGCAGCGCATCGACGCCGGTGTCGGGCACTGCCGCGTGCGCCATCTTGCCGTGCAGCGTGACTTCGAGCTGCAGGCAGCCGTTGTGCGCCACCACCACCTCGTAGCTGAAGCCCGCGGCGATCATCAGGTCGGGCTGCGTCAGGCCCTGGCGCAGCAGCCAGCCGGGGCCGAGTTCGCCGCCGAATTCCTCGTCGTAGGTGAAGTGCAGCTCCACCGCACCGCGCTGCGGCCGCGCCACGGCCTCGAGCGCGCGCACGGCAAAGCCGTAGGTGGCGAAGTCGCTCTTGCTCACCGCGGCGGCGCGGCCGTAGAGCTTGCCCTCGACGATCTCGCCGCCGTAAGGGTCGTGCGTCCAGCCCTCGCCGGGCGGCACCACGTCGCCGTGGGCGTTGAGCGCGATGGTTCTGCCGCCCGCGCCATAGCGCCGGCGCACGATCAGGTTGGTGATGCTCTGCATGCCGTGCGCGCGCACCTCGGCGGCGGGCACGGGGTGCTTTTCGGCGGCAAAGCCCCAGGCGGCAAGCAGTTCGGCCGTCTTGTCGGCGTGCGGCGCGTTGTCGCCAGGCGGCGTGTCGGTGGGCACGCGCACGAGTTGCTGCAAAAAGGCGATTTCTTCGTCGAAGTGCGCGTCTATCCAGGCGTCGAGCTGGGCGTAGAGGTTTTCTGTGGGCATGGTTTTATGAATGAAATTGGCATTTAGCCCTTATACAGAGAGCACAAGCAGCTATCCTTGTGAGAGCATTGCGAGCATTTCGGTTGCTAGGAGCCTGTCGGACTTTGGGCGTCGAAAGCGAGAATGTGCCCCAGCGAGGCCAGTTTTTGCCGGATTCGCAGCCCCATAGTGGTGCTATGGGGCAAGAAGACGGTAAAAAATGGGCCGCTGCGGCGCATTCGCAGCCGACGATTCCAAAGTCCGACAGGCTCCTAGGTTCGCTAGCAGCTGCTGCAGTGCGCGCACGGCTAGTTCCATGTCGTCGCTGGTGGTCGATTCGAGCGGGTTGTGGCTGATGCCGCCGTTTTCGCCGCGCACGAACAGCATGGCCTGCGGCAGGATCTGGTGCAGTTTCATGGCGTCGTGGCCCGCGCCGCTGGGCAGGCGCTGTACGGGCAGGCCCAGCGTCTGCACGGCGGCCTCCCAGCGGCGCTGCCACCCGGACGCGCTGGGCGCGGCGGCGGCGCGCATGGTTTCTTGCAGTGCATATTGCAGGCCGCGCCGGGTGGCGATGTGCTCGATTTGCGCCAGCACGTCGGCGGCCAGGCGGTCGCGCTGCGCATCGCTGGGCGCGCGCAAGTCCAGGCTGAAACTGCAGCGCCCCGGCACCACGTTGACCGAGCCCTGCGGCACGCCGAGCTGGCCCATGGTGGCGACGGAGTCACCGTCCTGCGCGGCGCGCTGCTCCAGGTACAGCGCCAGCTCCGCAGCGGCGCAGGCGGCGTCGCGGCGGCGGTTCATAGGCGTGGTGCCGGCGTGGCTGGCCTCGCCGATGAACTCACCAAGGTAGCGCACGCTGCCGTTGATCGCGCTGACCACGCCCAGCGGCAGGTTCAGCTCGCACAGCACCGGGCCCTGCTCGATGTGCACCTCCACGAAGCCCAGGTACTGCGCCGGGTCGCGCCGCAGGGCAGGGATGTCTTCGATGCGCAGGCCGGCGCGCTGCATGGCTTCGCGCAGCGTAATGCCGGCGGCGTCGCGCTGGTCGAGCCAGGCCGGGTCGAAGTCGCCCACGAGCGCGCTCGAACCCAGGAACGTGGCGGCAAAGCGCTGGCCTTCTTCTTCGGCAAACGCCACTACTTCGAGCGCAAAGGGCAGGCGCCGCCCGGCACGCGCGAGTTCGCGCACGCACGCGATGGGCACGAAGATGCCCAGCCGCCCGTCGTACTTGCCGGCGTTGCGCACGGTGTCGTAGTGCGAGCCCGTGAGCAGCGCGCGCGCGCCCGGCGTGGCGCCGTGGTAGCGGCCCACCACGTTGCCCACGGCGTCGATGTGCACGGCGTCGAAGCCGCTCGCCTGCATCAGCGCGTGCAGCTCGGCCGCGCAGGCGCGGTGCGCGTCGCTGAGGTAAGTGACGGTGAGCTGCCCTTGCGCGGCAAATTCCGGCTCGCTGTGGCGCGCGAGCTGCTCGTGCCAGTCCCAGACCCTGTTGCCCAGCGCTGGTGTGAAGCCGAATCGGTCGTTCAGGCGCAGCTCGGCAATGCGGTGGATGTTGCGCAGCGCTTCGGCGCGTTCGGTGTCGGGGTGCTGGTGCAGGCGGCGCGCCAAGGTCTCGATGATTTGCGCGCGGCGCAGCCCCGTGCCGCGCGGCCCGCGCACCGCGAGGATGAACGGAAAGCCAAAGCGCGCGTGGTACGCCGCGTTGAGCGCTTGCAGGCGCGCGAATTCCTGCGGCGTGCAGGCCGTGAGGCCGGCCTGGTTTTGTTCCTGCGTCGATTCGGTGGTGAGCTTTTGCGCGATGGCGGCCTTGCCCGCGAGCTCAGGGTGCGCGCGGATCAGCGCGAGCTGCGCCGCCGTGTCGGCGCGCGTGACCACCTCGGCCATGGCGTGCTTGAGCTGCGCGAGCGACTGGAACGGGCGCTGGCGCAGCGCCGCGGCCGCGATCCACGGCGAATGCTCGTAGATGCCGGCGAGCATGTGCAGCGCTTCGCGCTCAGGGGCAGTGTTGAGTTGGGTCAATGTGTAGGGCATGGCGTCATTCCCGATTCATTCCCGACGCATTCCCGAATCATCGCTCTGGCACGGGTGCGTGGCCGCCCAGTGGCGCGCGATGTCTATGCGCCGGCACACCCAGACCTTGTCGTGCTGCAATACATAGTCCAGAAAACGCTGCAGCGCCGTGATGCGCCCCGGGCGCCCGAGCAGGCGGCAGTGCATGCCCACGCTCATCATCTTGGGCGCATTCGCCCCCGCGGGGTCGCCCTCGGCGTAGAGCGCGTCGAAAGTATCCTTCATGTATTGAAAAAAGGGCTCGGCGTGCGCAAAGCCCTGCGGCAGCGCAAAGCGCATGTCGTTGCAGTCCAGCGTGTAGGGCACGATCAGCTGCGGCACCACCTGGCCGTCGCTGCGCCGCACCTTCATCCAAAAGGGCAGGTCATCGCCGTAGTAGTCGCTGTCGTAGGCAAAGCCGCCATAGTCGGCCACGAGCCGGCGCGTGTTCGGGCTGTCGCGCCCCGTGTACCAGCCGAGCGGGCGCGTGCCCGTGAGCTGCATGAGCATCTCCATGGCCTGCTGCATGTGGGCGCGCTCCACGTCTTCGGGCATGTTTTGGTAGTGGAGCCACTGCAGGCCGTGGCAGGCGACTTCGTGCCCCTGCTGCACCAGCGCCTGCGCAAGCGCGGGGTGGCGCGCGAGCGCGCTCGCGACGGCAAACACCGTGAGCGGCAGGTCGCGCTCGGCGAACGCGCGCAAAATGCGCCACACGCCCACGCGCGCACCGTACTCGTAGATGCTCTCCATGCTCATGTGGCGCGCGGGGTAGCTCTCGGGATTGAACATTTCCGAGAGGAATTGCTCCGAGCCCGCGTTGCCGTGCAGCACGCAGTTTTCACCGCCTTCTTCGTAATTGAGCACGAACTGCACGGCGATGCGCGCGCCGCCGGGCCATTGCGCGTGCGGCGGCCTGGGGCCGTAGCCGACCAGGTCGCGCGGGTAGGCTAGCGTGGTGTCGTAGAGCATGGATGGTGTCCCAAAGAACGAGAAAATCTACATGTGCACGAAGATTGCATGTGCAGTTTTCGTGCCCGCAGGGCTGTAAGAGCCTGCTTACAGGTTCTAAGGCTTGCGCGTATTTTCAGGAGGTTTCGAGATGGGCCTGAGTACCCATGTGCTGGACACCATGCACGGCTGCCCCGCCGCTGGCATGGAGGTTGCGTTGTATGAAATGCACGGCGAAGCCGCGAGCTTGCTCAAGCGCGTGGTGCTGAACCAAGACGGGCGCAGCGACGCGCCCATGCTCGACGACGTGAGCCTGCGCTGCGGCACCTACCGACTGCGCTTCAACGTCGCGGGATATTTCGCGGCGCGCGGTGTGGCGCTGCCGCAGCCGAACTTCCTGGGCCAAGTGAATCTGGACTTTGGCGTGGCCCACGCCGACCAGCACTACCACGTGCCGCTGCTCGTGAGCCCCTGGAGCTATGCCACCTACCGCGGCTCGTGAGGGGTACGGGTGGCTTGCGGCTTACTTTTGGGGACTTACATCTGCCCTTCGGTCAGCGTGTCGAGCTGAAAGTGCCCGCTTTTGTCCCACAGCCAGACGTCGGTGTAGGTGACGCGGCCCAGGCGCTGCGGCGCAGGGTAGGGCGCGGCGGCGCGCGCGATGCGCTCGATCTCGGCCACGACCTCGGGTGCGTGGTTGGGCGCACGTTTCCAGTGCACAGCGGTGACGCGGCCCGCGCGGTCTATTTCCACGTCGAGCACGCCGATCGCATACAGCATGGGCGGCAGCTTGCCTTGGTAGATGCGCCCCACGTTGCGTTCATAGAGGTGCCGCGCGGCATCCTGGCGGTAGGCGCGCGCCGTGCTCGCGGACGAGGCGTGCACGGTTTCGGTGCCTGGCAAGACGCTGTCTTGCGCAGCAGGCGAGGCCGTGGGGGCTTGGGGCGGCGACTTGCAGGCCGTCACCAGGGCGGTGATCGCAGTCAGCAGGCTGGCGAGCCGCCAGCGCCGGGGTTCTGTCGCTGTTTGGGGCTGGGGAAAGATCGAGGACATGGGGCGCGTTGAGGATGGAAATGACGCAGCTGCGTAGCCTGGAGGACGTCTGGGGCGCCTTGGCTGCAGGCCGGGAGGCCTGCCTGGTGCGCGTGCAGTCTATACAAGGTTCGGCGCCAAGGGAAGCCGGCGCGTGGATGATGGTGTTTGCCGGGCAGGTCTTCGGCAGCATAGGCGGCGGGCATCTGGAGCACCAGGCCATGGCGCACGCGCGGCGCCTCTTGGCCGCGCCCGCTGCGCCCAGTGGCGCTGGCCGCGCTAGCGACGCGCCGCTGTCGCTGCATTACGCGCTTGGCCCCGCACTCGGGCAATGCTGCGGCGGGGCGGTCGAACTGGAGTTTGCCCTGGCAGGTGCCGCCGACATCCCCGCACTGAAGCAGCGCCTTGCGCCGCGTCGCTACCCGCTGGCGCTGTTCGGTGCGGGGCACGTGGGGCGCGCGCTCGTGCAGGTGCTCGCGCCGCTGCCGTTTGCCGTGCGCTGGTTTGACAGCCGCGAAGCTGCCTTTGCAGCACCGTTGGCCGATGCGCAGATGTTGCAAGATCAGGCTTTGCGCTGCGAGCATTCCGAGCCGGTGCACGGCGCCGTTGCCAGCCTCGCGCCGGGCACGCGCGTGCTCATCATGAGCTTCAGCCACACCGAAGACTTTGCGCTCGTGCACGCCTGCCTGCGCCGCCAGCGTGCGCAGGGCGACTTGCCCTACATCGGCTTGATCGGCAGCCGCACCAAGTGGGCCACGTTTGCAAGCCGCCTGCGTGCGCGCGGCTTTGCCGAGCACGAGCTTGCGCACATCACCTGCCCGATCGGCATCACCGGCATCCATGGCAAAGAGCCTGCAGTGATCGCCGTGGCCGTGGCCGTGCAGTTGCTGCAAACCCTGACCCCGCAAAGTCCAGCGGCGTAAAAAAGCCTGCCGCGGCCGAACACTTCGACCGGGACAGGCTCTTTGTGCTGCGCATGTGTCATCCTTCGTAAGAGGGGCGACGGGGGAAGGGCGACGGGGCGCTTTCCGCCTCAACCCGCGTGGAACTTGACCACCAGCGGCACGATCAGCAGTGCCACGATGTTGATGATCTTGATCAGCGGGTTGATCGCGGGGCCGGCGGTGTCTTTATACGGGTCGCCCACGGTGTCGCCCGTGACGGCGGCCTTGTGCGCCTCGCTGCCCTTGCCACCAAAGTGGCCGTCTTCGATGTATTTCTTGGCATTGTCCCAGGCGCCGCCGCCCGTGCACATGCTGATCGCGACGAACAGGCCCGTGACGATGGTGCCCATCAGCAGCCCGCCCAGCGCCTTGGGCCCGAGCAGCAGGCCCACGGCGATCGGCGTGATCACGGGCAGCAGGCTGGGGATCACCATTTCCTTGATAGCGGCGGCCGTGAGCATGTCCACGGCCTTGCCGTATTCAGGCTTGGCCTTGCCTTCCATGATGCCGGCGATGGTGCTGAACTGGCGGCGCACCTCGACCACCACGGCCCCCGCGGCGCGGCCCACGGCCTCCATGGCCATGGCGCCGAAAAGGTAAGGGATCAAGCCGCCGATGAACAGGCCCACGATCACCATGGGATCGGAGAGGTCGAAGCGTATGCTCTGCCCCAGGGCTTCGAGCTTGTGTGTGTAGTCGGCAAACAGCACCAGCGCAGCCAGGCCTGCCGAGCCGATCGCGTAGCCCTTGGTCACGGCCTTGGTGGTGTTGCCCACGGCGTCCAGCGGGTCGGTGATGTCGCGCACGCTGCTGGGCAACTCGGCCATTTCGGCGATGCCCCCGGCGTTGTCGGTGATCGGGCCGTAGGCGTCGAGCGCCACCACGATGCCCGCCATGCTCAGCATGGACGTGGCCGCCACGGCAATGCCGTACAGACCGCCGAGCTGGTACGCGGCGATGATCGCCATGCACACGAAGAGCACCGGCCAGGCCGTGGAGCGCATGGACACGCCGAGCCCCGCGATGATGTTGGTGCCGTGGCCGGTGGTCGAGGCCTGGGCGATGTGCTGCACGGGCGGATACTGCGTGCCGGTGTAGAACTCGGTGATCCACACGAGCAGCGCCGTCAGCACCAGGCCCACCACGCAGGCGCCAAAGAGCCGCATCTGTGCCCCCGTGCCGCCGAGCGCGTTGTCGGGGATGATCCAGCTGGTCACGAAATAAAACGCGATCAGCGAGAGCACGCCCGCGATCGCCAGCCCCTTGTAGAGCGCGGGCATGACGTTCTTCATGCCGGGCGAGGCCTTGACGAAGAAGCAGCCGATGATGGACGCGATGATGGAGACCGCGCCGAGCGCGAGCGGATACACCATGGCCTGGGCGGGCGCCGCCGCCACAAGCAGCACGCCGAGCACCATGGTGGCGATCAGCGTCACAGCGTAGGTCTCGAACAGGTCGGCGGCCATGCCGGCGCAGTCGCCCACGTTGTCGCCCACGTTGTCAGCGATCACGGCGGGGTTGCGTGGGTCATCTTCCGGGATGCCGGCTTCCACCTTGCCCACGAGGTCTGCGCCCACGTCCGCGCCCTTGGTGAAAATGCCACCGCCCAGCCTGGCAAAGATCGAGATCAACGACGAACCGAATGCCAGGCCGATCAGCGGGTTGAGCAGGTTGCTGAGCGACGCCGAGGCACCCGCATGCCCGCTCGAGGTGAGAAACCAGGCAAAGCCGCTCACGCCGAGCAGGCCCAGGCCCACCACCAGCATGCCCGTGATGGCCCCGCCGCGAAACGCCACGTCGAGCGCCGGGCCTATGCCTTGCGTGGCCGCCTGCGCGGTGCGCACGTTCGCACGCACCGAGACATTCATGCCGATGAAGCCGCAAGCGCCCGAAAGCACGGCCCCGAGCACGAAGCCTATGGCCGTGGTCGCGTCGAGAAAAACGCCGATCAGGATCGCCAGCACCACGCCGACGATGGCGATGGTCTTGTATTGGCG
Organism: uncultured beta proteobacterium; assembly: GCA_963708545.1. GTDB lineage: Bacteria > Pseudomonadota > Gammaproteobacteria > Burkholderiales > Burkholderiaceae_C > Extensimonas. Next base: position 17,778 of record CAVPUD010000105.1, on the reverse strand, counting down.
CGCCAGATACGCCGCAGCGCCCGCCTGGATGGCGGCCGCGATCTCCTGCATGCGCGCGTTGCCCGCGTCCTTGGCCAGAATCCAGCCGCGAGCCCAGATGCCATAGGCCACCGCAACCAGTCCGCAAACCAAAGCCAGGATGAGAGGGGAAGTCAGTGCTGAGTTTTCAGCCATTCGGTTCTCCTAGATAAGTCAGTTGCACGGAAGGAGACACAACGCATCGGATGTGCTCCCGCTGCGTTGCTTCCTCGTGCCCCCGAACAGCGGAGACGCGATTGGCCAACGCCGGCAATTTACCGCAAAAGGCCCTGTCTCCGACCAGGAAAAGCGCACTTGCGCCCCTAAAATAAGGGTTAGTCCCAGGCCAAATCGTGTCTTATGGACGAAAATTCCCTAACTTTTTGTTATTTATCAATGTCTCTGAACGACGTCTCTCCTGGCAAGAACGCCCCTGAAGCCTTCAACGTGGTCATCGAAATTCCGATGAACGCCGACCCGATCAAGTACGAGGTGGACAAAGAGTCTGGCGCCATCTTCGTGGACCGTTTCATGACCACGTCCATGCACTACCCGACCAATTACGGCTACGTGCCGCAGACGCTGTCGGGCGACGGTGACCCGGTCGATGTGTTGGTGATCACGCCGCACGCCTTGATCCCCGGCGTGGTCGTGCCCTGCCGCCCGCTCGGCATTTTGCTGATGGAGGATGAAGCCGGCATAGACGGCAAGGTGCTGGCCGTGCCCACCAACAAGGTGCTGCCCATTTACACGCACTGGCAATCGGTGGACAACGTGCACCCCATGATCCTGAAGTCGATCGCCCACTTCTTCGAGCACTACAAAGACCTCGAAGAAGGCAAATGGGTCAAGGTCATCGGCTGGAAGGGCGTGGCCGAGGCCAAGCAGGAAGTCCTCGACGGCATCGCGAACTTTGCCAAGGCGCAAAAAGTGCAATGAAGCCAAAAAGGAAGCCAAGAAGGGGTATGCGCCACAGGGTAAACCCTGGTTTTTGGCGGGAATGCACGATCTTGCATTGACATTTGGACACAATCCGCTCTCCAATAAGCACGCCTGCCGGAGATTCCCGGCAGGCGTTTGTTTTGTGCTCTACATTCAATGCCATGAACCATTTCAAGATTTCGACCCGCCTGAGCTTGCTGGTGGCAGTGCTTTCCATCGTGGTACTCATCGTGGGCGCCATGGGCTTGTTTGGCACCAGCCAGTCCAATGCGGCGCTCAAGACGGTCTATGAAGACCGGACGGTGGCCCTGGGGCAGCTCACGGACATGGAGCGGCTTTTGCTCAGCAGCCGTCTGGCCCTGGTGGATGCGCAGTCGGACTTGTCTCCTGCGGTCATCCGCAAAAACACGGAGCAGGTCGATGCCTATCTTGCCGCGGCCGAAAAGATTTGGAAGGCCTATCTGGCGACGTACCTTACCCCCGAAGAGGCCCGGCTGGCCAAGAAGCTGGGTGAAAGCAAGACGGCGCTCGTGGAGGGGGCACTCAAGCCCACGGTTTCCGCGCTGCGGGCCAACGATTTGACGGCATCGAGCCAGTTGCTGCTGGACAAGGTCGCGCCCTTGTATGCGCCCATGGCGGCTGACGTCAAGGCCTTGGCGGAACTGCAGCTCAAAGAGGCCAAGCGTGAATACGAAGCGGCGGCGGCGCGCTACGAGCTGATGCGCGTGGCCTCGGTGGTCTTGATCGCCGTGGGCCTGGGCCTGGCGATCGTGGTCGGCTGGACCCTGGTGCGTGGCGTCACGCGCGCGCTCGCGCAGGCTACGAACGCGGCCAATGCCGTGGCGCAAGGTGATCTCGCCTACGCCATCCGCATCGAGGGCAAGGACGAGGTGAGCGAGCTTTTGCGCACGCTGGCGGGCATGCAGGAGTCCTTGCGCAAGGTCGTGGCCCACGTGCGCCAGAATGCCGAAAACGTCGCCGCGGCGAGCGCACAGATTGCCTCGGGCAACAGCGACTTGTCGGCGCGCACCGAAAGCCAGGCGAGCGCGCTCGAAGAGACTGCCGCCTCGATGGAGGAGGTGGGCGCCACGGTGCGCCAGAACGCCGACAACGCACGCCAGGCCAGCCAGCTTGCCGCAAATGCGCCTCGAGCGTGGCCACGCAGGGCGGAGACGTGGTGGATGAGGTCTCCAGACCATGAAAGAGATCAATGTCAGCAGCAAGAAGATCGCCGACATCATTGGTGTCATCGACGGCATTGCGTTTCAGACCAATATTCTGGCGCTCAATGCGGCGGTGGAAGCGGCGCGGGCCGGTGAACAGGGGCGCGGCTTTGCCGTGGTGGCGAGCGAAGTGCGCAGCCTGGCCGCGGCGCTCGCGCCGAGGCGGCCAAGGAAATCAAAGGCCTGATTACCACGAGCGTGGAGCGCGTGGAGCAAGGCAGCGAGCTTGCCGACAAGGCGGGCGCGACCATGACTGAAGTCGTCACGGCGATCCGCCGCGTGACCGACATCGTGGGTGAGATCAGCGCGGCCAGCAGCGAGCAAAGCGCAGGTGTGGCGCAAGTGGGCGAAGCCATCACGCAAATGGACCAGGCCACGCAGCAAAACGCTGCACTGGTGGAAGAGATGGCCGCTGCGGCAAGCAGCCTCAATGCCCAGGCGGGAGAACTCGTGAACGCCGTGGCGGTGTTCAAGCTCGAGGCAGGCGCGCTGCATGTGGGGGCGCCCGCAGCGGTGCAGCGTGCCGCCATGCCTGCGCCGCCGGTGCCGCGCCCACCGATGCCCGCGCCGCAGGCCAAGCGTTCGCTGGCGGGTGGCGGGCGTGTGGGCGCAGGCAAAGACACGGCACGCCTTGGTACGTCCGCCGAAGCGCCCCAAGGAGCGGGCAAGGCGGCAGCCAAGACGACAGGTGCGCCCGTTGCGCCTGCACCACCCCGTGCGGCTGACACGGCCGCAGAGGGCGAGTGGGAGTCGTTCTGAACCTGCGGCGTGGCGCTGCCGCGAGCAGGGTCCGGGCGAGAGATGGGTGGCCGCTCAGCCGCTGTGCTTGAACGGCGTGCGCGCCTGCAGCTCGTCGAGGTAGCCTTGCACCGCAGCGCCTTCGCGCAGCAAGAAGCGCTCCACGGCGTCGGCAAAGGCCGGGTGGGCGAGCCAGTGCGCGCTGCGGGCGGGCACGGGCAGCAGCGCACGCGCCATTTTGTGTTCGCCCTGCGCACCGCCCTCGAAGCGCTGCACGCCGTGCGCTATGCACCATTCGAGCGGCTGGTAGTAGCAGGCCTCGAAGTGCAGGCAATCGACGCGCTCGAGCGCGCCCCAATAGCGTCCGTAAGCCGTAAATTCTTGGTCTTTTTGGCTGTTAGACAAGGCAGGATAAGCGCTTATAGCTATCAAACTGGATGCGATCGGCCGCCCTGCGCGCTCGGCGAGAAAGAGCAGCCAGGCTTCGGGCATTTGTTCCGCTTGCAGCCGGAAAAATGCGCGCGTGAGGTAGGGTGGGTTGCCGTGTTCGAGGTAGGTGCGCTCGTAGCAGCGGTAGAAAAAATCCCAATCCGCAGTGCTGATGTCGCGCCCGCGCAGCCAGCGAAAGCGCACGCCCGCCTCGGCCACGCGGCGGCGCTCCTGGCGGATTTTCTTGCGTTTGTCCTGGCTCAAATGCTGCAAAAAGTCGTCGAAGTCGCGGTAGGGCGCGCCGGCGGGGCTCTGGTTGCGCCAATGGAACTGCACCGTGTGGCGCTGCAGCAGGCCCAGTTCCTGCGCCGCTTGCAGGTCTTCGTCGGCGGCAAACAGCAGGTGCAGTGACGACAGCCCTTGGCTTTCGCACCAGTCGCGCACGGCGCGCAGCAGCTGCACGCGCAGGGCCTGGTCGCATGCGAGCAGGCGCGTGCCGGGCACGGGCGTGAAGGGCACCGCGACGACGGCCTTGGGGTAGTAGGCCAGGCCATGCTGCGCGTAGGCGTTGGCCCAGGCCCAGTCGAACACGTATTCGCCATACGAATGGCTTTTGAGGTACAGAGGGCACGCGGCGAGCAACTCTGCGCCGGCCCACAGGCCCATGAAGCGCGGCGTCCAGCCGGTTGCGGGCGTGGCGCTGCCGCTCGCGTGCAGCGCGGCCAGGTATTCATGGCGCATGAACGGCGTGGGCCGGCTCTGGCGCGCGAGCAGCGCGTTCCAGGCGGCGGCATCGACCTCGAGCGGCGAATCTAGCACGCGGGCGATAATGCGCGCTTCAGCCATGTCGCTCTCGATGCTGCGTTTTCGGGAGCATGCTTCGATTGGCATTTGACCCATTCCCACTCATTGCCCTGGTCATTTTCGGTTCCATGATGCCCTCTATTTGCATAGCGCAGCTCAATTTCGTGGTGGGCGACATGCCCGGCAATGCGCAAAAAATCATTGCCGCGGCGCGCACGGCCCATGCCGCCGGCGCGCAGCTTTTGCTCACGCCCGAGCTCGCGATTTGCGGCTATGCGGCCGAGGACCTGTTCCTGCGCCCGGCCTTTCTCGACGCCTGCGATGATGCCGTGAAAACGGTGGCCCGCGAGACTGCGGGGTTGCAGGGTCTGGCCATCGTGCTCGGCCATCCGCAAAAGTGTCGCCCCGACGCGCCGGCCTTCAGCACCTGCCACAACGTCGCGAGCGTGCTGCGCCACGGCCACATCGAGCAAACTTACATCAAGCGCGAGCTGCCGAACTACCAGGTGTTCGACGAGCGGCGCTATTTCGTGCCGGGCAGCCAGCCTTGCGTGGTCGAGGTGGCCGGCCTGCGCGTGGGCCTGCTGATCTGCGAGGACGCCTGGTACGCCACCCCCGCGCGCGAGACCGCCGCAGCCGGCGCGCAGCTGCTCGCGGTGCTCAACGCCTCACCCTTTCACCTGGGCAAGAGCACCGAGCGCGAGCAGATCATGCGCCAGCGCGTGGCCGAAACGGGCCTGCCGCTCGTCTACGCACACCTCGTCGGCGGGCAGGACGAGGTGGTTTTCGAAGGGCGCTCATTTGCCTTGCATGCCGACGGCAGCGTGGCCGCGCGCGCTCCGGGTTTCAAGGAAAATCTGCTTTTTGTGCAGGTGCAGCAAGCGCAAGCAGCTATCAAAATGGATGCACCAGTGGTGCCGCTCGCAAGCCCCGAGGCCGATCTATGGGACGCGCTGGTGCTGGGTGTGCGCGACTACGTGGGCAAAAACGGCTTTCCCGGCGCGGTGCTGGGCCTCTCGGGCGGTATCGACTCGGCGCTGGTGCTCGCGATCGCCGTCGATGCGCTGGGCGCGGACAAGGTGCGCGCCGTGATGATGCCCTCGCCCTACACGGCCGACATCAGCTGGCAGGACGCGCGCGACATGGCCGCGCGCCTGGGCGTGCGCTACGACGAAATCCCCATCGCCGCGCAGTTCGAAGCCTTCAAGGCCGCGCTCGCGCCCCTGTTCGTGGGCCTGCGCGAGGACACGACCGAAGAAAACCTGCAGGCGCGCATCCGCGGCACGCTGCTCATGGCGCTGTCGAACAAGTTTGGCGCCATCGTGCTCACCACGGGCAACAAGAGTGAGCTGGCCACGGGCTACTGCACCTTGTATGGCGACATGGCGGGCGGCTTTGCCGTCATCAAGGACGTGGCCAAGACGCGCGTCTTCGCGCTGGCGCGCTGGCGCAACGCCAACGATCCCTACGGCAGCGGCGCCAACCCCATCCCCGAGCGCATCATCACGCGCCCGCCGAGCGCCGAGTTGCGCCCCGACCAAAAAGACCAGGACAGCCTGCCGCCTTACGAGGTACTCGACGCCATCGTCGAGCGCTACATGGAAAACGACGAGGCCATAGAGAGCATCGTTGCCGCCGGCTTTGCGCGTGCCGACGTCGAACTGGTCACGCGACTGCTCAAGCTCAACGAATACAAGCGCCGCCAGGCCCCCGTGGGCATCCGCGTCACGCGCCGCGCCTTCGGCAAGGACTGGCGCTATCCGATCACGAACCGCTTTCGTGCCTGAAGGCGCAAACAAAAGAACGCGTCGCAGCCTGCCCACCCATTGATTCGCAAAATCCCAGGGAGCCCACCATGAAAATGATCACCGCCATCATCAAACCCTTCAAGCTCGAAGAAGTCCGCGAGGCGCTGGCCGAATGCGGCGTCACCGGCCTCACGGTGACCGAGGTCAAGGGCTTCGGCCGCCAAAAGGGCCATACCGAGCTCTACCGCGGTGCCGAATACGTGGTGGATTTTTTGCCCAAGGTGAAGATCGAGGTGGCCGTGAAGACGGCCGATGTCGATCGCTGCGTCGAGGCCATCGTGGGCGCGGCGCGCACGGGCAAGATCGGCGACGGCAAGATTTTCATCACCGAAGTCGAGCGTGTGGTGCGCATCCGCACGGGCGAGCTCGACGAATCGGCGGTGTGAGGTTCTCAGATCACCGCACGCAGCGCCACGAGCTCCTGCCCGAAACCAGCCGCCTGCACCAGCGCAGGCAGCAGGGCATCCACTTCGACGCCGACCTGCAGTAGCCCGAGCTGCCATGCTCCCATGAAGCCCTCGGCCATGCTGTGCTTCAAAAAAGAGAGCAACCCATTGTAGTAACCGGCCACGTTGAGCAACCCTACGGGTTTGTCGTGGTAGCCCAGCTGGCGCCAGGTCCAGACTTCAAACAACTCCTCGAAGGTGCCGATGCCGCCGGGCAGTGCGAGAAAGGCGTCGCAGCGCTCGGCCATCAGCGCCTTGCGCTGGTGCATGGTCTGCACGATGTGCAGCTCGTCGCAGGCATGGTTGGCCTGCTCCTTGTCCACTAGCGCCTGCGGAATCACGCCCAGCACGCGCCCGCCGGCCTGCCGCGTGGCCTCGGCCACCACGCCCATCAAGCCATTGCGCCCGCCGCCATACACCAGTTGCCCGCCGTGCGCGCCTATCCACTGGCCGACGGCAACGGCAGCCTGGGCAAATTCGGGGCGTTTGCCGGCGCGCGAGCCGCAATACACGCAGAGGGAAAAAGCCGGGTCAGCCATGGGCAAACCTTTGCCAAAGCGCTGCGGCCCAGACGCCCGCGCACAGCAGCAGCGCGAGCAGCACCGCGGCGCTGCCCATGTCCTTGGCGCGTTTGGACAGATGGTTCCATTCGGGGCCGATGCGGTCGATGGCAGTTTCGATGCCGGTGTTGAGCAGCTCGATGACCAGCACCGCGATGACCGAGCCGGCCAGCAAGGCCACTTCGACCCAGCTCGCGCCCAGCCAGAACGACAGCGGCAGCAGCACGATCGCGGCGCTGGCCTCCTGGCGGAAGGCCGGCTCGGTCCAGCCGGCGCGCAAGCCGGCAATGGAATAACCCGCGGCATGCCAGATGCGGCTCAGCCCGGTGCGGGCCTTTTGCGGGTTCACGGTGTGGTCGGGCTCGGCGGGATGGGTGTCGGACGGCATGGACATGTGCGTATTGTGGCGCCACCGTGTGACAGCCTGACCTGCAGGGCGCGGCCCTATCGAGACCATGGCTATCGTGGCGCAGGCTGCCAGTGCACGAGGCGCGTGCCCGCGAGGGCATCGTGCCAGAACTGCTGCTGCGGGTGCAAGCGGCTCAGCAGCGCCCAAACCGCGACCCAGCCCAGCAGCAGGACGATGAATTCGCCCCCCGAAAGCCGAAAAGGCGCCAGGGCTGCGAGCGGGGGCAAGAACCACAGCCAGCTCAGCACATAGCGCAGCAGTGCGCGCCCTTGCGTCAGGGGCCTGCCTGCGCGGTCCACGACGCGGATGTGCCAGGTTTTCATCGCCAGGGTCTGCCCCTTGGACCAAAACCAGGTGAAGTAAATGCCGAACACCACGAACAAAAAGGCCTGCAGCGCGTGGCGGTTGTCGAGCGCATTGCGCGTCTGGCTCAGGGTGCTGAACAGGTAGCCGGCAAAAAACGCCACGGCGAACAGCAAGATGCCTTCGTAAAGCCAGCAGGCCATGCGCCGGCCCAGCGCCGGGGCTTGGAGCGCCGCGCTGGCTGGGTCGGCCATGGCCTTGTGTGCGGCAACGGGTGAGTGAGGTTTGTCGGTCAAAGTGGGTGTGACGTGAGTGGCAAAAAAAGGCTCAGCGCCCAGTCGCTGCCGCACCTGGGATTGCCTCTGCGCCGCCTTCCGGCGGGGTTTGCGTAGGCGGCAGAGGTGGCAGAGGTGGCAGAGGCGTAGGCACTGCCACAGGAATATCGACGGGTGCGGTTTCTACGGGCGCTTGCGTGGCTCCGCCAAAAGGGTCTGTGGTGGGGGTCGGCACAGGGGTATCCAGACGGGGCAGAAGGCCCTTGGGCGGAGATATCTTCGGCGGGTTGGGGCGATTCGGGCTGGCCTGCATGGCAGCGGGCACCTGTACCAGCTTGCGCGAGGGCGCAGGGCGCAGGCTGGTGGCAGCGCCTTGCGGCTTGGCAGCGGCGCGCGCGGCAAGCCGGCGCTTTTCTTCCTCGCTGAGGGCTTGGTAGGCCTTCCAGCGCTCCAACTTGTCTTTGGGCGCAAGGCGGCTGGTGCCGGCGTAATTCAGCCGTGCCTGGTTGCGCTGCCGGGCACTCAGGCTGGCCCAGTCGGTCATGCGGGCGCGCAGACGGTCTTGTTCGCTCTGTGGCAAAGCGTGAAATGTTTCGGCCAGCGTGAGCCAGTATTTCTTTTGTGCGTGACTGAGCGAGGCCCAACGCTCGGCCAGAGGGTACAGGGCCAGCTTTTGCTGCGTGCTCAGCGTCTCCCAGCCGGGGCCGGAAGCTGGTACGGCGGCTTCCGTGGGGCTTGCTTCGTCCAGGCTGCGCGGGCTGGGCTTGGATGCCAGCGCCGCGGTAGGCATCAGGGTACTGGGTGCCCAATGCAAAAACTGTAGCGCCTGCAGCCCGCCTGCAGCCAATGCCGCCCACAGCAGCAAGGCCAGCATGAAGCCTGGTTTGAAGGTGCAAGGGCTACGGGAGTTTGCGGGCATGCAATGGAGCGAGGGGGCGATGCTTCAGGTGAGAGCGGTTGCGAGTTTCACCGATTTTCGTCCGAAGTCCTGAGGAACTGGATGAATCCTGGGTCGGCGTAGGCCGATGGGGGCAGTTCGTCAGCGAGCAGCGCCGAATCGACCTCGGCGATTTCGTGCGTGGCGAGGTCTTCTTGCGTGTCGTTGATCACGACCAGGCCGATCAGCAAGGCCAGGATGGGAATGGCCGACACGAGGGCGTTCCACCAGCCGCTGCGTTCATGGCCACCGCCAAGCCCACCATGCCCCCATGCGGCGGTGTCGCCACCCGCGGCCACGCGCACAGGCGCAGTGGCTGGAGCGAGCCCGCGCACCCGCTCCCGTTTGGGCGCGACCGCTACTTTGCGCTTGGCCAGCGCCTGCATGCGTGCAGCGCGCAGGCGCTCGGAGATGTCATACGGCAGGTCTTGCGCGCCACTTTCGAGGCGCGCAGTGACGCGGCGGGCAAAACTTTCGGCAGCCGCATCCATCGAAGACGCGGCCGAAGGGGAGGGCAAGGTGGGGTTCATGGCGTGATTCCTTTGGCTCTGAGCGCCTTGCTGAGCTTTTGCACGGCGCGAAAGCAGTGCTGCTTGACGCTGCTTTCCGAGCAGCCCATGGCAGCTGCCGTTTCTGTTACATCCATTTCTTCCCAGTAACGCATGAGAAAGGCTTCGCGTTGACGTGCGGGCAGGGCGGCGATTTCGCCCTCGATCTCTTGCAAGATCTGTGCGCGTCGCACTTCATCTTCGGCGCTTTCTGCGCTTTCTTCATTGTGCGGGCCGGCATAGGCTTCGAGCAAGTCGAAGTCGGCGTCATCGTCGTGCGCTCCCTCGAAGTCGGACATGTTGGAAAACAGCGCCTTGCGCGTTTTCTGGCGCCGGAACCAATCCAGGGTGCAGTTCGAAAGAATGCGCTGAAAGAGCATGGGCAGCTCGTTCGCGGGCTTGTCGCCATAGTGTTGGGCCAGCTTGAGCATGCTGTCCTGCACGATGTCCAGCGCCGCCTCTTCGTCACGCACGTGGTAGAGCGAGCGCTTGAAAGCGCGCTTTTCCACGCTTTGCAGGAAGTCGGAGAGTTCTTGTTCGGTAGCCAAGAGGACGCAGTTCGCGAGGGGTCAAGTCAGCCCGGCGCAAAAGCACACAGGCACAGGCGGCCAAGCCAAATGAAGCCGCTGATTATCACATTCCCGCGTCTTTTTTCGCCACGGGCCTGAGTTTTCGCAGGTTGCGGTGCGATAATTTGCGCCATCAAGCAAAAGGCAAACGGGTCACGGTCCGGCGGACATCCTTTTTCCGCCCATGTCCTTGGCCTCAAGTCCCAAGCGGGCTTCACGAGAGCGCGTGCAAGGGGCACCCAAGGTTTTTCGTCAGAGAAATTCTCGAAAGGTTCATCATGGAAATATCCAGGGCTGAAATCACCTCTGCGGCCGCAGCCACCGCCCATCCCACCAGCCCCACCACCACCGCTGCCGGCGCGCCCGAGCTGATGGGCGCGGAAATCCTCGTCAAGGCATTGCAGGCCGAAAACGTGCAATACGTCTGGGGCTACCCAGGCGGCGCGGTTCTCTACATTTACGACGCGCTCTACAAACAAGACAGCATCCAGCATATCCTGGTGCGCCACGAGCAGGCCGCCGTGCACGCCGCCGACGGCTATGCGCGCGCCACGGGCGAGGTCGGCGTGGCCTTGGTCACTTCAGGGCCGGGCGTGACGAACGCCGTCACAGGCATCGCTACGGCCTACATGGACAGCATCCCGATGGTGATCATCACCGGCCAGGTGCCGACGGCCGCCATAGGCCTCGACGCCTTCCAGGAATGCGACACCGTGGGCATCACGCGCCCCATCGTCAAGCACAACTTCCTCGTCAAGGACGCGCGCGATCTCGCGATGACGATGAAAAAGGCCTTCCACATCGCACGCACCGGTCGCCCCGGCCCTGTGGTGGTCGATATCCCCAAAGACGTTTCGTTCAAAAAGGTGCTTTACAGCGGCTACCCCGACAAGGTCGAGATGCGCTCGTACAACCCCGTGCGCAAGGGGCACGGCGGGCAGATCCGCAAGGCATTGCAGCTGCTGCTCTCGGCCAAGCGCCCCTATATCTACACTGGTGGCGGCGTGCTCATGAGCAATGCTGCGCCAGAGTTGCGCACGCTGGTCGATCTGCTCGGCTACCCCGTCACGCACACGCTGATGGGCCTGGGCGCCTACCCGGCGACGGATCGCAGGTTCCTCGGCATGCTGGGCATGCACGGCACGCTCGAGGCCAATAACACCATGCAACACTGCGACGTGCTGCTCGCCGTAGGCGCACGCTTCGACGACCGCGTGATCGGCAACCCCAAGCACTTCGCGCAGAACGAGCGCAAGATCATCCATATCGACATCGACCCCTCGAGCATTTCCAAGCGCGTCAAGGTCGATGTGCCCATCGTGGGCGACGTGAAGGACGTGCTGACCGAGCTGATCGCGATGATCCGCGAAACGTCCACGCGCCCCGACCCCGCGGCGCTCGCCGCCTGGTGGGACACGATCGAGGGCTGGCGCAAGCGCGACTGCCTCAAGTACGACCGTAACGCGACCGACGTGATCAAGCCGCAGTACGTCGTCGAGACGCTCTGGAATATGACCAAGGATTCCGACGTGTACATCACTTCGGACGTGGGCCAGCACCAGATGTGGGCGGCGCAGTTCTACAAGTTCAACGAGCCACGCCGCTGGATCAATTCGGGTGGCCTTGGCACCATGGGCGTGGGTGTTCCCTATGCGATGGGCATCAAGCTCGCCAAGCCGCACAGCGAGGTGTTTTGCATCACGGGCGAAGGTTCGGTGCAGATGAACATCCAGGAGCTCTCCACCTGCCTGCAATACAACACGCCGATCAAGATCGTGGCACTCAACAACCGCTATCTCGGCATGGTGCGCCAGTGGCAAGAGATCGAATACTCGGGCCGCTACAGCCACAGCTACATGGACGCGCTGCCCAACTTCGCCAAACTGGCCGAGGCCTATGGCCACGTGGGCCTCTTGATCGAACACCCCAAAGACGTCGAACCTGCGCTGCGCGAAGCGCGCAAGCTCAAGGACCGCACGGTGTTCCTTGACTTCCGCACCGACCCGACGGAAAACGTCTTCCCCATGGTGCAGGCTGGCAAAGGCATCACCGAGATGCTGCTCGGCTCGGAAGACCTCTGAAATTTGAGCAAAATTCCGCCGTGAGGTAGATACAGCAAGCACGGACAGCTATCAAAAACAAAGCAATCATGCGGTGCGGGCAGTTTTCACTGCGCATCGCCGCGTGCCCCCTTCAACCCTTGGACGAATCTATTGCCTGCCAAGCCTGGCGCTTACCGGTGCCGGGGGAGGGCAGCGAAAACGGCAGTGTTTTGCGCCCCCTTGTGGGTCGTGCTGCCGTCGCAAAAAGAGGAAGTACCCACCATGAAACACATCATCGCCGTATTGCTCGAAAACGAAGCCGGCGCGCTCTCGCGCGTGGTCGGACTGTTTTCGGCGCGTGGCTACAACATCGAGTCGCTCACCGTCGCGCCCACCGAAGACCCGACGCTCTCGCGCATGACCATCCAGACCTCGGGCTCAGACGACGTGATCGAGCAGATCACCAAGCATCTCAACCGCCTGATCGAAGTCGTCAAGGTGGTCGATCTGACCGAAGGCGCCTACACCGAGCGCGAGCTCATGATGGTCAAGGTGCGCGCCGTGGGCAAGGAGCGCGAAGAGATGAAGCGCATGGCCGACATCTTCCGCGGCCGCATCATCGACGTGACCGAAAAGAGCTACACCATAGAGCTCACGGGCGACCAGGCCAAGAACGAAGCCTTCTTGCAGGCCATAGACCGCTCGGCCATCCTCGAAACCGTGCGCACCGGCGCGAGCGGCATAGGCCGCGGCGAGCGCATTTTGCGTGTCTGAGTTCGCTCGCGGACACCCGCTTTCCTCTCCCACTTCCTCCCAAAAATCCAACCTCGGAGCCAACATGAAAGTTTTCTACGACAAAGACTGTGACCTGAGCCTGATCAAAGGCAAAACTGTGGCCATCATCGGCTACGGCAGCCAAGGCCACGCCCATGCGCAAAACCTCAACGACAGCGGCGTGAAGGTCGTGGTCGGCCTGCGCAAGGGCGGTGCCAGCTGGGACAAGGTCGGCAAGGCCGGCCTCACGGTGATGGAAGTCAACGATGCGGTCAAGGCTGCCGACGTGGTCATGGTGCTGCTGCCCGACGAGCAGATCGCCGACGTCTATAAAAACAACATCGAGCCGAACATCAAGCCTGGCGCGTCGCTCGCCTTCGCGCATGGCTTCAACGTGCACTACAACCAGGTCGTGCCGCGCACCGACCTCGATGTGTGGATGGTCGCGCCCAAGGCCCCCGGCCATACCGTGCGCAACACCTACACCCAGGGCGGCGGCGTGCCACACCTCGTGGCCGTGCACCAGGACTGCTCGGGCAAGGCGCGCGATCTGGCACTGAGCTATGCCATGGCCAACGGCGGCGGCAAGGCCGGCATCATCGAGACCAACTTCAAGGAAGAGACCGAAACCGACCTGTTCGGCGAGCAGGCCGTGCTGTGCGGCGGCACCGTCGAGCTCATCAAAATGGGCTACGAAACCCTGGTTGAAGCCGGCTACGCACCCGAGATGGCCTACTTCGAGTGCCTGCACGAGTTGAAGCTGATCGTGGACCTGATCTACGAAGGCGGCATCGCCAACATGAACTACTCGATCTCGAACAATGCCGAATACGGCGAGTACGTGACCGGCCCCAAGGTGATAAACGAAAGCTCGCGCCAGGCCATGCGCGAGGCGCTGAAGAACATCCAGAACGGCGACTACGCCAAGCAGTTCATCCTCGAAGGCCGCACCGGCTACCCGAGCATGACCGCGCGCCGCCGCAACACCGCCGACCATAGCATCGAGGTGGTGGGCGCCAAGCTGCGCGCCATGATGCCCTGGATCGCGAAGAACAAGCTGGTCGATCAAAGCCGCAACTGATCCGCAACTGGGCCGCACAAGGGCCAGACCACCGCACACAAAGGCCACTTCGGTGGCTTTTGGTACTTTTGCGGGGCTACACTGTGGTGAACCGTTGCCAAATACTATTGAAAAAATAGCTGTTTGCGCTTGCAATATAAGCACGAAAGGCCGATTTGATGCATGAAGATGACGACTTCGTCCCCACCAGCGCTGCCCTGGTGCAGCGCAAGCTGCGCAAGGGCATTTACGTGCTGCCCAACCTGTTCACGCTCGCGGCCTTGTTCGGCGGCTTTTATGCCATCGTGATGGCCATGAACGGCCAGTTCGACCTGGCCACCACCGGCATTTTTGCCGCCATGGTGCTCGACAGCCTCGATGGCCGCGTGGCGCGCATGACGCACACGCAAAGTGCCTTCGGCGAGCAGATGGATTCGCTTTCCGACATGGTCAGCTTCGGCGCGGCGCCCGCACTCATCGCCTACGAGTGGGCGCTGCGCCCGCTCGGGCGCTGGGGCTGGATTGCGGCCTTCGTCTATTGCGCCTGCGCGGCGTTGCGCCTGGCGCGCTTCAACGTCAATGTCGGCGTGGTGGACAAGCGCTACTTCCAGGGCCTGCCCTCACCGGCCGCCGCCGCACTGGTGGCGGGCTTCATCTGGTTGACCAGCGCAATGCTCGTGGCGCACCGCGAGGTGCCGCTATTTCGGGCGCTGATTTCGGTGTTTGGGGGCTTGCCCATCGAGCGCGGCGACCTGTCATGGATTTTGTTCGTCGTGACCTTGTTCGCGGGGCTCACCATGGTCACCAACGTTCCTTATTACAGCTTCAAGGACTTCGGCGGGCGGCGCAGCGTGCCTTTCGTGGTGCTGGTGGTGCTGGCGCTGCTCATCGCCATCGTCAGCATAGAACCCGCGACCATGCTGTTCGTGCTGTTCGTGGGCTACGCGCTGTCGGGCTATGTCATCTACTTCTGGCGCCGCGCCAAGGGGCATCCGGTGAGCATAGTGAGCACCTCGACCGACGAGCCCGACGAGCGCGGGTTGCACGACTGATTCGGGACAAGTGCGAGCCGACAACGCCGTGAAGCCACGCGTCAGCCCGCGAATCGCTTGGCACCTGCCACGCAGACCACGGCGCCCAGCGTCGAAAGGAACATCGACCAAGTCACCGGCTCATGCAGCAGCCCGGCCGCCAGCGCCAAGCCAAGAAACGGCTGCAGCAATTGCAATTGCCCAACCGCGGCGATGCCTCCTTGCGCCAGACCACGATACCAGAACACAAAGCCCAGCAGCATGCTGAAAATCGAGACATACGCGAGCCCAAGCCAGGCCGGAGCATGCACCTGCGTGAATGACACGGGCATCGTCCACAGGGCCAGCGGCAGCATGATGGGTGCGGACAACAGCAGCGCCCAGCTGATGACCTGCCAGCCGCCCAATTTGCGCGTCAGGCGCGCGCCCTCGGCATAGCCCAGCCCGCATACGACGATGGCGGCGAGCATCAGCAAGTCGCTGCGTGGCGACACATCGATTCCGCCCCGCACGGCATAGGTGACGACGAAGGCACTGCCCAGCAGCGCCAGCAGCCAGAAAGCCGGACGCGGCCGCTCGCCCGCGCGCAACACGCCAAAGACGGCGGTGCAAAGCGGCAGCAGACCCAGAAACACGATGGCATGTGCAGAGGGCGCATGCTGCAGCGCCATTGCCGTCAGCAAGGGAAAGCCC
This sequence comes from uncultured beta proteobacterium, assembly GCA_963708545.1. Taxonomy (GTDB): domain Bacteria; phylum Pseudomonadota; class Gammaproteobacteria; order Burkholderiales; family Burkholderiaceae_C; genus Extensimonas. The sequence continues at coordinate 2,169 of CAVPUD010000105.1, read as the reverse complement.
AGCACCACCCCGAACGCGACGAGTGCGAGCGCTGGCAGATCGGCCCGCTCGGGGCGACGCGTGCGCAAGCCGGTCAGCAGCAGCGCGCCCAATAGTGCGGCCAAACTCGCGCGGGCGGCAGTCAAAAATAGTGGGTCGAAGTCTGTGACGGCTGCGCGTGTCGCGGGCAACGAGCCCGCAAAAATCACTACGCCAAAAAAACCATTGACCCAACCGCGTGCAGGTTCGTCCATCGTCATCTCCGTTCTGTGAAGAAATGTCTATCGCCAATCCTTCAGTGGAGCATGGATGCGTTGCGTGAACCAGCAACAATAAGGTACAGTTTTTCAAAACTGTTAGGCTTTCAAAACACATACAGTTGAAAACTCAAAATGCCACGCCAGGGAACGAAGATTCACACCGTGATGGAGGCGATTCGCAGCAAAATCGCCGCCCGCACCTACGCCCCGGGCGCGCGATTGCCTTCCGTGCGCGCGCTGGCCAAAAGCATGCAGGTGTCGGTGTCGACCGTCGTAGAAGCGTACGAACGTCTGGCGGCGGAAGGTGTCATAGGCGCCCGCGCGGGCTCAGGTTTTTACGTGCTGGGGCATGCCGCGCCTCTGGCCTTGGCGCACATCGGCCCGCCGCGCGAGCGCGACGTCGATCCCCTGTGGGTTTCGCGCCAGTCGCTGGAGGCTGCGGATGCGATGCCCAAACCAGGGTGTGGCTGGTTGCCCGCATCGTGGATGGATGTGGATGGCTTGCGCAGCGCATTGCGCGCAGTGTCCCGGGCTGATGGCGCCGTGCTCGCGGATTACGCCTGCCCACTCGGGCTGCCTGCGTTGCGTGAACTGCTTGCGCGCCGCATGGCCGCCGTGGGGATAGAAGTGCCTGCCGAGCAGATCATGCTGACCGATTCGGGTACCCAGGCGTTGGACATGGTCTGCCGCTTTCTGCTGGAGCCGGGTGATACCGTGCTGGTGGACGACCCGTGCTACTTCAATTTTCAAGCCCTGCTGCGTGCGCACCGTGTCAAGGTCGTTGGCGTGGCCTACACGCCGCAGGGGCCCGACATCGCAGCATTCGCGGCCTGTCTGCAACAGCATGCGCCCCGGCTCTACATCACCAATTCGGGCATCCACAACCCGACGGGCGGCACGCTCTCGGCCAGCACGGCGCATCGCCTGCTGCAACTTGCAGAGCAATCCGGCGTGGTGGTGGTCGAAGACGACATCTTTGCCGATTTTGAAGTTCAGCCGGCACCACGGCTCGCCGCGTTTGATGGCCTTGCGCGGGTGATCCACATCGGCAGCTTTTCCAAAACCGTATCGGCTTCGCTGCGTTGCGGCTATATCGCGGCGCGTGCGGATTGGATCGACAGTCTGGCCGATCTAAAAATAGCCACCAGTTTCAGCGGCGGCTTTCTGGCTGCGCAGGTCGTGCGGACGGTGTTGACCCAAAGCGGCTACCGCAAGCACCTGGAGGCGCTGCGGGCGCGTCTGGCGAAAGAGCGCGACAGGGCTGTGGAGCGCCTGGGCGCACTGGGCATCACGCCCTGGCTCGTGCCTCGTGCAGGAATGTTCCTCTGGTGCCGGCTGCCGGACGGCATCGATGCGGCACGTCTGGCGCGCGCCAGTTTGCAAGAGGGAGTCGTGTTTGCGCCGGGCAATGTATTCAGCCCGTCACTCTCGGCGGGCAACCTGATGCGTTTCAACGTATCGCAGTTGACCGATTCCCGAGTGTTCGATGTGCTCGCGCGGGCTTTGCACCAAATGCGCACCGCGCCCTGACCGAGAAGAATAGAAACTCCGGTTTGCCGCCAGGCTAAAGCATGGAATGAGATGGAGTCACCCAAGCTATGCTACATTCCACGTCCATGAGCAAGTTTGCGCTAGTCCTTCTACTGCTACCTCACCACGGGCGGAGGCAGTAGGCGCGCGCGCATACTTTTTCTACCAAGGCCCGTTTGCACACCTGCAGGGCAGAGCTTGCTTTACACCAAGCACAGTAGATTGGGCAAGGCTTGGCCAGAGACCTTCCAGCGGAAAGGCAAGGGGTAATTTTTTTTTTTAGCCAGGCCGAGTTAATCCGAATGGAATGGAATGGAATGGAATGGAATGGAATGGAATGGAATGGAATGGAATGTATTTTTAGTTTTTACACACACACACACACACACACGCCGAGTAC
>CAVPUD010000104.1:0-8931 GCA_963708545.1 uncultured beta proteobacterium | reverse complement strand
ACGCTCGCGCCGGGGCCGGATTTCGGGAATGCGTAGTGCGGCACCTGCGCAGCTGCGCAGCACGGTTCACAGCGTCAAGATCGTGCACCCCGTGGTCTTGCGCGCTTCGAGGTCGCGGTGCGCCTGCTGCACTTGGGCGAGCGGGTAGCGCTGCTCGATGTGGATCTTCACGGCGCCGCTCAAAACCACGGCAAACAGGTCGTCAGCCATGGCCTGCGTGCTCTCGCGCGTGGCGATGTGCGTGAACAGCGTCTGGCGCGTGACGTAGAGCGAGCCCTTGGCGCCCAGGATAGCCGGTGAGAACGGCGGCACCGGGCCCGAGGCGTTGCCAAAGCTGGCCATCAGGCCGAAGGGGCGCAGGCAGTCGAGCGACTTGTCCCAGGTGTCCTTGCCCACCGAGTCGCACACCACCTTCACGCCCTTGCCGCCGGTGATCTCGCGCACGCGCGCGGCGAAGTCCTCGGTGCGGTAGTTGATCGCGTGCGCCGCGCCGTTGGCGAGCGCGAGCTGGCATTTGGCGTCTGTGCCCGCCGTGCCTATCAGCTGCAGCCCCAGGTGCCTGGCCCACTGGCATGCAATCAGGCCCACGCCGCCCGCAGCCGCGTGGAACAGCACGTGGTCGCCGGGCGCGAGCCCTTCGACGGGGCGCACTTTTTTGAGCAGGTATTGCGCCGTCAAGCCCTTGAGCATCATGGCCGCGCCGGTCTCGAAGCCGATGCCGTCGGGCAGCTTGCACACGCACTGCGCTGGCATCACGCGGCGCTCGCAGTAGCTGCCGGGCGGCTGGCTCGCGTAGGCCACGCGGTCGCCCACGGCAAGGTGCGTCACACCCGGCCCCATGGCCTCGACCACGCCCGCGCCCTCCATGCCGATGGTGGCGGGCAGCGGCAGCGGGTACAGGCCCGTGCGGTGATAGACGTCGATGAAGTTCAGCCCCACGGCGTGGTGGCGGATGCGCACCTCGCCCGGGCCGGGCTCGCCCACGGGCACATCGACGATCTGCAGTTGTTCGGGGCCGCCGGGCTGGCGGATCTGGACGGCAATGCTCATGGCGGGGTGTCTCCTAAACAGCGCGAAACAAGGACAACATGGTGCCATGAAATGGCGCGCCGCTGCGCACGCAGCGGCCTGCGACCTGTAGGCGCGCGCCGCATCGATTGCCGCCCAGCCAAAATCTCAAGAAAACCTAGGGTTATCCTCAATGCGCCGTCTGTCGATATTTTGCAAAAATGCCGGCAGCCGCACGCTGCTGCGGTTGACTGTTCACCCACACCTGCCTGCATGTAAAAACAGTCGGTTCTGTTTGTTTATGCAAGCCATCGATGCTTGCTGCCTCTTTTTTGCTCGGCAGGGGCGTTCACACAAAAGGAATGAGGAGACCGATGAAAGACCTTTCACCAAACATCAACCTGCTGGTGGACCCCGCGCGCCAGCTCTTCAAGGTGCCGCGTGCATCGTTCGTCGATCCCGACGTCGTGGCGGCCGAGCGCCAGGCGATCTTCGACCGCTGCTGGCTCTACTTGGGCCACGCCTCTGAGATTGCCGCGCCGGGGCAGTTCGTCACGCGCACGGTGGCGGGCCGGCGCCTGATCTTCAACCGCGACACCGAGGGACGCATCAACGCGCTCATGAACACCTGCCCGCACCGCGGCGCCACGGTGTGCCGCGAACGCTCTGGCACGGCCAAAAACTTCTTGTGCTTCTACCACGGCTGGGTGTTCCACTCCACGGGCAAGCTGCGCGAGCAGCCCGGCCAGGCGTCGTACGCGCCGGACTTCAACGCGCAAGGCGGCGCCGACCTGACGCCCGCGCCGCGCCACGAGGAGTACCGCGGCTTTCACTTCGTCTCGTTCGACAAGGACATCGTCGATCTGCCCACCTACCTGGGCCAGGCGCGCGAATACATCGACCTCGTGGCCGACCAGTCCGACGCGGGCATGACCATCGTCGGCGGCACGCAGGAATACAGCATGCACGCGAACTGGAAGCTGCTGGTCGAAAACAGCATCGACGGCTACCACGCCGCCACCACGCACGCCACCTACCTCGACTACCTCAAGGGCACGGCCGGTGCGCTCGCCGCCGTCGGCATCGAAGGCGTGGGGCGTGACCTGGGCAACGGCCACGGCGTGATCGAATACTCCGCGCCCTGGGGCCGCCCGATCGGGCAGTGGATTCCGGCCTGGGGCGAGCAGGGCAAGACCGACATCGACAAGATCATCGCGCGCCTCACGGAACGCTTCGGCGCCGAGCGCGCGCAGCGCATCGCATTCAAGAACCGCAATCTGCTGATCTTCCCGAATCTGATCATCAACGACATCATGGCGATCACGGTGCGCACTTTTTATCCGCTCGCGCCCGACCACCTGCACGTGAACGCCTGGGCGCTCGCGCCGGCTGAAGAAAGCGAGTGGGCGCGCAAGTCGCGGCTCGAAAACTTTCTCGAATTCCTCGGCCCCGGCGGCTTCGCCACGCCCGACGACGTCGAGGCGCTGCAGCAATGCCAGGCCGGCTTCAACAACCTGCAGGAAGTGCCTTGGAACGACATCTCCAAGGGTATGGGCAGGCCACAGCCCGCCGCGGACGACGAGATCCAGATGCGCGCCTTCTGGACCGAATGGCACAAGCGCCTGAACCGTTTGAACGAAGCCCAGCAGAAAAACGAAGGAGGCAGCCCATGCAAAACCTGACCCGCTCCGAAGTCGAGGACTTTCTCTACCACGAAGCCGCACTGCTCGACGACTGGCGGCTCGACGACTGGCTCGCGCTCTACACCGACGACGCGCGCTACGAGGTGCCCGCCACCGACCTGCCGCGCGACGCCAACCCCGCGAGCAGCCTTTTTTACATCGCCGATGACGCCTTCCGGCTCAGCGAGCGCGTGAAGCGCCTGCAGAAAAAAATGGCCGTCTCCGAACAGCCGCGCTCCAAGACGCGCCACATCGTGAGCAACGTGCGCATCCTCGCGCGCAGTGCCGACAGTGCCCAGGTCAACGCCGCTTTCGTCACCTACCGCAGCAAGGACGGATTCACCGACACCTACGTAGGCAGCACCGACTACACGCTGGTGCGCGGCGCGGGCGGCGCGCTCAAGATCCGCAAGAAGCGCTGCGTGCTCGACCTCGAAGCGCTGCGTCCGCAAGGGCGCGTGAGCATCCTGCTGTAAGAAAGAACACCGCCATGAGCATCCCCTTTCGCTACCGCAAGCTCGGCTACGTGGCCTTGAACGTCACCGACGTCGAGCGTTCGATCCCGTTTTATACCGAGCTCGTGGGGCTGGACCTCACCGAGCGCACACCCGGCGAGCCGGCGTTTTTGCGCTGCAGCACCGACCACCACAACATCGTGCTCTACCCGGCCGCGGCGCCGGGCGTCAAGCGCGTGGGCTTCGAGCTCGAAAACCGCGCCGAGCTCGAACACGCGCGCAAGCACCTCGAAAGCCTGGGCCTGGCCGTGCACGACATCAGCGCCGAGGAGCGTGCCCTGCTGCGCCAGGGCGACGGCCTGCGCTTCGTCGAACCGCACTCGGGCCTGACCATGGAGCTTTACACGCGCATGCAGCAGATGGCCGTGCCCTTCCAGCAGCGCCTCGCCAAGATCGCGCGCCTGGGGCACGTGGTGCTCTCGGTCGAGCGCTTCGACGAGATGGCGGCGTTTTTGCACGCGCAGCTCGGTTTTGCGATTTCGGACTTCGTCGAAGGGCACTTTGCCTTTATGCGCTGCCAGCCCAATCCCTTCCACCACAGCTTCGCGATCGGGCGCTCGCAAGGCGGCAACCACCTGAACCACGTGAACTTCATGGTCAGCGACATCGACGACATCGGCCGCGCCATGAACCGCATGCAAAAGGCCGAAATTCCCATTGTCTTCGGCCCCGGGCGGCACATGCCCTCGGGCAGCATCTTCTTGTATTTCCTCGACCCCGACGGCATGACCATCGAATACAGCTTCGGCATGGAGGAATTCCCCGAAAAAGGCGCCCGCGAGCCGCGCATGCTCGAGCCGCACCCGCTCGCGCTCGACACCTGGGGCAGCTTGCCCAAGCCCGCCTTCGGCAAGGTCGGGCAGATCGAACGGCAGGAGGCCGCATGAGCACGGTGACCTCTTCGGGGCAGGACTGGGCCTTCAAGGCGCAGCCGCACGCGGGCCGTGTGGCCGTGGTCACGGGCGCGGCGCGCGGCATCGGGCTCGAGATCGCGCTGCGCCTGGCGCGCGACGGCGCCAGCCTGGCGCTCGCCGACGCCGATGCCGCAGGGCTCGAAGCCAGCGCAGCCGCGGTGCGCGCCAGCGGCGCCGAGGTCATCACCGCCGCGGGCGACCTGTCGCTCGAAGCCACGGCGGAGGCGCTGATGCAGGCCACGCGCGACGCCTTCGGACGCATAGACATTCTCGTGAACAACGCGGGCGGCGGCGTGATCCTGCCCTTTTTGGAGCACACGCCGCAGACGCTCAAGCAGACCATAGACCGCAACCTCTGGACGGTGCTGTGGTGCTGCCGCGCGGCCCTGCCGAGCATGCAACAGCAGCGCTACGGGCGCATCATCATCATCGGCGCGGATTCGGTCATGAGTGGCCTGTGGGCGCACGCGGCCTACAACGCGGCCAAGGGCGGCGCGCACGGCCTGACCACGGGCCTGGCGCGCGAGTTCGCGCGCGACGGCATCACCGTGAACACGGTCGCCCCCTGCGCGGTGCGCACGCCGCAGCTCGTGGAGATCGCCGAAAAAGACCCGGCGCTGGTCGAGCGCTTCGTCAGCATCATCCCCATGGGGCGCGCCGCCGAGATGGCCGAGGTCGCGTCCATGGTCAGCTACGTGGCTTCGGCCGAGGCGTCTTTCGTGACCGGGCAGGTGATCAGCGTCAACGGCGGCAGCACCATGCGCGGCTAGGCCATCGAGCAGACTTGCCTTTTCCATGAGCACCATGCCAGCACCGCAGACTCCCGAAACCTCCGCCGCGCCACGCCGCAAGCCGCGTGCCGCGGCCCAAAAGCCGCGCCGCACGCAGGCCATGCGCAGCGACGAGACGCGCGGGCGCATCCTCGATGCGGCCTTTGCGGTGCTCAAGGAGCGCGGCTTTGCCGGGCTCACGACGCCCGAGGTCGCGCAGCGCGCAGGGGTGTCGCGCGGGGCGCTGGTGCACCATTTCCCGAGCAAGCTCGAACTCGTCACGGCGGCCATGGAGCACGTGTTTGGCATCGCACTGGCCGACGGCCTGCGCCTGGCCGAAAGCGCGCGGCATTCGGGCAATCCGGCCCAGGCCCTGCTCAAAGACACGCAGGCGTTTTATTTCAGCGACTGCTTTGCCGTGGGCCTGGACATGCTGCTCGCAGGCGGCAAGGACCCGGCCCTGAAGGACACCGCCGTGGCCGTGGTGCACAACTACCGCCGCCCGGTCGAGCGGCAGTGGCTCGCCGTGATCGAGGAGCTGGGCCTGAGCGCCGAGCTCAGCGAAGACCTGCTGCTGCTCACCGTGAGCCTGGTACGCGGTTTTGGCGTGCGCCATTTGTGGGCGCCAGACCCCGCGCAGGTGCAGCGCCTGCTGCGCCTGTGGGTGGAAATCCTCGGCAGCTACCTCGCAAGCCGTCAGCCCAGCGAGCGCGCCGCACCGCCCTCTCGCGCGCCCTCTTCTGGGGCACAACAGCCCGAACCCCCGCCCGAACCCCTGCCTGCCCGCAGGCCCGCCGCCGTATGAGCACTTTTGCAAGCATAGACGTGCACACGCACGTCGTTCCAGCCGAATTCCCGCCCTACCTGGGACAGCGCCTGGGCGTGCGCTGGCCCAGCATGGCCGATGCCCAGTCCTGTCACAAGCACGTGATGCTGGACGGCAAGGTCTATCGCACCGTGTCGCACCAGTGCTGGGACTGCCAGGTGCGCCTGGCCGACATGGACGCCATGCAAGTCGGCCAGCAGGTGCTCTCGCCCATGCCCGAGCTGCTCTCGTACTGGCTGGATGGCGCCGACGCGCAGGTGCTCACGCGCTACTTGAACGAGAGCATCGCGGGCATGGTGCAGCAGGCGCCCGCGCGCTTCGTCGGCCTGGGCGCCGTGCCCCTGCAGGACGTGGAGCGCGCGATCGACGAGCTCGACCACGCCGTGCACCAGTGCGGCCTCGCGGGGGTCGAAATCGGCAGCAACATCGACGGCGTGAGCATTGGCGACGCGCGCTTCGCGCCGTTTTTCGCGGCGGCCGAGCGCTGGGGCGCGGCCATCTTCGTGCACGCGCTGCGCCCCGCGGGCATGGACAGGCTGGTCGGCCCGCCCATTTTGGAGCAGGCACTGGCCTTTCCGGGCGAGGTGGGGCTGTCGGCGGCCTCGCTTTTGACCGGCGGCACGCTCGCACGCCATCCGCGCCTGCGCATCGCCTTCAGCCACGGCGGCGGCACGCTCGCGCAGCTGCTGCCGCGCCTGCAGCACGCGTGGGAGCAGTTCCCGCCGCTGCAGCAGGCCATGCCCGTGGCGCCGCGCACGGCGGCGCGCAGCATGTTCTACGACGACCTGGTCTATGACGCCGCCGGCATCGCATTTTTGATCCAGAGTTTTGGCATCAGCCAGATCATGCTGGGCAGCGACTACCCGTTCGCGATCATGGACAAAGACCCGGTGGGCCGCGTGGCCGCCCTGGCGCTGGACGCCGCCGCGCAGCAGGCGCTGCGCCAGGGCAACGCCTTGCGCTGGCTTGGGCGCACGCCAGAGAGTTGATGAATTTTGCAATCATAAAAAGAGCTGCTTGCGCTTGCTATTAAAGCGCTAAATGCCAAATTCATTACCTATTTTTTGCAATCAATTTTATAGCGCACGTCACGCCTATGAAACATGCATTTTTGGCCTCTTGCTTTTTCGATTTTTGGAGGTGGATGTGACTTCTTCCCCGCAAGCCCCTGAACTCCCGCGCGTGGGCGTGGTGATCGGTGACCCCTGCGGCGTGGGGCCCGAGGTGCTGCTCAAGTCCTGGGCGAGCGGCCGGCTGCAGGCGGTGTGCCAACCCGTCGCCATCGGCAGCGCCGCGGTGCTGCGGCAGACCGCGGCGCAGCTCGGTTTGCCCGTGCCCGTGCGCACCGTGGCCACGCCCGAAGAGGTGCGCGGCGGCGCCGATGCGCTCGAGGTGCTCGACTCGGGCGCGCTCGACCCTGCGCTGGTCACGCCCGGGCGCGACAACGAAGCCTGCGGGCGCGCCTCGGCGGTCTGGCTCGACGAGGCCGACGCCTTTGCGCGCGCGGGCCGGTTGCAGGCGACCGTGATGGCGCCCATCAGCTCGGTGGCCATGGACATGGCGGGCGTGCTCGACCGCGTGGTGCAGGCCAAGCCGGGCGAGAGCTATCTGCTGCTCGTTTCGGGCCCGCTGCGCGTGGCGCACCTCACCGACCATGTGCTGCTGCGCGACGTGTCCGCGCTCATCACCGCCGAGCTCATCGAATCCGCCGTGCACACGCTGCACGAGGTGCTGCGCCGCTGGGGCCTGGCGCGCCCGCGCATCGCGGTGGCGGGCTTCAACCCGCACGCCAAAGGCCCCGAAGAGGAGCGCATGCTGCCCGGCATCGCACGCGCGCAGGCCGCGGGCCTGGACGTGAGCGGGCCCATCAGCCCCGACACCGTGTTTCGCCACTGCATCGAAGGGCGCTACGACATCGTGCTCGCGATGTACCACGACCAGGGCCACATCGCGATCAAGACCGCGGCCTTCGCGGGCAACGTGGCCGTGGTCGTGGGCCCGCCCTACCCGCACGTCACGGTGGCGCACGGCACGGCCTACGACATCGTGGGCCGCGGCGTGGCCGACCACTCGATGCTGCTCAACGCCATCCTCACCGCCGCCTCGCTCGCCGCGGGGCGGGGCTTTCCGGCGCTGGCCTGAGAGGCTGAGCGCCCTTGCGCGCCACCTGTTTTTCGTTCCCCCTCACCTCAAGCAAAGGAGACTTGCCATGGACGCCGCCCCCCAATCCCTGCTCGACGAATGCGTGCACCACGAGCGCGACGCGCTGCGCGCGGTCGATAGACGCATCTTTGTCGATGAAGAACTGTTCGAGCTCGAACAGAAAAAGATATGGCAAAAAATCTGGGTCTATGTGGCCCACGAGAGCCAGCTGCCCAAGCCCAAGGACTACCTGACCGCCTGGATCGGGCGCACGCCCATCGTCGTGAACCGCGACAAGAACGGCGCGCTCAACGCCTTCGTGAACATCTGCTCGCACCGCGGCGCCACGCTGGCGCGCACCTCCAAGGGCAGCGCGAACAATTTCGTGTGCTCGTTCCACGGCTGGGCCTTCAACGCCAAGGGCGATCTGCTGTCGGTGATGAACGAAGAAGGTGCCGGCTACCCCGAAGGCTTCGACAAAACCAAGCGCGGCCTCGTCAAGGTGCGCCTGCAAAGCTACCGCGGCTTTTTGTTCGCCACGCTCAACCCCGAGGCCGAGCCGCTCGAAGACCATCTGGCCGAGAGCAAGACCTTCATCGACCTGGTCGTCGACCAATCGCCGCAAGGGATCGAGCTGCTCAAGGGCCGCTCGATTTACACCTACAACGGCAACTGGAAGCTGCAGGTCGAAAACGGCGTCGATGGCTACCACGTGGACACGGTGCACGCGAACTACGTGCAGATGATCAAGAACCGCGCCCGCATCAACGCCGAGAGCAAGGGCATGAAAGTGCTCGCAGTGGGCGACTTCACGCGCAACCGCGGCGGCTACTACGACCTGAAAAACGGCCACACGGTGATCTGGACCGAAATCACCAACCCGCAGGACAGGCCCGTCTATGCCGCACGCGAAGACATCGAGGCGCGCCTGGGCGCAGAAAAAGCCAAGTGGGCCGTGTACCGCTCACGCAACCTGCTCGTCTACCCGAACGTGTTCATCATGGACCAGATGGGCACGCAGGTGCGCGTGTTCCGCCCCATTGCCGTGGACAAGACCGAAGTCACGATCTACTG
>CAVPUD010000103.1:0-5052 GCA_963708545.1 uncultured beta proteobacterium | reverse complement strand
AATTGAGTTTGTAAATAAAAGACTTATTTATTTTCAACGTTTTCCTCAATCTTGGTACGCTTAGCTTTCACACATTTTCTAGATACAAAATCGTTTTACAAAAAGTTCTTTATGGATTTTCGAAGCAAAAGAATCGGGTTGAATTAATCAGATAATATCCGAAGGACAAGCTAACCGTGAGTTCGACAAAAAACTCCCCCAAAATATTGAGAACCGTTCTTATCCACATTCTTCATGGATTGAGGATACGAACGTTACGAACACTGAAAGATCTTAGCCAAAACGACGACACAATTAAAGAACTGCAAGCTGAAATGGACATTGCAATTAAAATTTTTATAAAAGGATTTTCAAATTAATATTACAATAGGAGATGACCCGTATGCCTGACAATGACAGAATAACAAATAATAATGAAGAAGAATTTGAACAGGAGATAGATTCAGTTCCGATCTTATAAAAAGAAAAGCGCCTGGATAGGAGTTGCACTAATATTTATTGTTATTGCAGTAGGCATTTATTGGTTTATAGGCAGTCTTGGATTTGTTTTCTACCGATTGAAAAAGCTGTAGAGCCCGGTCTTTTCGACCACCACACCGTGCTCGGCGAGGTATTTGGTGACGATGGACGCGGGGATGCCCGTGGGATCGAACTTGCCGTCGAGGTTCAGCCCCGGCGTGACGATGGTGGACTTGATCGGGTCGAGCATGTTGAAGCCGTCGGCCAGCTCGCCAAAACCGTGCCAGTCGTCGCCCCCTTCACCGGCGCTGCGGCCCTCGCGGCGGAAGATCCAGTCTTCGGCGCGGCCTATGCCCTCCTCGACGAGCCTTTGCGGCCCCCAGACCTTGAACCACCAGTCGTTTGCGCCGAACTCGGCCTCGACCTTGCGCATCGCGCGGCGAAAGTCCAGCGCCTCGAGGATGCTCTCCTCGACCAGCGCCGTGCCGCCGGGCGGCTCCATCATCGCCGCGGCCACGTCGCAGCTCGCGATGATGCTGTATTGCGGGCTGGTGCTGGTGTGCATCAGATAGGCTTCGTTGAACAGGTGCCGGTCGAGCTTGATGGTTTGCGAGTCCTGCACGAGCACATGGCTCGCCTGGCTGATACCGGCCAACAGCTTGTGAATCGACTGCGTCGAATACACCACCGAATGCCTGGGGCGCGCGCGCTTCTTGCCCATGGCGTGGTAGCTGCCGTAAAACGGGTGAAACGCCGCGTGCGGCAGCCAGGCCTCGTCGAAGTGCAGGTTGTCCACGTAGCCGTCGACCATGGACTTGATGGCTTCGGTGTTGTAGAGCACGCCGTCGTAGGTGGACTGCGTGAGCGTGAGCACGCGCGGGCGGACTTTTTTCACGTCCACCCCTTGCAGCAGCGGGTTCGCGCGCATCTTGGCCGCTATGGCCGCGGGCGCGAACTCGCTTTGCGGGATCGGCCCGATGATGCCGAAGTGGTTGCGCGTGGGCTTGAGGAACACGGGGATCGCGCCCGTCATGATGATGCTGTGCAGCACCGACTTGTGGCAGTTGCGATCGACCACCACCACGTCGCCCGGCGCCACCGTGTGGTGCCAGACGATCTTGTTGGAAGTGCTGGTGCCGTTGGTCACGAAAAAGCAGTGGTCGGCGTTGAAGATGCGCGCCGCGTTGCGCTCGCTCTCGCCAATGGCGCCGTTGTGGTCGAGCAGCTGGCCCAGCTCCTCGACCGCGTTGCACACGTCGGCGCGCAGCATGTTTTCGCCGTAGAACTGGTGGTACATCTGGCCGATCGGGCTCTTGAGGAAGGCCACGCCGCCCGAATGCCCGGGGCAGTGCCACGAATACGAACCGTCCTCGGCGTAGTCGAGCAGCGCCTTGAAAAACGGCGGCTGTATGCCCTCGAGGTAGCTCTTGGCCTCGCGCACGATGTGCTTGGCGACGAACTCGGGCGTGTCCTCGAACATGTGTATGAAGCCGTGCAGCTCGCGCAGGATGTCGTTGGGCAGGTGGCGGCTGGTCTTGGTTTCGCCGTGCAGATAGATGGGCACGTCGGTGTTCTTGCGCCGCACCTGCTCGATGAAGCTGCGCAGGTTCAGCACCGCCGGGTCCAAATCTGGGCCGGGCGTGAATTCCTCGTCGTCGATCGACAAGATGAAGGCACTGGCGCGGCTTTGCTGCTGCGCAAACTGCGACAGGTCGCCATAGCTGGTCACGCCCAGCACCTCGAAGCCTTCGGCCTCTATGGCCTGCGCGAGCGCGCGAATGCCCAGCCCCGAGGTGTTTTCGGAGCGGTAGTCTTCGTCGATGATGACGATGGGGAAACGAAACTTCATGCACAGCCTCCGTGCCTTGCGCCGCCGCGCCATGCGGGGCATACAAAGAAAGGCGCGAAGTGTACGGAATCTGCATGACCCCGTCGTGAGTCTTCGTCACCCGCTTGTGACCCGTCGCCGCGCCACCCTGCATGGGCCCGCGCGCATCGCATCCCGCACAATAGCGGCAGTTCGATTTCTGAGGACGGAGCCCCCATGGAAACCCACACCCTCTGGTGGCTGATGGCCGGCGTCGCCGTGCTGGCCGAACTGCTCACCGGCACTTTTTACCTGCTCATGCTGGCGCTGGGCCTGGCCGCGGGCGCGCTCGCAGCGCACGCGGGCCTGGGTACGGCGGCGCAAACCCTCAGCGCCGCCGCGGTGGGCATGGGCGCGGTGCTGGCCTGCTACCTCGTGCGCAAAAGGCCCGCGGGCGCGCCCTCGGCGCGCGCCGACCGCAGCGTGAACCTCGACGTGGGCGAAATCGTCACCATCACCCAGTGGAACCCCGACGGCACTGCCGCCGTGCGCTACCGCGGCACGCTCTGGACGGCCATGCACCGCCCCGGCGCCACCCCGCGCCCCGGCGCGCACCGCGTGGCCGAGCTCGTGGGCAGCCGCCTGCTGGTGGAGCCCGTCGACGCTACTGATCCTAAATCCGGCAGTTGACCGCTGCATTTTGTATGCAACGCTTTGATTCTTTGAATGATTTTTCACGCTGCGAGACGCACCCATCGGGTCAAAGCGCTGCGCACCCGATCGCGCCGCCCTCGGGCACGCTGGCCGCGTTGCAAATCCTCGCCATGGCACCCGCCATGGCTGCGGTTTGCGCCTTGCCAGTGCACCCGATGACGACACGCTCGGGCGCGCTCAACTGCCGGATTTAGGCTGATCCCGCCTGAGTACCCGACAACCGCATCCTTCGACCTTTTCCACCACCACCCCAGCACCGAGGCCCACCATGCAAATCGCCATCGTCGTCTTCATCATCGCCGTCATCTTCATCGCGCGCTCGGTGCAGATCGTGCCGCAGCAGCACGCCTGGGTCAAGGAGCGCCTGGGCAAATACGCCGGCACGCTCGCGCCGGGGCTCAACTTCATCGTGCCCTTCATCGACAAAATCGCCTACAAGCACAGCCTCAAGGAAATCCCGCTCGACGTGCCCGAGCAGGTCTGCATCACCAAGGACAACACGCAGCTCAAGGTCGATGGCATCCTCTACTTCCAGGTCACCGACCCCATGCGCGCGAGCTACGGCGCCTCGAACTACGTGATCGCGATCACGCAGCTCGCGCAGACCACGCTGCGCAGCGTGATCGGCAAGCTCGAGCTCGACAAGACCTTCGAAGAGCGCGAGATGATCAACGCCCAGGTCGTCAACGCCATCGACGAGGCCGCGCTCAACTGGGGCGTGAAGGTGCTGCGCTACGAAATCAAGGACCTCACCCCGCCCGCCGAAATCCTGCGCTCCATGCAGGCGCAGATCACCGCCGAGCGCGAAAAGCGCGCGCTGATCGCGGCCTCCGAAGGCAAGCGCCAGGAGCAGATCAACATCGCCACGGGCGAGCGCGAAGCCTTCATCGCGCGCTCCGAAGGCGAAAAACAGGCCGCGATCAACAATGCCCAGGGCGAGGCGGCGTCCATCCTCGCCGTGGCCGAAGCCACCGCCGAGGCCCTGACGCGCGTGGCCGCGGCCATTCGCCAGCCCGGCGGCGAGCAAGCGGTGCAGCTCAAGGTCGCCGAAAAAGCCGTGGAAGCCTACGGCAAGGTCGCCGCGGACGCGAGCACCACGCTGATCGTGCCCAGCAACATGAGCGAAGTCGCGACTCTGCTGGGCTCGGCCATGAAAATGCTGCAAACACCCTCTCCGGGGCGCTGAGGGCGCTCTCATTTTTGGGGTGACGCTCACAAATCCGAAGTGCAACACCGCCCCATCCGAACGATCTGGAACGGTGTGCACTTATATTGCGTCATTCCCACTCCATCATCAACAAGCCGTCCAAACCCGCATGGTTAAAGGACTTGGCTGTGATCGACATGGGTCTTTACCGTCGCGTTTACCGTCAGAAACGCAGATCTTTTGCTGGCGCGGGAGATGGAGCGATTTGCGGGGCGTCGACGTTTTCGACACCATCATCAATCAGGCGCAAGCATACCGAAAAAAGCACTGCACCCCACGATTCGCCGAAATCGCCGGAGCGCGCGCTTCGACTGCGGCAGCAGTGCCCGCAGAATTTCGGAGGCACCGTCAAGACTTGAACAATGCCATGTCTCCTCGTGCTCAGTTTTTTTGTTCAGTCGGGGGTTGCACATCGACCTGGTCCGGTTGACCTCCTCGTCCGTCATCCCGCCGCCTGGTCAGGCAGTTCAATTTCATAGGCCTGGGCGATGCGGGCCACCAACTCGGCGACGGCGGCGTTGCCGAGCTGCAGCGTTTTCGGATCGATGGACGTGTCGGCAGCGACGGCGACAAGGAACCGCGTCATGTCTGCGCCGATCTTTTTATCGATCGGAATGCGTGTGGCGGGCGCCAGCAGTTGGGAAAGGCGCAGTACATCGTTGAGGTGCTTGCGCACGTCCTTGGCGTCCACCTTTGCGCCCTCCTCTTTTCGCGCCGTCAATTCCAGCCACGCGATGGCCTTGAGCGGAATCAGGCGGTCTTCGCCGACCCAGGGCAGGCCATCGACTTCGCGGCGCCCAGCCATGATGAATGCGTAGTAGACCTCATCCAGCAAGATGGCGGACAAACTGGCGACGGCTTCGTC
>CAVPUD010000102.1:0-39045 GCA_963708545.1 uncultured beta proteobacterium | reverse complement strand
GGAAGAACGAGCCGCCCTTCACGGTCGCGTCGTTGGCGATGAACATGCAGGGCCGTCCGGCCACGATGCCGACGCCGGTGACGATGCCCGCGCCCGGCACCTCATTGCCGTACTGCCCCCAGGCCGCGAGCGGCGAAAGCTCCAGAAAAGGCGTGCCATCGTCCACGATGAAGTCGATGCGCTCGCGCACCAGCCACTTGCCGCGCGCACGGTGGCGCCGGATGTGCGCGTCGCGCCCGCCCGTCGCGGCTGCGCGCAAGCGCTCTTGCAAAAGGGCAATTTCTGCGCGGTGAAAGCGCAGATTCTCGGCAAAGTCTGCGCCGCGCACGTCGATGTGCGATTCAAGCACGGCCATGGTCACCACCTTTCGGGCTGCATGCCCGGTGCTGCGATGCACGCTGCCGGGCGCAGACATTTGCTATATTTTTCATTGCGAAAATTTATGTATGAAACTGCCATTTCACGCTTTATACAAAAGCGCAAGCAGCTTCTCTTTTGATAGTAAAAACCTTGGAATCATCCTCAATCCGGCAGTTGAGCGCGCCCGAGCGTGTCGTCATCGGGTGCACTGGCAAGGCGCAAACCGCAGCCATGGCGGGTGCCATGGCGAGGATTTGCAACGCGGCCAGCGTGCCCGAGGGCGGCGCGATCGGGCGCGCAGCGCTCTGACCCGATGGGTGCGTCTCGCAACGTGAAAAATCATTCGAAAAATCAAAGCGTTGCATACGAAATGCAGCGGTCAACTGCCGGATTGAGGATCAATACGTTGCAGCGCCTTCGCGGAACTCTTTGAGCGAGCCGCTGTGCATGATGTGCCCGGAGAGCGGCCGGCCGATGATGCGCTCGGCCAGGCGTGCGGCCTCGATCAGCGCTTCGAGGTCTATACCGGTTTCTATGCCCATTTCCTCGCACATGAACACCATGTCTTCGGTGCAGATGTTGCCTGCCGCGCCGCCGTGCTTGTGCCCCGCAAACGGGCAGCCGCCCAGGCCCGCGACCGAGCTGTCGAACAAGCGCACGCCCATCTGCAGCGCCGCGTAAACGTTGGCGCCGCCCGCGCCGCGCGTGTCGTGCAGGTGCAAGCCCATGGCCGCATCGGGCACGAGCTCACGCACCGCGCCTATGCGCCGCTTGATCTCCTCAGGGTTGGCCCAGCCCATGGTGTCGGCCAGGTAGAGCGCGGGCAGCGGCACACCGCGGTCGGCGCACGCATCCATGAGCCAGCGGATGTGCTCGGTCACGGCCGACACCGGCACGGGGCCGCCGAGGTTGCAGCCGAAGGCCGTGATCACGTAGGCCTTTTCGACCGGAATGCCCAGCGCGATGTAGCGGTCCAGCCAGCCGAGCTGGCGCTCGCGTCCCTCGGCCACGCTGCAGTTGTTGTTGCGCTGCGAAAACGGCTCGGTGGTGTAGAACATCAGCTTGCCGTCGAGGTCCACCTGGTCGCAGGCGCGCGCCCGCTCGAAGCCGTTGTCGTTGAGCCACAGCGCCGTGTAGCGCGTGCCGGGGCGCTTGGTGATCGCGGCAAACAGCTCGGGCGTGTCCGCCATCTGCGGCACGGCGCGCGGGCTCACGAAGGACGCCACCTGGATTTGCTTGAGCCCGGCGGCCGACAAGGCATTGATCAACGCCACACGGTCGGCCAGCGGGAAAGTCTGCTTTTCCATCTGAAAGCCCTCGCGCGGGCCTTCTTCATGGAACTCTACGGAACGGGGCAAGTCGCTCATGGCGGTCTCCTTCAGTGATTTTTCAGCTTCAGACCGGGCTGACTTCGGCCAGCACCTGATGGCGCTCGACCATGTCGCCCACCTGGCAACGCAGGCTGCTCACGTTGCCATTGAAAGGCGCCGTGACGTGCAGCTCCATCTTCATCGATTCGAGCACGACCACGGTCTGGCCGGTGACGACGGCGTCGCCGGCCTGCGCCTTCACGGCCACGACCTTGCCCATCATGGGTGCGAGCAATTGCCCGCCGGCCGCGGCGTCGCTCGCGGCGCCACCGAGGTAGGACGAGGCTGAGAGCACCGCCGTGCCCAGCGCGCTCGCGAGCTCGATCTGCTGCGCATCACCGCCAATCGTTACCTCGAGCGCGTGCTCCTTGCACAGCAAAAGATAGCGGCCCGCGCCGATCTGGCGCTGCGTGGCCTCGACTTCTTCCTCGGCGATGCGCAGCCGGTAGCTGCCCTGCGCAGTCTCGCCCGAAAAGCGCACGGGCCACTCGGATGCGCCCTGCTTGAGCACGAGCGCCGGCTGCGGCGCGGGTGCAATGGCACCGGTGTTCAAGCGCCAGCCCGTGAAGCCGCCCAGCGTCCAGCAGCCGAGTTCCGGCGTTTGCGCGCGCGACTGCGCAAGCCAATACAGCGCCGCGGCTGCAAGGTGTTCGATAGGTTCGACGGGCGCGGCGCTACCCACTGCGGCGCCCGCTGCAGCGGACGCACCCGGCGCGTAGCGTTCGTCGATCAGGCGCGTGTGAAAGCTCGCGTCGCACGTCTGCGGCCATTCGAGCAACTCTTGCAAAAATTGCAGATTCGTCGGCAGGCCGATCACCGTGCTCGCACGCAGGCCAGCAAGCAAAGCACGGCGCGCGGCGTCGCGGTCGGGGCCGTGCGCGATGAGCTTGGCGATCATCGAGTCGTAGTGCGGCGAGATCTCGTCGCCACTTTCCACGCCCGACTCGATGCGCACCCCGGCGCGCGAAAAATCCACGAGCTGCAAGCGCCCCGTGGCCGGCAAAAAGCCCGCCGCCGGGTCTTCGGCGCACAGCCGCGCCTCGAACGCATTGCCCGTGCAGCGCACCTCGGCCTGGCTGAGCGGCAAGGCGCCGCTGTCGGCGATCTGCAGTTGCAGCGCCACCAGATCGAGCCCCGTGACTTCCTCGGTCACCGGGTGCTCGACCTGCAGGCGCGGATTGACTTCGAGGAAAAAATACTCATCGCCCGCGACGACGAACTCCACCGTGCCCAGACCGCGGTATTCCACGCTCGCGGCGAGTTTGACCGCGTCGGCCAAAATCGCCTGGCGCAGCGGCTCGGGCAGACCGGCCGAGGGCGCCTCTTCGATGACCTTCTGGTGGCGGCGCTGCAGCGTGCACTCGCGCTCGAACAGGTGGATCGCCTGGCCCTGACCGTCGCCTGCGACCTGCACCTCGATGTGGCGCACGCGCGGCAGGTAGCGCTCGACGATCAGCTCGCCGTTGCCGAAGGCCTTTTCGGCCTCGCGCATCGCGCTCTCGATACGGCCTTCAAGGCCGTCCAGCGTCTCGACCACGGCCATGCCGCGGCCGCCGCCTCCGGCCACGGCCTTGAGCAGCACCGGCAGCGGCATGCTTTGCACGAGGCGCAGCACCTCGGCCGGGTCTTTCATGCCGCCTGGGCTGCCGGGAATCACCGGCACGCCGGCGCGCTGCGCCTCGATCTTGGCGCTGGCTTTGCCGCCTATGCGCTCCATCGTTTCGGCGCGCGGGCCTATGAAGGTCAGCCCCGCAGCGTCGAGCGCGCGCACGAAGTCGGCGTTTTCAGACAAAAAGCCGTAGCCTGGGTGCACCGCGTCGGCGCCGACGCGGCGCGCGGCCGCCACGATCGCGTCTATGCGCAGATAACTCTCGGCGGGCGCAGCGCCGCCGATCTCGACCGACTCACCGATCTCGCGCACATGGCGCGCAAAACGCTCCGCGCTCGAATGCACGGTGGCCACTTCGAGGCCCAGCTTGCGGCAGGTGCGCGCGATGCGGCACGCGATTTCACCGCGGTTGGCAATGAGGACTTTTTTGATCATCTCGTGAAACTCTGTGGATCGAAGAGAACCGACGCTGCGGCATACAAACCCGATGCATCGGCGCTGCCCGTAAGCAAAACTCAGAAACGGAAGACGCCGAACGGTGTCGGCTTGGCCGCAGTGCGCGAGGCCAGGTCGAGCAACAGGCCCATCGCGTCGCGGGTTTCGACCGGATCGAGAATGCCGTCCGCCCAGAGGTTGGAAGAAAAGTTCTTCGCGGGCTGAAAGTCCTCGTAAATCTTGCGCACGGGCGCCTTGAAAGCCTCTTCTTCCTCGGGCGTCCACTCCTTGCCCTCGCTCTTGTTGATCTGCCGGCGCACCAGCGCCATCACGGTCGCGGCCTGCTCGGGCCCCATGATTGCGGCGCGGCCCGTGGGCCAGGTGAACATGGCCGTAGGATTGAACGGGCGCCCGCACATGGCCAAATAGCCCGCGCCATACGAGGCGCCGATGATGATGGTGTATTTAGGCACGTTGGCCGAGGCCATGGCCGTGATCATCTTCGCGCCGGCCTTGGCGATGCCAGCCTGCTCGGCCGCGCGCCCAACCATGAAGCCCGTGACGTCGGCCATGAACAGCAGCGGGATGTCGCGCTGGCAGCACAGGTCGATGAAGTGCGCCGCCTTCATTGCGCTTTCGGGGAACAGCACGCCCTGGTTCGCGAGGATGCCGATTTCGTGCCCATGGATGCGCGCAAAACCCGTGAGCAGGGTGTCGCCGTACATGGGCTTGAACTCTTGAAAGCGGCTGTCATCGACGAAGCGCGCGAGGATTTCGCGCGTGTCGGTGGGGAATTTGGGGTCGCGGCTGATGATGCCGTAGATCTCGCGCGGGTCGTAGCGCGGCGGCAGCGAGAGCTGGCGAGTCCAGCGCGGCTTGGGCACCTCGCCGAGATCGCGCACGATCTCGCGCGTGATCGCGAGCGCGTGGCGGTCGTCCTCGGCAATGTGATCCGTCACGCCGCTCACGCTGCAGTGCATCTTGGCGCCGCCGAGCGACTCGGCATCCACGGTCTCGCCCGTGGCGGCAAACGTGAGTTCGGGGCCGCCCAGGTACATGTAGCCCTGCTCCTTGACGATCACGACCTCGTCGCACAGCGCCGGAATATAGGCCCCGCCGGCCGTGCAAGGCCCCAGTACCACGGCGATCTGCTGTATGCCCTCGGCCGACATGCGCACCTGGTTGTTGAAGATGCTGCCGAACTGCCCGACGTCCGGGAAGATGTTGGCCATGTCGGGCAGAAAGGCGCCGCCGCTGTCCACCAGCGTGATGCACGGCAGCCGGTGCTGCCAGGCGATCTGCTGCGCGCGCACGTGTTTTTTGCAGGTCATGCCGTAGTAGGTGCCGCCTTTGACGGTGGCGTCGTTGGCGATGATCATGCAGGGGCGCCCCTGCACCAGGCCGATGCCGGTGATGATGCTCGCGCCAGGCGGCACACCCTCGTACATGTCTTCCCCCGCGAGCATGCCGATTTCGAGAAACGGCGAGCCCGGATCGAGCAACACTTCCACGCGCTCGCGCGGCAGGATTTTGTTGCGCGCAAGGTGCTTTTCCCGTGCCTTGGGCGGCCCGCCCGCGAGCGCCCGCTGGCGCCGCGCCTGCAGGTCGGCGATCACCGCCTCGTAGGCCTCTTGGTTGCGCCGGAACTCCTCGTCCGACGTGGAAATGCGCGAAGAAAGAATGGTCATGGTGGGGTGTCGAAAAACACGGTATCGAAGCGCGCATGGCACCCGGCGAAGGTCGGGGACACCATGAGCGCTCGGTGGGGCGTCCTGATCAGGACTTGAAAACAGGCGCGCGGCGCCCTTCGAAAGCCGCAAGCCCTTCACTCACATCGTCACTGAGCAAGGCGCCGGTGACGATGTCTTGTTCGAGCTTGAGGCCGTCGGCGAGCGAGCCTTCGAGCCCTTCGCGTGCCAGGCGCTTCATGGTGGCGATGCCGACGCGGCTGCGCGTGGTGATCTTGGTGCAGTATTCGAGCGCGGCTTCCGCGAGTTTTTCTGACTCGACCACGTAGTTCACCAAGCCCCACTGCAGCGCCATGTCGGCGTCTATCCAACGCGCGGTAAAGAACAAATCCAGCCCACGGCGCAGGCCCACGATGCGCGGAAAGCGCTGGCTGCCGCCCCAGCCCGGCACCAGGCCGAACTGCGCATGCTGGTCGCCAAAGCGCGCGTCCTTGGCGGCAAAGACCACGTCGCAGGCGAGCATCAACTCGGTGCCACCAGCGAGCACCAGCCCCTGGCAGGCCGCCACTATGGGCAGCGGGCTCGCTTCGAGCCGGCGCAGCACGCTGTGGCCGTAGCGGATGAAGTGCTCGATCTTGGCTTGGTCGCTGCGCAGCGACTTGACCTCGTCGAGGTCGGCGCCGGTGCAAAAATGCTTGCCTTGGGCGCGGATCAACACGGCGCGCACGCCGGAGCCGGGCTTTTCGAAGTCATCGATGGCAGCCTCGAGCGCGGCGTGCACGGCCAGCGACAGGCAATTGAACTTGTCCGGCCGCGCGAGCTCGATCACACCCACCGCGCCGTCGCGGCTGACGATCACTGGAGGGGATTCGCTCATTTATTTGCCCTCCTTCGCGTACTGCACCGCAGCACGGCCCACGCGCTCGCGCGCCACGATGAGCTTCATGATCTGCGCCGTGCCGTCGCCGATCTCCAGGCCCATCACATCGCGCAGGCGCTGCTGGTGCGGCAGGTCCATGGACCAACCGTAGTGACCAAAAGTCAGCAAGCACTGGTGGATGGTGTCGAAGGCCGTCTTGGGGCCCATCCACTTGACCATCGCGGCCTCGGCCGTGTGCGGCATGCCTGCGTCGCGCAGGGCGAGCGCGTGGTAGCAGAGCTGGCGGCAGGCGGCGATCTGCGTTTCGAACTCGACGAGCGGAAAGCTCACGCCCTGGTACTGCGCGAGCGGCGCACCCATGGCGTGGCGCTCCTTGGTGTATTCCCAGGCCTCATCGATCGAGGCCTGCGCCGCGGCGACGCACTGCAGCGCAATCAGCACACGGCTGAAGTCGAAGCCCTGCATCACCTGTGTGAAGCCCTTGCCTTCGGCGCCGAGGCGGTTGGCCGCCGGCACGCGCACATCGTCGAAAAAGACCGAACCGCGGCCGATGATCTTGCTGCCCACGTCATTGAAGCGCGTGCGCTGCACACCCTTTTGGTTCAAGTCGACGAGGAAGGCGCTGATACCGCGCGCGCCGTCCTCGGGCTTGCCGGTACGGGCAAAGAGAATGATGGCATCGGCCTGGTCGGCCAGGGTGATGGAGGTTTTCTCGCCCGAAAGAATGTACTCATCACCGTCGCGGCGCGCCTTGAGCTGCAGGTTGGCCGCATCGGAGCCGCCACGCGGTTCGGTCAGGCCCAGCGCCACGATGGCCTCGCCTGCCACCAGGCGGCTGTTCCAGGTGCGCGCGAGTTCGGGCGAAGCATTGGCATGGATGATCGCACCCATCAAGGAGCCGAGCAGTTGCAGGTAGCTCACGTTGAAGTCGGCGTAGGCGATTTCCTCGATGATCACACCCGCAGTCACGCCGCTTTCGCCCAGGCCACCATATTCTTGCGGCAGATCGACGCCAATCAAGCCCAACGAGCCCATTTCGCGGAACAGGGCCCGGTCTATGCCCGGCTCGGATTCCCGCTTTTGGTAGTCAGGGCGCAGTTTTTCGCGCGCAAAGCGACGCGCCACGTCACGCAGTGCAATCTGGTCTTCGGTCAAGATCATCTTAGGGCCTCCTGGAGAAATGTTGCTGAAACCACCTGCGACAAGCCAGCCACCCGGCTGAAACCATTCGCCGCACGGGCGCCGCGCTGGAGCGCAAAGCTAAGCCCTATAATAGCATCGAACAGTTGTTAGTTAGACATCACCCCAGGAGACTTTCGCAATGCAAAACGCCACCGCCTTTCCAACGCTGCTGTCCCCGTTGCAGGCTGGTGCCCATGTGCTGCGCAACCGTACCCTGATGGGCTCCATGCACACGCGGCTCGAATCGCTCGATCGCCCCATCGAACGCCTGGCTGCGTTCTACGCCGAGCGTGCGCGCGGCGGCGCCGGCCTGATCGTCACGGGCGGTTATGCACCATGCGCAGATGGTCGGCTCGACGAAAATGGGCCGATGCTCGTGACGCTCGAACAGGCCGACGAGCTCAAGCCCATCACCGACGCCGTGCACACCGCGGGCGGCAAGATTCTTTTGCAGGTGCTGCACACGGGGCGCTACGCCAAAATCGCCCGCCCCGTGGGGGCATCGGCGATCCCCTCTCCGATCAATCCCCGCGCACCGCGCGCCCTGAGCACACAAGAAGTCTGGCAAACCATAGACGACTACGCGCGCTGCGCCGAACTCGCGCAGCGTGCGGGCTTCGACGGCGTGGAAATCATGGGCTCCGAGGGCTACCTGATCAACCAGTTCACTGTCACGCGCACCAACGACCGCACGGACGAATTTGGCGGCAGCATGGAAAACCGCCACCGCCTGCCCATAGAAATCGTGCGCCGCACCCGTGCGCGCGTGGGCCCGGGCTTTTTGCTCATGTACCGCATCTCGGCACTCGACCTCGTCGAGGGCGGCGCCCCCGCCGCTGAAATCCTGCACCTCGCCCAATCCATCCAGGCCGCGGGTGCCGACCTGCTCAATACCGGCATAGGCTGGCACGAGGCGCGCATCCCCACGATCGCCTACGTGGTGCCACGCGCAGCCTGGCGCTTTGCCGCGGCGCGCATCAAAAAAGCCGTAAACATCCCGGTCATCGTCTCGAACCGCATCAACACGCCCGCGCTGGCCGAAGAAATCCTCGCGAGCGGCGACGCCGACATGGTATCGATGGCGCGCCCTTTCCTTGCCGACGCCCACTTTGTGAGCAAGGCTGCACAAGGCCGCGCCGACGAGATCGCGCCATGCATCGCCTGCAACCAGGCCTGCCTCGACTACATCTTCGCCGAGCGCCCGGCGACCTGCCTCGTGAACCCGCGCGCCTGCCATGAAATCGAGTTTGCACAAATGCCGCAGCCCAAAGCGCGGCGCAAGGTCGCCGTCGTAGGCGCCGGCGCAGCGGGCTTGGCCTGCGCGATCACGGCAGCAGAGCGCGGCCACGCGGTGACGCTCTACGAGGCCGGCCCAGCGATCGGCGGCCAACTGAACCTGGCCAAGGCCGTACCCGGCAAGAATGAGTTCAACGAACTGCTGCGCTACTTTGCGCATAGCATCGAACGCCATGGCATCGATCTGCGCCTGCAATCGCGCACCGATGCCGCCACTTTGGCCGCGGGCGGCTACGAGCGCATCGTCGTGGCCACGGGCGTGCGCCCACGCGTTCCGCAAATCCCTGGCATAACCCACTCCAAGGTCGTGGGCTACACCGACATCCTCTCGGGCAAGGTGCAGGCGGGGCGGCGCGTGGCCATCATAGGTGCGGGCGGCATAGGGTTCGACGTCGCGGCCTTTTTGCTGCACAACGCACAAGAGGCACAGCAGAGTGTGCAAGCCTTTTTCGCCGAATGGGGCGTGGACACCTCGCCCGACTCCCCAGGCGGCCTCAAAGAGCCAGCGTCCGTCACCCCGCCGCGCGAAGTCACACTGCTGCAGCGCAAACCTGAAAAGCCCGGCCGCTCCCTGGGGCTTACCACGGGCTGGGCGCTCAAGGCCGAACTCGCGCAGCGCAAGCTGCGCACGCTCTCGGGCTGCAGCTATGAGCGCATCGACGATGAAGGTTTGCACCTGAGCGTCAATGGCGCGCCGCAAACACTCGCCGTGGACACCATCGTGCTGTGCGCAGGCCAGGAGAGCGAGAACGCCCTTGCCGCCGCCTTGCGCGCGCAAGGCATCCATGCGGACGTGATCGGCGGCGCCGAGGTGGCCGCCGAGCTTGACGCACTGCGCGCGATCGACCAGGGCATGCGCTTGGCTCATGCCATTGTTTGAAACACCAGGAGCGCACCCATGGACTTCTCCATCCCCAAAGAACACGAAGCCATCCGCGAGGCCATAGGCAAAGTTTGCGCCCGCTTCGACGACGCCTATTGGCTCGAACGCGACCGCGTCGGCGGCTTTCCGCACGAGCTGCACCGTGCGCTCGCCGATGGCGGCTGGCTGGGCATCTGCCTGCCGCCCGAATATGGTGGCGGCGGCCTGGGCATCACGGAAGCCACGGTGATGATGCAGACCATCGCCCAATCGGGCGCGGGCCTCTCGGGCGCTTCGGCCGTGCACATGAACATCTTCGGCCTGCAGCCCGTCGCGGTCTTCGGAACCGAGGAGCAAAAGCGCCGCATGCTGCCGCCGCTGATCCAAGGGAAAGAAAAAGCCTGCTTCGCCGTCACCGAACCCAACACCGGCCTCAACACCACACGCCTCAAGACGCGCGCCGAGCGCGCCGGTGACCATTACATCTTGAGCGGCCAGAAGGTCTGGATCTCGACCGCACAGGTGGCCGACAAAATGCTCATCCTCGCGCGCACCACGCCGATCGAGGAGTGCAAAAAGCCCACCTTCGGCCTGAGCCTGTTTTATACCGACCTCGATCGCCGCTTCGTCGAGGTGCGCGAGATCGACAAAATGGGGCGCAAGGCGGTTGATTCGAACCAGGTTTTCATAGACGGCCTGCGCGTGCCCGTTGAAGACCGCATCGGCGAAGAAGGCCGCGGCTTTGAATACATCCTGCATGGCATGAACCCCGAGCGCGTGCTGATCGCGGGCGAAGCCGTGGGCCTGGGCCGCAAGGCGCTCGAAGTCGCAGTGCAGTATGCGAAGGAGCGCGAGGTGTTCGACCGCCCGATCGGCAAAAACCAGGGCATACAGCACCCGCTCGCGCAGTCGTGGATGGAGCTCGAAGCCGCCGAACTCGTGGCCATGCGCGCCGCCTGGAAGTACGACCACAAACTCGAGTGCGGCGCCGATGCGAACGCCGCCAAGTACCTCGCCGCCGAAGCCGGCTTCAACGCCTGCCAGCGCGCCATGGCCACGCTGGGCGGCTTCGGCTACGCCAAGGAATACCACGTCGAGCGCTACCTGCGCGAAATCATGATCCCGCGCATTGCCCCCATCAGCCCGCAGCTCATCATGTGCTTCATCGCCGAAAAGGTGCTCGGGCTGCCCAAATCGTACTGACCGATGCGAACGCTTTCTGCGTCCCACTGTTTGCTGCTGTCCCACCATGGCAGCCCTTCGCAGCTTTTTCATCCATGTCCAAACCAATCCGACCATGAGCACTTCCGCCGACAGCGAACGCGCTGAACAACTCTCCCTCTTGCGCGAAAGCGCGCTCAGTTTCGCGAGCAAAGAGTCCCCCCTCGCTCGCGCGCGCGCGCTGCGCCAGCAACTGCCCGGCTTCGACCGCGGCTTCTGGGCCGCACTCGCCGAACAGGGCTGGACGGGCTTGCTGGTGCCCGAGGCGCAGGGCGGCTATGCGCAGGGCCTGACCGAAATGGCCGAGGTTGCCGGCGCGCTCGCAGCGCAGGTAGCGCCCGAGCCCGTGGTGCCTGTGCTGGTATTCGCCGGCCGCCTGCTTGCGCACGCTGGCCCAGGCGCGCTCGTGAACCAGTTGCTGTCCGACATGGTCGCCGGCACGCTGCTGCCCGCAGTGGCCTGGCAAGAAGACCTGACCGGCGCGAAAGACCAGCCCGAACACGCCAGCACCCGGCTCGAGCGCACCGCAGACGGCCTGCAATTGCAGGGCCGCAAACGCCATGTGCGCTCAGGTGCGGGCGCCGACGGCTACATCGTCAGCGCCCACGGTGCGCAGGGCCTGGCGCTCGTTTGGGTGCCCGCTGACACCGCTGGGTTGACCGTACAAAGCCAGCTGCTGGCCGACGGCAGCTATACGGCCGAAATCGAACTCGCCAACGTGCGTGTGCCGGCGCAAAATCTGCTCGTCGAAGGCCCTGCAGCCTCTGCCGCACTGACGCGTGCCTACGACGAAACCCTGGTGCTCACGAGCGCCGAGCTGCTGGCCTTGATTCGCCGCATGTTCGCCATGACGCTCGAATATCTGCGCTCGCGCGTGCAGTTCGGCAAGCCGATCGGCAGCTTTCAGGCGCTGCAGCACCGCGCCGCCGACCTGCTGATCCAGCAGGAGCTGACGGCGAGCGTACTCGCGCAGGCCCTGGCCTTGCTCGACAACCCCAACACTGCGGCCACGGCACGCTCGGCCATGGCGAGCCGCGTCAAGGCGCGCGCCTCCGACGCCGGCCTGCAAGTGGCGCGCGAGGCCGTGCAACTGCATGGCGCGATCGGCGTCACCGACGAATACGACCTGGGCCTGTACCTGCAGCGCGCCCTGGTGCTCTCGGCCTGGCTGGGCAACGGCACGCAGCAACGCCGCCGCTACGCCGCCCTCACCCGCAACCTCACAGAGCAGGAACACGCATGAACACCACTGCAGCAGCACCTTCCGGCACCGACTGGAACGCCATGGACAACGAGAGCTTCCGCGCGATGGTGCGCGCATTTTTCGAAGCTGAATACCCGAACGAACTGCGCTACCCCAAGCGCCGCCTGCGCTGGGCCGAGATCAAGCCCTGGTTTCTCAAACTGTCGCAAAAAGGCTGGGTGGCCCCGAGCTGGCCCACGCAGTACGGCGGCATGGGCCTGTCGCCCGAAAAGCTCATCATCTTCATCGAAGAGCAGGAACGCTGGGGCGTGGGCCGCGCGCCCGACATGGGCATCACGATGGTCGGCCCGCTGCTGATCCAGTACGGCACCGAGGAGCAGCGTGCGCACTACCTGCCCAAAATCCTCACGGGTGAGAACATCTGGTGCCAGGGCTATTCCGAGCCCAACTCGGGCTCCGACCTTGCGAGCCTGCGCACCGAGGCCGTGGTGGACGGCGACGACTTCATCGTCAACGGGCAAAAGATCTGGACCACGCTCGCACAGGACGCGACGCACATCTTCCTGCTCGTGCGCACCGACAAGTCCGCCAAGAAGCAGGAAGGCATCAGCTTCTTGCTGGCCGACATGCAAACACCCGGCATCCGCGTGCGCCCCATCCGCAACATCGCGGGCGGCGAGGACTTCTGCGAGGTGTTCCTCGAGAACGTGCGCGTACCGCGCGCCAACATTGTGGGGGCGCTCAACAAGGGCTGGACGATCGCCAAAGCGCTGCTCGGCTTCGAGCGCATCTTCCTCGGCAGCCCCAAGCAAAGCCAATACGCCTTGGCGCGCGTGCAGGAAGCCGCCGAGCGCCTCGGTTTGTTCGAGGATGCGGGCTTCGTCGATCGCTACACCAAACTCGCACTCGACGTGGCCGACCTCGGTACGCTCTACGGCCGCTTCATCGAGCAGGTCAAGCGCGGCGAAGCCCTGGGGCCGGATGTGTCCATGCTCAAAATCTTCGGCACCGAAACCTATTCACGCTTGGCCGACCTGCTCGTGGACATCCTGGGCGCCAACGGCGGCACGCCAGGCTCGATCGAACTGCCTGGCGGCCCGGTGGATGCGCTGACTTCGTTCTACAACGCCCGCCCTGCCACGATTTACGGCGGCAGCAACGAAATCCAGCGCAACATCCTCGCTGCCAACGTGCTCAAGCTGCCCGCATGAACTCCGTGCAGACCAACCCCTTCGCCGCCCCCGGCCCGGACGCGCGCTTTGCCGCGGCGCTGGCGCAAGGGCGCTTCGAAATCCAGCGCTGTGCAGCGTGCGGCGAGCATGTGTTTTACCCGCGCGCGCTGTGCACGCACTGCGGTTCGGTCCAGCTCGACTGGGTACAGCCCAGCGGGGCGGGAGTGGTTTATTCGAGTACCGTCGTGCGCCGCAAGCCCGAGGCGGGCGGCGACTACAACGTGGCACTGATAGACTTGGCCGAAGGCCCGCGATTGATGTCGCGCGTCGATGGCATAGCCCCCACGCAGGTGCACATCGGCATGCCCGTCCAAGCGCAGGTCATAGACGACCCGACCCAGGGCAAGCTGCTCGTCTTCGTGCCGCAAGCGGCTTCGGAAGCCAAACCATGAGCGCAGCATCTTCCTGCAACTCCTTGCTGCGCGGCAAGGCTGCGATCGTAGGCGCCGGTCTGGGCGGCGTGCCCATGGCACCGGGGCGCAGCCCGCTCGAGATATTGGCCGAAGCCGTGCACGGCGCGCTGGCCGATGCCGGCCTCAAGCTCTCGGACGTCGATGGCTTGTTCACGGGCTCGGCCTACCACTTTCTCGCCGGCTTGTCGGTGGCAGAGTATCTGGGCCTACACCCCAAATTCTGCGAGGCCACGATGGTGGGCGGCTCGTCCTACGTCGGCCACCTGCTCACCGCGGCGATGGCGCTGCATACTGGCCAGTGTGAAGTGGCGCTGGTGTGCTACGGCAGCAACCAGGGTTCGGGCCATGGCAAGCTCAAGTCCATGGCCGAGACGCCCCCCTATGAGGCCCCCTACGCGCCGCGCTACCCGATCTCGAGCTATGCCTTTGCGGCAGCACGCCACATGCACCAGTACGGCACCACGCGCGAAGACCTCGCACACATCGCGGTGGCGGCGCGCCAATGGGCACAGCGCAACCCACTGGCCTACGCACGCGATCCGCTGAGCGTCGAGCAGGTGCTGGCCGCGCGCATGGTGAGCGATCCGCTCTCGGTGCTCGACTGCTGCCTCGTCACAGATGGCGGTGGCGCGCTGGTGCTGGTGCGCAGCGAGCGCGCCAAAGACTTTCCCAAACCGCCGGTGTATGTACTGGGCGCGGCAGCCGCGACCTGGCACCGCCAGATCGCCTCCATGCCCGACCTCACGGTGACGGCCGCCGCCGAATCCGGCCCGCGCGCCTTCGCCATGGCCGGCCTCACACCCAAGGACGTGGATGTCGTGGAGCTGTACGACGCCTTCACCATCAACACCCTGCTGTTCCTCGAAGACCTGGGCTTTTGCGCCAAAGGCGAGGGCGGCGCCTTCGTGCGCGGCGGGCGCATCGCGCCGGGCGGCGAACTGCCGGTCAACACCAACGGCGGCGGACTTTCCTGTTGCCACCCAGGCATGTACGGCATGTTCCTGCTCATCGAAGCCGTGCAGCAGCTGCGCGGCGAAGCCGGCGCGCGCCAGGTGGCCGATGCGCAAGTCGCGCTGTGCCATGGCAATGGCGGCGTTCTTTCCAGCCAGGTGACGGCGCTGCTGGGCACAGCAGCCACCGTCTGATTTTTTCTCAACAACCAGGAGTCAACTCATGCACAAAGGCATCATGCTGCAGGACAAGGTCGCGGTCGTCACCGGCTCGGGCCGCGGGATCGGGCGCGACATCGCGCTCGAAATGGCGGCGCAAGGCGCCAAGGTGGTGGTCAACGACATTGGCGCCTCCGTCACCGGTGAAGGCAGCGACGCCAGCCCCGGCCAGCAAGTGGTCGATGAGATCAAGGCCATGGGCGGCCAGGCGGCGCTCTCCACGGACAGCGTGTCCGAGTGGAACTCGGCCAATCACATCATCCAGTGCGCGCTCGACAACTTCGGCCGCATCGACATCGTCGTGAACAACGCCGGCATCCTGCGCGACCGCATGTTTTTTGCGATGTCGCCCGAGGAATGGAAGGCCGTGATCGACGTACACCTGAACGGCAGCTTTTACGTCTCACGCGCGGCGGCACCGCACTTCAAGTCGCAGCAATCGGGCGCCTACGTGCACATGACCTCGACTTCGGGGCTGATCGGCAACCTCGGGCAGGCAAACTACGGCGCAGCCAAGCTCGGCATCGTCGCACTGTCGCGTTCCATCGCCGGCGACATGAAGCGCTACAACGTGCGCTCCAACTGCATTTCGCCTTTCGCCTGGAGCCGCATGATTGGCTCCATCCCGACCGACACGCCCGAGCAGCAGGCGCGCGTGGCCAAGCTGCAAAAGCTCAGCACGGCACAGATCGCGCCCATGGCTGCCTTCCTTGCGAGCGATGCCGCCGCCGAAGTCACGGCGCAGATTTTCGCGGTGCGCGGCAACGAGATTTTCCTCATGAGCCAGCCGCGCCCGATCCGCGGCATGCACACCTCCGAAGGCTGGACGCCCGAGACCATCGCCGAGCGCGTGCTGCCAGCCATGAAACCCAACTTCTTCCCGCTCGAGACTTCGAACATCGTGTTCTCGTGGGATCCGGTCTGACGCGGAGGCCAACATGGCAATCAATTACGAAAAACTGATGGCATGGCCTTTCGAGGACGTGCGGCACCGCTACACGCAGCGCGACACCATGCTCTATGCGCTCGGCGTCGGACTGGGCACCGATCCGTGCGACGAGACCGAGCTGCGTTTCGTCTATGAAAAAAACCTGCTCGCCCTGCCCACGCTGCCCGTGGTGCTGGGCTACCCCGGCATGTGGCTCAAAGACCCGGCGACGGGCGTAGATTGGGTGCGGCTGGTGCATGGCGAGCAAGGGCTGAAGCTGCACCGACCCATCCCGGCCGAGGGAGAAGTGATAGGCCGCACGCGCGTGACCGGCATCATCGACAAAGGCCCGGGCAAGGGCGCGCTGATCTATACCGAGCGCAGCGTCGTCGATGCCGCCAGCGGCGACCTGCTCGCCACTTTGAGCTCGACCACCTTCTGCCGCGCTGACGGCGGTTTTGGCGGCCCTTCGGGGCCGGTCAAGAGCGTGCACGAGTTGCCGACCCGCGCCATAGACTACAGCTACGACTTCGCCACGCAGCCGCGCGCGGCGCTGATCTACCGCCTCTCTGGCGACTACAACCCACTGCACGCCGAGCCCGCCGTGGCGCGCGCCGCCGGCTTCGAGCGCCCCATCCTGCACGGCCTCGCCACTTACGCGATCGCAGGCTGGGCCATCGTCAAGACCGTGTGTGGTGGCGATCCACATACCATAGGCTCCATCGATGTGCGCTTTTCCTCGCCCGTCTATCCGGGCGAAACGATCCGCACCGAAATGTGGGTCGGTGGCAAGGTGGTTTCTTTCCGTGCGCTCGCCGTGGAGCGTAATGTCGTGGTGCTCAACAACGGCCGCGCCGAGTTGCGCTAAGAGCCCCTTCGTCCTTTTTTTGACTTCACTCCAACTTCCTTCCAAGGAGACCTTCGATGAACTACTCCGACTTCCAATTCCTCAAGTTCGAAAACAAGCCCAATGGCGTGCTGGTCATCACCATCAACCGCCCCGAGGTCATGAACGCCACCAATGGCCGCCTGCACTGGGAGCTGACCAAAATTTGGGGCGTCGTGAACGACGACCCAAAAACCCGCGTCGCAGTCATCACGGGCGCCGGCGACAAGGCTTTTTCGGCGGGCGGCGACCTGAGCTGGATCACCGACATGGTCGGCAACCCCAAGACCATCAGCAACGTGATGAACGAGGCCTCGGACATCGTCTATAACGTCATGGCCTGCGACAAGCCCGTGATCTCCGCGATCAACGGCGTGGCCGTGGGTGCAGGCTTGGCCGTGGCCATGATGGCCGACATCAGCATCATGGCCGAAGAAGCCAAGATCACCGACGGCCACGTCAAGCTCGGCGTCGCCGCAGGCGACCATGCCGCAATCTGCTGGCCGCTGCTGTGCGGCATGGCCAAGGCCAAGTATTACCTCATGACGGCCGAGTTCGTCTCGGGCAAAGAGGCCGAGCGCATCGGCCTCGTGAGCCTGTGCGTGCCGCGTGCGCAACTCATGGACAAAGCCATGGAAGTGGCCAACAAACTCGCCACCGGTAGCCAGCAAGCCATCCGCTTCACCAAGCGCTCCTTGAACGGCTGGATGAACGTTGCACGCCCGATCTTCGAGAGCTCGCTCGCCATGGAGATGCTGTGCTTCCTCGGCGAAGACGCCAAGGAAGGCGTGGCCTCGGTGCGCGAGAAGCGCGCGCCCAAATTCCCCTCGGCCCAGGATTGAAGCCAGCCCCTGCTGCAGCCACACAAGAGGCTTCTTTCCGGTGCATTGCCGGGCGAAGCCTCTTTTCTCAGCCCCACCCTAACAAACCCATCAAGGAACGACCGCCATGGACTTTCAACTCACCCAAGAACAGCGGATGATCTACGAGTACGGCGACCGTATCTCGCAGCAGTTCGACCACAGCTACTGGCGCACCTACGCCGAGAAGAACGAGCCGCCGACCGAGCTCTACAAGCAGATTGCCGATGACGGCTTCCTGGGCGTCATGGTGCCCGAAGCCTACGGCGGTGCCGGCCAGGGCATGACGGAAATGCTGCTGTTCATGGAGGGCCTCTCGAACAATGGCATCCCGCTGCTCAACCTCGTGGTCGGCCCCACCATGACCATGGGCCTGATCGCCAAGCACGCGAGCGAAGACATGAAGCGCCGCCTGCTGCCCGGCGGCTGCGCGAATGAAATCAAATTCTGCTTCGCCATCACCGAACCCAACGCCGGTTCGAACTCGATGGAAATCACCTCCATCGCCAAATCCGATGGCAAGGGCGGTTTTCGTCTTTCCGGGCAAAAGGTGTTCATCACCGACGCCAACCGTGCCGACTACGCCATGGTGATCACGCGCACCACGCCGCGCGCCGAAGTCAAGAAAAAGACCGACGGCTTCACGATCTTCATGGTCGACATGAAGAAAAAAGGCATCAGCAAAACGCTGATTCCCGTGGCCTTTCCGGTGCCCGAGACGCAGTGGCAACTGTTCTTCGACGACGTGCAACTGACCGAAGACGACGTACTCGGCGAAGTCGGCAAGGGCTTCGGCATTCTGTTCGACACCCTGAACCCCGAGCGCATCATCTTGTCAGGCCTGTGCACCGGCGTCGGTCGTTTCGCGCTCAAGAAAGCCGTGGCCTATGCCAACGACCGCAAGGTGTTCAACAACACCCCGATTGGCGCGCACCAGGGCGTGCAGCATCCGCTGGCGATTGCTTACAGCGAGATCGAAATGGCATCCCTGATGGCACGCAAAGCCGCCTGGGCCTTCGACCAGAACCTGCCCTGCGGCGAATACGCCAACATCGCCAAGTACGCGGGCGCCGAAGCCGGCATCCACGCCGTTGATGCAGCCATCCAGACGCATGGCGGCAATGGGTTCACCAAAGAGTACGGCATCTATGATCTATACGGCCTCGTTCGTCTGCTGCGCACGGCACCGCTGAACCGCGAGATGGTGCTCAACTACATCGGTGAGCACGTGCTGGGCTTACCGCGCTCGTACTGAGTCCGCACGGTTTTCTTTCTGGGACTTACGCCAACAACGAGGCACCCGGGGGCTTCGCCAAGGTGTTGCGCTACCGCGCGGACACCTTGTGCGGGTCCGGTCTGCATCCGGCGCGTTTCTTTTTTGCATATCCATGAGCTCTTTCTCTCCTCTGCCGAGCTTTGGCGCCCTCGCGGGCCTGAAGGTGCTGGACTTGTCGCGCGTTCTCGGCGGCCCCTACTGCGGCCAGATCCTGGCCGACCACGGCGCCGAAGTCATCAAGGTCGAGCCGCCCGCGGGCGATGAAACCCGCTCGTGGGGCCCGCCTTTTGCCGCGGACGGCACGGCAGCCTACTTCAACGGGCTCAACCGCAACAAGCGCGACATCGTGATCGACCTGTCCCAGCCAGCAGGGCGGGAGATCGTTCTCAAAATGCTGGAAGACTGCGACGTGCTGATCGAAAACTTCAAGATCGGCACGCTCGAACGCTGGGGCATGGGTTATGAACAGCTGCTACGCGAGCGCTTTCCGCGCCTCATCCATTGCCGCGTGAGCGGTTTTGGCGCCGACGGCCCGCTCGGCGGCGCACCGGGCTACGACGCCGTGGCGCAGGCGCTGGGCGGCCTCATGAGCGTCAACGGCACGCCAGAAACCGGCCCACTGCGCGTCGGCGTACCCGTGGTAGACATGACCACGGGACTTTCTGCCGTGATCGGCGTGCTGCTGGCGGTGATAGAGCGCCAGCGCTCTGGGCGTGGCCAGTTCGTCGAGGCCACGCTCTACGACAGCACCGTGGCATTGCTGCACCCGCAAAGCGCCAACTGGCTCGAATCGGGCAAGACGCCGCAACTCAGCGGCAATGCCCACTCCAACATCGTGCCCTACGACAAATTCCCGACCAGGACCTGCGAGGTGTTCCTCGGCATAGGCAACAACGGGCAATGGAAAAAGCTCTGCGAATTTCTCGGCCACCCTGAACTGGCCGAAGACCCGCGCTTCGTCACCAACGCCGAGCGCTTTCGCCATCGCCCGCAACTGCGCACCCTGCTCGAAGGCCATTTGCAGCAGGTCGATGGCGAGGAGCTGTGCCGCAATCTGCTAGCCGCGGGCATTCCGGCCGGCGCGGTGCGCCCGATCCCCCAGGTGCTCACCGACGCACACACCCTGCACCGCAAAATGGTCGTCGAGGTCGAGGGCAAGCGCGCCATAGGCATCCCCATCAAACTGTCGCGCACGCCTGGCCAGGCCCACAGTGCGCCGCCCCGCTTCGGGCAACACACCCGTGCATTGCTCGCAGAATACGGCTTCGATGCGGCCGCCATCGATGCCCTGCTGGCGCAAGGCACGGTCATAGATGGATCGCCCGCCGCGTAGAGCCCGACGCGAAACCCCGGTGACAGCAGATGGCACCGCTGCGCGCACGGAAATTCTTGTCGTCTCGCCACCTTGTTAGAGTCTGGTTTCCCCCTTTTTTCCAAGGCCGGCTCCATGACACTAGAAATCGTCCTGATCACCGGCATGTCCGGATCCGGAAAATCGGTTGCCCTGAATGCGCTCGAGGATGCGGGCTATTACTGCGTGGACAACTTGCCGCCGGAATTGCTCGGCGCCTTTGTCGCACTCGAACACAAGCACCATGGCAACCGCGTCGCGATCGCCATGGACGTGCGCAGCGCCTCGTCCCTGCCGCAATTGCCACAGCAGCTGCAAAAACTGCGTGCCCAGGGCATTCCTGTGCAGTCACTTTTCCTCGACGCCTCCACCGACACACTGGTACGCCGCTTTTCCGAGACGCGCAGACGCCACCCCTTGTCCAACGACGATTCTCTGGTCGGGCGAGGCGCACTCGTGCAGATCATCGAGCTGGAGCGCGAGTTGCTGGCCCCGCTGCGCGAGCAGGCCCATGTCATCGACACCAGCACCCTACGAACGGCGCAGTTGCAAAGCTACGTGAAGAGCCTGATGGCCGTCGTGCCGAGTTCGCTGTTACTGGTGTTTCAGTCCTTCGCCTTCAAACGCGGTATTCCGCTTGATGCCGATTACGTGTTCGACGTGCGCATGCTGCCCAACCCTTTTTATGAGCCATCGCTGCGCGAACTCACGGGCCTCGATGCGCCGGTGATCGAATTCCTGCGCGAACATGACGATGTGGCACGGATGCAGGAGCACATCACGCAGTTTCTGAGCCAGTGGCTCGATGCACTTGCCAGCGGCCAACGCAGCTACGTCACTGTGGCCATTGGTTGCACGGGCGGCCAGCACCGCTCGGTGTACCTGGTGGAGCAGCTCGCCCGAACCTTCAGCACACGCTGGAAGGTGCTGCGGCGCCACCGCGAGCTGGACGGAGCAAAGTAGCTTTACGCCAGCCCATCGAGCAACCTGCGCACCGGCGCCGGCAAGCCCAATGCGCTACTTTGCTGCACGGTGAACCATGCTCCGGCGTCGCCCGTGGCCGCGTGCACCTCGGGCTGCAACTGCCGCTCGTCCACGGCCGCGAGCACGGGGTGCAGGTGCAAGTCTCTGTGCGTAAGCACGTGCACAAAAGGCGCAAGCTCCCGTGGCGCGGCATGCGAGACATGTTCCCGCAAAGCCGCAATCAGCTCGGCGCGCGAAGAAAACACCGGCACGCAATGCAAACCGGCCCAGATGCCGCGCGCCGGTCGCCGTTGCAGCCAGATGCGCCCGGCTGCATCGCGCAGCACCAGCAGCCACCACGGCTGCGCCCGCCGCAGCAGCCTGCGCGTCTTCACAGGGTAGCGCTCGGGCGCGCCCTCCTGCCGGGCCACACACAAGTCCTGCACCGGACATTGGCGACAAGAAGGATTGCGCGGCGCGCACAGGCTCGCCCCCAGGTCCATCAAGGCCTGGGTGTAGCGCGGCATGGTGGTTTGCAAATCAGTATGCGGCAGCAGTGCCTCGGCGTGCGTCCACAAAATACGTTCATTGCTCGTACTCGACAGGTCTGCGCCAAAGCCGAGCAGCCGCGTCAGCACACGGCGCACGTTGGCATCCAGAATGGGTACGCGCTGTCCATGGCAAAAGGCCGCGATGGCCCCCGCGGTGGAGCGCCCTATGCCGGGCAGGCGCGCCAACTCCTCGGCCGTGCGCGGAAACGCGCCCCCGTGCTGCGCCACTACCTGCTGCGCGCACCGGTGCAGGTTGCGTGCGCGGCTGTAGTAACCGAGCCCACTCCACAGCGCCATGACCTCGTCCGGATGCGCCGCGGCCAGCGCCTGCACATCCGGGAAACGCTCGAGAAAGCGCGCGTAATAGCCCAGCACGGTCGTCACCTGGGTCTGCTGCAGCATGATCTCGGAGAGCCAGACGCGGTACGGATCGCGGGTTTGCTGCCAGGGCAGGTGCTGGCGGCCATGCGTGCGCTGCCAGTGCAGCATGCGCTCGGCAAATTCGCTGTGGGCGGAATTCATGCCGGCGAGAAACGCGCACCTTCCGCGGCTTGCCCGGGAGCGCCCAAGGCGGTGAGCAGCGCCACACGCTGGGCAAGCTCGCGCTCCAGGTCGATCAATTCCTGCTCGCTGGCCTCGATCTCGGCGATGCGCTCCACGAGTCCGCTCGCGGCCTGCTGGATGCGTTCCACCGCCTCCATGCGCCTAGCAAAACTGCGCCGGCGCTCACGCAGCTGGGCATCGAGCTGCGCCGTGGCCGACTTGCTCCAAAGCTCGAGGTCGTTCGCCGCGGATTCATAGACCGTGCGCAAGCGTGTACCCAGTGCGCGCACCAGCCGCTCGGCAAACGCGCCCTGCGCCAGCCTGAGTGCATTGCTCACGCTCAGATACTGCACGTGGCTTTGTTCGATGCGCGCAAGCTCCTGCGCAAAAGCGCTGAGTTGCGGCGTCGGCGGCACCTGCAGCGAAAAACCAAATTCGGCGTTCAGCTGGCGAAACGTGCCCTCGAGCATGGCCTGGATTTCCGCAGCACCGGCCTGCACCTTGTCGAGCGTGGCGCGCAAGCGCTTGAAGGTCTGCGCGTAGATTTTGCGCACGCCAAGCTTGACCCCTTTTTGTTGCAGCGCCTGCGCCAATTCGGCCAGTTCTGCTTTGAGCGCTTTCGTGCCGAGTTGCTGGAACATGTCGCGCAGCAATTTGAGGTGCACGGAACGCACGGCCTGAATTTTGGCCGCGCTCTGATCGAATTCATACTGCTCCTGCTCGATGCGCTTGCGCATGACGCCTATGACCGAGGCGTTTTTGCCGCGCAGGCTGCGCAGCTCGGCCATTTGATCATCGAGGTCGCGCTGGCGGATATGGATGAGGCGCACCGCCTGGGCCTGCAGCTTAGCCACCCCCGCAGCGACGGCCGCACGCAAAATGGCCTGGCGCTGCCCCATGATTCCTAGCGCCAGGGCATCTTCGAGCACTGGCAAACCGCTGGATTCGAGCAACAGGTCATCGCAGGCAATCTTGGCCATCAGGCCTTTTTGCGCGGAGATGGGCACGACCTGGGTGCGCGGCACATCGAGCACCTGCGCCACGGTTTCACACTGGCGCTCCAGCTGTGCCTGCACCTGTGCGGGGGAATCGAGGCTGTCCCACAAGGTGTCTATCTTGTTCAGCACGACCAGCCGCGCCGCCGCACTTTCGGCCGCCGGCGCCAGGTGCTCACGCCAGATCGCCAAGTCCGAACGCGTGACGCCCGTATCCGCCCCGAGAATGAAAACCACCGCATGGGCTTGGGGAATCAGGCCCACGGTCAACTCGGGCTCGGCCCCGACGGCGTTCAGGCCGGGCGTGTCGAGGATGACCAGCCCCTGCTTGAGCAGGGGGTGCGGAAAATTGATCAGCGCATGGCGCCACATGGGCACTTCAACCAGGCCCTGCGCGTCGGGCAAAGGGTTTTCTTCGGGCAAGTCATCGTGCCAGAACCCCAAGGCCCGGGCCTCGCTCTGCGTGACCTTGCGCACCTGCGCCACCTTGGCGATGGCCTGCGCCATCTGGTTGGCGTCGTTCGGATCGAGGGGCAGCTCGGTCCAGTGCGCGGGCCGCTGGCGCCACTCCGTCAGCCCCTGCGGCTGCAGGCGGGTTTCGATCGGCAGCAGACGCAAACTCGCAGGCGCTGCAGGATCGTAGGCCAGCTCCGTAGGGCACATGGTGGTGCGCCCGGCGCTGGCGGGCATGATGCGGCGCCCGTAACCAGCAAAAAAGATGGCATTGATGAGTTCGGACTTGCCGCGCGAAAACTCCGCGACGAAGGCCACCATCACCTGGTCGCTACGCACCTGCGCCTCGAGCCGCTGCAGCTGCTCTTCGATGGCCGCATCCAAGAGCTCATGGTCCGCCAGCCAGATGGACAAGGCGTGCAACTGCTGCGCGAAGCCGCGCCGCCACACGCCATGCTGATCGAACTGTTCGTTGAAGGATGGCCCCACGTTGCTCCCGACTTGGATGAATGCCGCCTATGCGGAGGTTAACGCAATAGTCAACGCAATATATAGCATCCAGCCCTTTCCTCGCGCGGCTGAACGCAGAACATCAGGCACGCTGACAACGCGGACAGAAATAACTGCTGCGCTGGCCTTGCTGGAGCCAGCGGATCGGCGCACCGCACACCCGGCACGGCGCATCCGCGCGGCCATAGACCTGCGTCGCATGCTGAAAATGCCCAGCCGCCCCCGCCGCATTGGAAAAGTTGCGCAAGGTGGTACCGCCCAGCGCGATGGCCTGCGCCAGCACCTCGCGGATCGCCGCGTGGAGCCTGCGCACGCGCGCAAGCCCCAGCCGCATCGCTAGCGTGGTGGGCCGTATCCCCGCCAGAAACAAAGCCTCGTTCGCATAGATATTGCCCACCCCCACGACCAGCCGCCCGGCGAGCAAGACCTGCTTGATCGGCGCCCTGCTTTTTCGCAGCCCGCAAGCAAACTGATCCACCGTGAAGGCTTCGGACAGAGGCTCGACACCGAGCCCTGCGAGCAACTTTTGCGCTGCAGGATGCTGCTCGCTCGGCGCATACACCACCGCCCCGAAGCGCCGTGGATCGTGCAGGCGCAGAGTGCCGTGCGAAGTCACAAGGTCGAAGTGGTCGTGGCTTCCTGGCGGCGGCAGGTTCATGGCAAAACGCAGACTTCCCGACATGCCCAGATGCAGGAGCAAAAGCCCCTGCTCCAGATCGACGAGCAGGTACTTGCCGCGGCGGCGCACCCCCAGCACCCGCAGCCCCACGAGCGCCTGCGGCGCACACCCGAGCGGCCAGCGCAGGGGCTTGCCCAGCCACAGCCCTTGCACCCGTGCGCCCACGATGGCATCGGCAAAACTGCGGCGCGTGGCCTCGACTTCGGGTAGCTCAGGCATGCGGGGGCATTCAGGTTCAGTGGGGATGCTTCGATTATTATGGCCCGATGATTCGATCCCTTCGCTTGCGCACCACCGCCTTCGCCGCAGCCCTCGCGCTGGCTGCTTTTGCGGGTTTGACCAACCACGCCCATGCGGCCGCGGAACAGCACGACAAGCGCGTCGCTGCGCCCAGCGCCTCCGACGCGCAGGCGGCGCTGAACGCCG
The DNA here is from genome assembly GCA_963708545.1 of uncultured beta proteobacterium. Classification (GTDB taxonomy): domain Bacteria; phylum Pseudomonadota; class Gammaproteobacteria; order Burkholderiales; family Burkholderiaceae_C; genus Extensimonas. The sequence goes on along the minus strand of CAVPUD010000102.1, from coordinate 13,703 downwards.
AGCTTTTTTACGAAGTCTTTCTGGGCGAATTGAACCTGCGCACCGGCGACCCGGGTGCCGCTTACGCGCTCATGCTCGAAGCCGCGCGACGCAGCGGCGACGAGCAGCTTTACCGCCGCGCGGCCGACATCGCCCTGCAGGCGCGCTCGGGCGACTACGCGCTCCAGGCCGTGCAGGCCTGGAAGGAGGCGTACCCAGACTCGCGCGAGGCCAACCGCTACTTGCTGCAGATTCTGGTGGCGCTCAATCGGATCGACGAAACTCCGCAACTGCTGCGCCAGGAGCTCGCACAGGCCGCGGCGCAGGACAAAACTGCGCTGCTCACCATGGTGCCGCAACTCTATGCGCGTGCCAGCGACAAAACCCTGGCCGCGCAGGTGGTGGAGCAGGCACTCGCTGACGTGCTCGCCGAGCCTGCGGTCGCGCCTGCTGCCTGGGTGACGGTGGGGCGCATGCGGCTCGCCGCCAGGGACAGCGTCGGTGCGCTCGAGGCCGCACAGCGCGCGCAAGCGCTCGCCCCCACAAACGACGGCGCCATGCTGCTCGCGCTGGAATTGCTCGAATCCGGGCAAACCCAGGCACAAGCCTTGGTCAATCGCTATCTGGCCGGCCAGCCCAAGCCCGAGTTGCGTCTGGCGTATGCCGGGGTGCTGCTGAATCTACAGCGCGATGCGGATGCGGAAAAAGAGTTGCAGGCCGTAACCCGCGCCAAGCCGGACTTTCCCGACACCTGGCTGCTGCTCGCGGCGCTGCAGCTGCAAAGAAACCAGCTGGGCGACGCGGAAAAATCCCTGCAGCGCTTTCTGGAGCTCGTCCCCAGCGCCGACATCGACCCACAGACCCGGCAGCGCGGCCTGACCCAGGCTTATTTGATGCAAGCGCAAATTGCCGAGAAAAAGCACGACTATGCTGCCGCGGAATCCTGGCTCAAACGCATAGACAACGCCGACGAGATGTTCAGCGTGCAGCGCCAGCGCGCATCCGTGCTCGCACACCAGGGCAAGATCGAGGAGGCGCGCGCACTCTCTGCAAAACCTGCCCAGCGCAACGCCGCAGGCCGCGCGCCTGAAGCTGCAAGCCGAGGTGCAGCTGCTGCAAGAAATGCGCATGTACCGCGAAGCCTTCGAGGTGCAAAGCCAGCTGGTGGCACTCTACCCCCAGGACGATGACCTCGTCTATGACCAGGCCGTGCTGGCCGAAAAGGCCGGCAACCCGGAGCTCATGGAAAAGCTGCTGCGTGAACTCATCGCGCGCCGCCCCAACTACTTTCATGCCTACAACGCGCTCGGCTATTCGCTCGCCGATAGAGGCGTGCAGCTCGAAGAGGCCAGGCGCCTGGTCAGCAAGGCGCTCGAATTTGCGCCTGGCGACCCCTTCATCACCGACAGCCTGGGCTGGGTGGAGTTCCGCCTCGGCAACCATGCCGAGGCGGTGCGCCTGCTCGAGTCGGCCTACAAAACCCGCCCCGACGCGGAAATCGCCGCGCACCTCGGTGAAGTCCTCTGGAGCATGGGCGAGCGCCACCGCGCCTTGAGCATCTGGAAAGAAGGGCGGCGCCTGAACCCCGACAACGAAACTTTGCAATCGACCCTCAAGCGCCTGGGCGTGCGCCTCTGAGGCCGCGTAAGCCGCGCTCCGTCCGCTATACATGCTTCAAACTGCGAGCCAAGGCCCACATCTGCCTGGGCGCATCACCCCATTGCGCATGGGAATGTGGGCGCTTTGCCTGGGTCTGCTGCTCGCCTTCGCAGGCTGCGCGCAGCCGCCTCGCGCCAGCGCACCGCCAGGGGCCTCATCCGTGTGGACCGGGCGCCTGGCGCTGCTGGTGCAAGGCGACGAGGCACAGTCTTTTTCCGCGCTGTTCGAGCTGCGCGGCTCGCCCGCGCAAGGTGAACTCGTGCTCTCGAGCCCGCTCGGCAGCACCCTTGCCGTGCTGCGCTGGCAGCCGGGCGAAGCCGCGCTGCAAACGGGCCAGCAAACGCGGCAGGCAGCATCACTCGAAGCCCTGCTGCAAGACGCTGCCGGCAGCCGCATCCCCGTGGCGGCCCTGTTCGACTGGCTGCAAGGCATCAGACACGCCGGCGGCGGGCTGGCAGGTCGACCTGTCGGCCCTGCCCGAGGGCCGTGTGCTCGCGCAGCGCAGCGACCCGCCGCCACCCGCGACGCTGCGCATCGCGCTCACGCGCTAAGAACCTGTTCCAATCTGCCCTGCCATGCAAGCCCTGTACGACGTACCCGCGCCGGCCAAGCTCAACCTCTTTTTGCACGTCACGGGTCGCCGGGACGACGGCTACCACCTGCTGCAGTCCGCTTTCATGCTGATCGATTGGTGCGACACGCTGCATTTCGAGCGCCGCACCGACGGCCGCATCGCGCGCACCGACCTTGGGGAGCCGCTGCCCACGCTCGACCTCAGTGTGCGCGCCGCGCAGGCCCTGCAGGCTGCCACGGGCTGCGGCGCGGGCGTACAGATCAGCGTGCTCAAGCGCATCCCGGCCCAGGCCGGCATGGGCGGCGGCTCCTCGGATGCCGCCACCACGCTGCTGGCGCTCAACCGGCTGTGGAACCTGCACCTGCCGCGCGCGGCGCTCGAGCGCATTGGGCTGGCGCTGGGCGCGGACGTGCCGTTTTTCCTGCGTGGACACAATGCCTGGGTCGAAGGAATAGGCGAGCAGATCACGCCGCTCGCGCCCACGGTGCAACTGCCGCGCGCCCGCTTCGTGGTCGTCAAGCCCACGGCGGGGCTGGACACGCGCGAAATTTTTTCCTCGTCCAGCCTTCAACGCAACTCCGAAGCTGCTACAATTTTGGGCTTTGCTGCAGCACCCTACAGCTATGGTCGCAATGACCTGCAACCGGTTGCCCAGGTACTGTGTCCCGAGATAAACCAAGCCATTGCATGGCTACAATCGCGGGGCTTGCAGGCCAGGATGACAGGCTCTGGCAGTGCGGTGTTTGCGCAATGGGCCCATACGACAGACCCTGGCGACGTCTTTTTGGACGTCACCCAGACCCCAAAAGGGTGGAAAGTCAAAGTATGTGAAAATTTGATGCTCCATCCGCTGGTGGACTGGGCGTCCGATGAAAGTTTGCGGTGAGCTGCCTTCGGCAGTTGACCTGTGTAGGGGAGTCGCCAAGTTGGTCAAGGCACCGGATTTTGATTCCGGCATGCGAGGGTTCGAATCCTTCCTCCCCTGCCAAATCTTCCAAAACCTGTAGAGCACACGCAACCATGTCGGATCCGCTTGTAGCAACGGGCTTCGCGCTGCAAGTGCGCCCAGCGTTGCACCAACTGTGATCTGCGCGCGGGCCCTCTCTCCGATCGCTGGGACGCACATGCAAGCCAATCAACCCGATTTCATGGTTTTCACGGGCAATGCCAATCCCGGCTTGGCCGCCGAAATCGTGCACCACCTGGGCACGCGCCTGGGCGCGGCCGATGTGGGGCGCTTTTCCGACGGCGAGGTGGCCGTCGAAATCAAGCAAAACGTGCGTGCGCGCGACGTCTTCGTGGTGCAGTCCACCTGCGCGCCCACGAACGAAAACCTCATGGAACTGCTGATCATGGTCGATGCGCTCAAGCGCGCCTCGGCCGAGCGCATCAGCGCCGTGATCCCCTACTTCGGCTATGCGCGCCAGGATCGCCGCCCGCGCTCCTCGCGCGTGCCGATTTCGGCCAAGGTGGTCGCCAACATGCTGCAGGCCGTGGGCGTGGCGCGCGTGCTCACCATGGACTTGCACGCCGACCAGATCCAGGGATTTTTCGACATTCCGGTGGACAACATCTACGCCTCGCCGGTGCTGCTGCGCGACTTGCGCCAGAAAAACTACGATGACCTCCTCGTCGTGTCGCCCGACGTGGGCGGCGTGGTGCGTGCACGTGCGCTCGCCAAACAACTCAACTGCGACCTCGCCATCATCGACAAGCGCCGGCCCAAGGCCAACGTGTCCGAAGTCATGCACGTGATCGGCGAGATCGACGGGCGCAACTGCGTCATCATGGACGACATGATCGACACGGCCGGCACGCTGGTCAAAGCCGCCGAAGTGCTCAAGGAGCGCGGCGCGAAAAACGTCTATGCCTACTGCACGCACCCGATCTTCTCTGGCCCGGCCATAGAACGCCTCAGCCAGGGGCGGGCGCTCGATGAAGTCGTGGTCACCAACACCATTCCCTTGAGCGACGCGGCCAAGGAATGTTCCAAGATTCGCCAGCTCTCCGTCGCACAGCTGATCGCCGAGACGATCCAGCGCATCGCCACGGGCGAGTCGGTCATGAGTTTGTTCTCCGACCAGGAAAATCTTTTCTGATTTTCACTGTCTGTCCGCTAGTTCGGGCAGGCGGATGCGAGAACGGCACGCAAGCCTGCAATGCTGCAGGTTTTTCAGCAACGGGGTGAGGCTGGTCGCGGCCCCCCCATTTTTCAGGAGTCAGTCATGCAATTCGTCGCTTTCGAGCGCAGCAAGCAAGGTACGGGTGCGAGCCGCCGCCTGCGCAACACGGGCAAGACGCCCGGCATCGTCTATGGCGGTTCGGCCGAGTCGCAAATGATCGAGCTCGACCACAATGCCCTGTGGCACGCGCTCAAAAAAGAAGCCTTCCATTCGAGCGTGCTCGACATGGAACTGAACGGCCAGACCAGCAAGGTGCTGCTGCGCGACGTGCAATACCACCCTTTCAAACAACTGGTGCTGCACATCGACTTCCAGCGCATCGATGAGAAAACCAAGCTGCACATGAAGGTGCCGCTGCACTACAGCGGCGTCGAAGAATCGCCCGCCGTGAAAGTGGACAAGTGCCTGGTCACGCCCATCGTGACCGAACTCGAAGTCTCGTGCATGCCTGCAGACCTGCCCGAATTCATCGCCGTCGATCTTTCCACGCTGCAAAAAGGCGCCTCCCTGCATCTGCAGCATGTCAAGCTGCCCAAGGGCGTGACGGCCGTGGTGCGCGGCAGCGATCGCAACCCGGCGCTGGTGTCGGTGGTGCCGCCCGCGGCCGAAATCGAGACCCCGGCCGAGGCTGCACCTGCTGCCGAAACCAAGGGCAAAGGCAAGGGCAAGAAGTAATCCTTTTTGCTTTCGCCGGCGGCAGCCTTCAGGCTGTCGTCATTCTCAAAACGGCCCACCACTGCGTGGGCCGTCGTCGTTTTTGTCCCGATAATCTTTGCATGATCAAACTCTTCGTCGGCCTGGGCAACCCCGGCCCGGAATACGAGGGCACGCGCCACAACGCGGGCTTTTGGTGGCTGGACGCGCTGGCGCGGACGCTGGGGGTGCAACTGGTGCCCGAGCGCAGCTACCACGGGCTCGTCGCGCGCACCAGCTTCCAGGGGCGCGGCCTGTGGCTGCTCGAGCCGCAGACCTTCATGAATCTCTCGGGCAAGTCGGTGGCTGCGCTCGCGCGCTTTTACAAGATCGCGCCAGAAGAAATCCTCGTCGCGCACGACGAACTCGACCTGCCCGCGGGCCAGGTCAAGCTCAAACGCGGCGGCGGCCACGCGGGCCACAACGGCCTGCGCGACATCCATGCGCAACTCGGCTCGCCCGACTACTGGCGCCTGCGCATAGGCATAGGGCATCCGGGCGTGAAATCGGAGGTCATTCACTGGGTGCTGCAAAAGCCCTCGCCCGAGCAACGCCGGCTGATCGAAGCCGCCATCGCGCACGCCTTGCAGGCCCTGCCCGCGCTGCTGAGCGGCGACATGGAAAAAGCCACGCAGCAGATCCACACCACCGCCGCGCCGCGCCCCAAACCCCAGCGCCCCAAGACAAGCCCCGCACCGGTGCCCGACGCTTGAAACATCGATTTTCATAGCTACAAGCGCTTATCCATCAAGGGCTATAGGCCAAAAACACCATCAATTTTCGAGCTTCGCCGTGCGCAGGCGCAGGTATTTTTGCCACAAGGCCTCGCGGTTTTCGACGTGCTCGGGGTTCACGGGAATGCAGGACACGGGGCACAGCAACGCGCACTGCGGCTCGTCGAAGTGGCCCACGCATTCGGTGCAGCGCGCCGGATCGATCACATAGACCTCGGGCCCGAGCGAGATCGCCTCGTTCGGGCACTCTGGCTCGCAGACGTCGCAGTTGATGCACTCGTGCGTGATCATCAGCGCCATGGCCGTCCTCGCTCAACTGCTGGCCAGCCGCACGGCGAGCCCCAGAAACACCAGCCCCGCGACGCGGTTGAGCGCCGTGCGCGCGCGCGCCGAGCGTTGCAGCAAGGCGCCGAAAGCACCCGAGAAGCACGCGATGGCGCCAAACACGAGCCAGGTGGCGAGCATGAACACCAGGCCCAGCACCATGGTCTGCGCGGCCACGCTGCCGCGCGCCGGATCGGTGAACTGCGGCAAAAAGGCCAGGAAAAAAATCAGCACCTTGGGGTTGGTAAGGTTCATGAGCATGCCGCGCCCGACCATGCGCACGAGGCCAGGCGCGACGGCCGGCACGGCTTGCGCCGCGGCGGCCTGCTCTTGCCCGCCGCGTGCAGCATCGCCTGCACCGGTCGCGTCCTGCCCTTCATCCTGCGCCGCGTCCGCTGGTGCGCGCAGCGCCTGCCAGGCGAGCCAGGCGAGGTAGGCCGCGCCGCAGAATTTGAGCGCCGTGAAGGCGGTGGGCGAGGCCGCGAAAAGTGCGGCCAGCCCCAGCGCCACGGCCGCCGTATGCACCACCAGCCCCGCGCACAAACCCAGCACCACGGCCATGCCCGCGCGCCAGCCGCGCTGCGCGGATTGCAGCAGCACGAACAGGTTGTCGGGGCCCGGCGTGAGTGCAAGCAGCACGGCCACGCCGAAAAACGTGCTCAAGGTATGCAGGCTGGGCATGGGAAGGTGGAAAAAAACGAGGGAAACGCTTGCCCGCAGCCCTTCAGGCGCGCCCGATGATGGACGCCGTGGCCATGAGTTCCTCGAGCAGCGCAAGCGCCACCTTGCCCGACATCGCATACGGGTCGAGCTCGGGCTTTTCGGAGTATTTGAGCAGGATGGAATGGTTGATCTTGGCGAGGTTTGCCTGCCCCATGGTCCAGCCGCCGAAACGCCGCTCGCAGATTTCTTCATAGGCCAGCAACTCGATCTGGCGGTGGCGCGCATCGTGCAGGATGTGGCCGTAAAGCCTGTTGACCGCAGCACGGCCACCTTCTATGGCCTGCAAGAAAATGCCGCCGCCGTAGCACAGGATGCCCGTGATGCCGCTCGCGGGGTTGTCGCTGCGCGATTCGGCAAGGATCGCCTCGATCGCGTCGGGTGAGGGATCGACCGCGCGGCTCGCGTACACCAGGCGCACCAGCATGTTCAGCTCCTGCCGGGGATGAGCGAGAGAAACTCGCGGCGCAGGTTCGCGTCCTTGAGGAACACGCCGCGCATGACGGAGTTGAGCATCTTGCTGTCCATCTCGCGCACGCCGCGCCAGGACATGCAAAAGTGGCTCGCTTCCATGACGATGGCCAAGCCGTCGGGCTGGGTTTTTTCGATGATGAGGTCGGCAAGCTGCACCACGGCCTCTTCCTGGATCTGCGGGCGGCCCATGACCCAATCGACCAGACGCGCGTATTTCGACAGGCCGATCACGTTGGTGTGCTCGTTGGGCAGGATGCCGATCCAGATTTTGCCGATCACCGGGCACAGGTGGTGGCTGCAGGCGCTGCGCACCGTGAGCGGGCCGACGATCATGAGCTCGTTGAGGTGCTCGGCGTTGGGGAACTCGGTGAGCGCGGGTTGCGGCGCGTAGCGGCCCTTGAACACCTCATTGAGGTACATCTTGGCCACGCGGCGCGCGGTGTCGCGCGTGTTGTGGTCGCCGTCGGTGTCTATGACCAGGCTGTCGAGCACACCCTGCATCTTGAGTTCGACCTCGTCGAGCAGCTTTTCGAGCTCGCCCGGTTCGATGAATTCGGCGATGTTGTCGTTGGCATGGAAACGCTTGCGCGCGGCAAGGAGGCGCTCGCGAATCTTGACGGAAACAGGCGTACCTTCGTCTTCGGTCGGCGGCGTCATGGTGGCGGCGAGGGGTCTGAGCATGGCAGGGATGTTAACAGTGATCGCAACCCCTTGATTACAAGGGTTTTTGGCCTCTCGTGCATATGCAGAAAGCACAAGCAGCTACTCAATCAATAGCAAGCAACGTCAATAACGCTTGCCCGTGACCCATAGCGCCAGGCGCATCAGGCCATAGGCGAGCCAGTCGAGCACGCGCTCGCGCAAGGGCCTTTGCAGGTAGCGCGCCGGATCGACACGCTGCCCGGCGTGCTCCATGGCGTGCACGAGGCGCGCGCGCAGCGCGCGTGCAAACGCGCCATCTTCTACCACCACGTTGGCCTCGCGCGCGAGCAGCAGGCTCAAGGGCTCGAGGTTGGACGAGCCCACCGTGGCCCAGGGCTTTTCGCCCAGCGCGTCGATCACGGCCACCTTGGCGTGCAAAAAGCTCGGCGCGTATTCGTGCATCTCGATGCCGGCTTCGAGCAGCACGCCATAGACAGGCTTGGCCGCGTGGTACTGCATGAAGTATTCGTAACGCCCCTGCAGCAGCAGGCGCACGCGCACACCACGCCCCGCGGCGAGCACGAGCGCACGGCGCAGCTTGCGGCCCGGGATGAAGTAGGCGTTGGCGATGATGATCTCCTGCCGCGCCATGGCGATCGCGCGCAGGTAGTGTTGTTCGATGCGGCGGCGATGGCGCAGGTTGTCGCGCAGCACGAGCGCGGCGCGCACGCCCGCGACGCCGCGCTGGTGCAAGCGCGGCGCGTGCCGCGCCGCGCTTGCCGCACGCAGCGCGCGCACGGCCTCTGGCAGATCGCGCCGGCGCAGGTCGCGCACTGCTTCGAGGCGCCACCAGAGCTGCTCCATCGCTTCGCTCGCCTGCGCGACCAGGCTGCCCGCGACTTCCACGGCAAAGTCCAGCCGCGGCGCGGCGAGCGGCCCGTGGTTAGGGTCATGAAAATCGTCGAGGATGTTGATGCCGCCACAAAACAGCAGCCAGCCATCGACCACGCAGAGCTTGCGATGCAGACGCCGCCAATGGCGCGGCGAGAGCAGGCCCAAGCACCCCGGCGGCGCATAGACGCGCCACTGCACGCCAGCCTCTTTGAAGCGCCGCGCCCAGTCGCGAGGCAGGCGGCCCGTGCCTACGCCATCGACCACCACGTGCGTGCGCACGCCGCGGCGCGCGGCGCGCTCGAGCGCCTCGGCCACCGCGACTGCGCCGCCCGTGAAGTCGAAGATGTAGGTCTCGAGCTGGACGTCCGACAGCGCCTCGTCCATCGCCCGCACCAGCGCCGGAAACAGCTCCTGCGCACCTTGCAGCAGACGCAGGTGGTGGTCTTTTGCAAAAGCGGCCATGGACGCAAGACTCTCAGCCTCTCAGGGCGGATCGAGCCGGAACTCGGCGATCAGCGGCAGGTGGTCGGACATGCGCCACCAGAGGCGCCCGCGCGGCACGAGCAGGCCCAGCGGCTGCAGGCCGCGCGCGTAGATGTGGTCTAGCTGCACCAGCGGCAGGCGCGCGGGGTAGGTGTAGGCGCGCGGCGCATCGAGCTCGATGAGGCCGAACTCCGCGAGCATGTGCCTGGTCTGCACGCCCCAGTCGTTGAAGTCCCCCGCCACCACCAGCGGATCGCCCGCGGGCACCTCGCGCGTGATGAATTCCTGCAGCTGCTGCGTCTGGCGGATGCGGCTGCCAGGAATCAGGCCCAGGTGCACCACGATGGCGTGCAGCCGCCACCCATGCACGTGCACCTCGACGTGCAAGAGTCCGCGCTGCTCGAACCTGTGGTCGGAAATGTCCTGGTGCTGGTGCCCCAGCACGGGCCAGCGCGAGAGCAGCGCATTGCCATGCTCGCCGTGGCGCGTGATGGCGTTGGTGCGGTACACCGCGTGGTAGCCATCGGGCGCGAGAAAATCGGCCTGCGGCAGTTCGGGCCAGTGCGGGAAATGCTGCGCATAGCGCCGGTGCAGCTTGCGCACCTCCTGCAAAAAGACGAGGTCGGCGTCGAGTTGCTGCACCGCCTGCCCGAGGTTGTGGATTTCGAGCCGCCGCGCCGGCCCCAAGCCCTGCACGCCCTTGTGGATGTTGTAGGTGGCGACGCGCAGGATGCGGTCGCCATCGTGGCTGTGTTTGTGCATCGGTGGCCGTGGTTTCCGGTTTTTTGTCTCAAAAAAAGGAGCTGCCTGTGCTGTTAGTATGCTGCACTGATGCTTGATTTCACTATGGCATTTATGCTATCTACTATATAGCATTCACGCAGGCTGCGCGACAAAGCGCGGCAGCAGCAGGATCGCTTCGGCGTTCGACGGCGAAAAGCAGCGCTCGGCGGCCTCGCGCCAGGGCAACCATGCAAATGCGGTGTGCTCGCGCGGATTCAATACTACGGGCGTGCCTTCGGGCACCTGCAGGCTGAAAAGGTGCTCGGTGTTGCGCCACACACCGGGCGCATAGCGGTGCTGCCAATGCGGATAGATCGCGTAGGTGTTTTCGAGCTGCCAGTCGCGCAGCACGCAGCCGGGCGCGCGCGCGTCCATGCCCGTTTCCTCGCGCACCTCGCGCACGGCGGTGTCGTGAAAGCTCTCGTGCGGATGGTTTTTGCTGCCGGTGACCGACTGCCAGAACAGCTCGGCGTCGGCACGCCGGATCAAGAGCACCTCGAGCGCCGGCGTGTGGATGACCACGAGCACGGACTCCGGGATTTTGTAGGCGCGGGGTTCAGACACCACTGAGTACGGCATCCATTGCGGCGCTTACCGCACTGGCGCTGTGCGGCAGCGAAACCACGGGATTGCGCAGCAGTCGTGCCGAGACAGGCGCCGCCAGATGCGGCATCAAAATCAAGGCTTCACCCTCGACTTCGAGCACTGGGCACAGATTGGTCGGCAACTTTGCCAGCCCAGCACCCACACGCGACAAAGGCATCACCAAGCGCGTCGGCAGGCTGTCGATCAAGCCGCTTTGCACATCCAGCACGAAAGGCACCGACGGGCGCGAGGCCGGATTGGGATTCACATAGACATCGAACTGCGCCATGCTCAAGCCCGGACTCAGGCCTGGTCTTGCCAGGCGACGAAGCCCTCGCACCAGAGCCCATGCTCCTCGAAATGCCGGTTCTGCGCGGCAATCCACTCTTTATAAGTTTCGTTGAACTCCTGGCGCCGCTGCGCCAAAGATTTGGGCGGCGCCGCTGCCCTGAGCGCTTCGAACTGCTCGACCGAGAGAATGACCGAATCGACGCGCCCGCCCTTTTCCACGAACACCGGCGCGCGCTTGGCCTGGGCGCAAATCTGGCCAAACCGGTTCTTGGCTTCGGTGGCGGTGACGTGCATGGTGATCTCCTGCGGGTGAATGGCCATTTTAGCCATTCGCTCCGAATTACCCATGCAGCAGCCGCGCGAGGCGCTCAAGCCGCCTTGGGCGCCTCGACGTTGCGCAAGCGGATATGCAGTTCGCGCAGCTGTTTTTCATCGACCGGCGACGGCGCGTGGGTCAGCAGACACTGGGCGCGCTGGGTCTTGGGGAAGGCGATCACGTCGCGGATCGACTCGGCGCCGGTCATCAGCGTGATCATGCGGTCAAGACCGAAGGCCAGGCCACCGTGCGGCGGCGCGCCGTACTGCAGCGCGTCGAGCAGGAAGCCGAACTTGAGCTGCGCCTCTTCTGGCGAAATTTTGAGCGCATCGAACACCTTTTGCTGCACGTCGGCGCGGTGGATACGCACCGAACCGCCGCCGATCTCCCAGCCGTTGAGCACCATGTCGTAGGCCTTGGAGAGGCATTTCTCGGGCGCGCTGACCATCCAGTCCTCATGCCCGTCCTTGGGCGCCGTGAACGGGTGATGCACGGCGTTCCAGCGCTGCTCGTCCTCATCGAACTCGAACATCGGAAAGTCCACCACCCACAGCGGGCCCAGCGGTCTTCGAACAGGCCGTTCTTCTTGCCAAACTCGCTGTGGCCAATCTTGATGCGCAGCGCGCCGATGGCGTCGTTGACAATCTTTTCCTTGTCGGCGCCGAAGAAAATCAGGTCGCCGTCCTGCGCCCCGGTGCGCGCCAGGATGGCATCGAGCGCCGCATCGTGCAGATTCTTGACGATGGGCGACTGCAGGCCCTCGCGCCCCTTGGCAAGCTCGTTGACCTTGATCTAGGCCAAGCCCTTGGCGCCGTAGATTTTGACGAACTCGGTGTAGGCGTCGATCTCGCTGCGGCTGATCTCGGCGCCGCCGGGAACGCGCAGGGCCACCACGCGGCCGCCCTTCATGTTCGCCGCGCCCGAGAACACCTTGAAGTCCACGTCGTTCATCACGTCGGTCAGCTCGGTGAATTCGAGCTTGACGCGCAGGTCGGGCTTGTCCGAACCATAAGCGCTGCGCCGCCTCCTGGTAGGTCATGACCGGGAAGCTCGCCCAGGTCGCATGCCCAGCGTGTTCTGGAACACGTCTGCGATCATGTCCTGGAACAGGTCGCGAATGTCCTGCTCGTCCATGAACGAGGTCTCGATATCGATCTGCGTGAATTCGGGCTGGCGGTCAGCGCGCAGGTCTTCGTCACGAAAGCACTTGGTGATCTGGTAATAACGATCGAAACCCGCCACCATCAGCAACTGCTTGAACAGCTGCGGGCGACTGCGGCAGCGCAAAAAAGATGCCCTCGTGCACGCGGCTGGGCACCAGGTAGTCGCGCGCGCCTTCGGGCGTGCTCTTGGTGAGCATGGGGGTTTCGATGTCGACGAAACCGTTGGCATCGAGGAACTTGCGCACCTCCATGGTCACGCGGTAGCGCAGCATCAGGTTGTTCTGCATGTAGGGGCGGCGCAGATCGAGCACGCGGTGCGTCAGGCGCGTGGTCTCGGAGAGGTTTTCTTCGTCGAGCTGGAACGGGGGCGTGACCGAGGGGTTGAGCACGTTCAGTTCATGGCACAGCACCTCGATCTTGCCGCTCTTGAGGCTGTCGTTGGTCGTGCCCGCGGGGCGCGCGCGCACCAGGCCCTTGACCTGCACGCAGAACTCGTTGCGCACGTCTTCGGCGGTCTTGAACATCTCGGCGCGATCCGGGTCGCAGACCACCTGCACCGAGCCTTCGCGGTCACGCAGATCGATGAAGATCACACCGCCATGGTCGCGGCGGCGGTTGACCCAGCCCGACAGGGTGACGGTCTGGCCCAGAAGGGTTTCGGTCACAAGACCGCAATAGTGGGAACGCATGGCCATGGCAGAACTTCCGGCGCCGCTGTGGCGCATTAAAGGGGATTCACTTGGAGGAGACAGGGGCAAGGGCGGGGCTGGAAGGAGCAACCACGCCCATCGAAATGATGTATTTGAGCGCTGCGTCCACGCTCATGTCGAGTTCGACGCAGTCGCTCTTGCGCACCATCACAAAATACCCGCCGGTGGGGTTGGGGGTGGTGGGCACATACACGCTGACAAACTCATCGCGCAGGTACGCCGCCACCTCGCCATTGGGAATGCCCGTGATGAAGGCCACGGTCCAGACACCTTCATGCGGCCATTGCACCAGCACGGCGGTGCGAAAGGCGTTGCCGCTTTCGGAAAACAGCGTGTCGGAGACCTGCTTGACGCTCGAATAGATGGAGCGCACCACCGGAATGCGGCTGACCAGGCCGTCGCCCAGCTGCACCAGCTTGCGCCCGGCAAAGTTGCTGGCCGTGGCACCCACCACCAGCAGGATCAGCAGGGTCAGCAGCACGCCAAAGCCCGGAAT
>CAVPUD010000101.1:0-31574 GCA_963708545.1 uncultured beta proteobacterium | reverse complement strand
AATACTTCTGGCCGCAGGACGTGGAGCAGGTGCTCGACGAGCACGGCAAAGTCGTGGGCGCGCGCCTCAAGCGCGCCGTGGGCGACCTGCCCGCAGGCACACCGGTGGACTACGAGGGCGTGGGCACCATGTCCAAGTCCAAGAACAACGGCGTCGATCCGCAAGACCTGATCGAAAAGTATGGCGCCGACACCGCGCGCCTCTACACCATGTTCACCGCGCCGCCCGAGGCCACGCTCGAATGGAACGACGCCGCCGTCGAGGGCAGCTACCGCTTTCTGCGCCGCGTGTGGCACTTCGGCGTGCAGCTTTCTGCTATGGATATGCAAGCTGCAAGCGCGCTTGCAGCAAGCCTTGGCGGCCAAAATGGCGCAAAAGATTCCAAGGGCTTGCAGGACGTGCGCTTCGGCAAGCAGGCCCAGGCGCTGCGCCGCGAGGTGCACAGCGTGCTCAAGCAGGTCGATTACGACTACCAGCGCATGCAATACAACACCGTGGTCTCGGGCGCGATGAAGATGCTCAACGCGCTCGAGGACTTCCGCGCCGCTGCCGCTGCCCATGACGCCGGCGCACAGATCGCGCTCGCCGAGGGCTTTGGCATTTTGCTGCGCTGCCTGTACCCGGCCACGCCGCACCTCGCGCACCACCTGTGGCAAGAGCTCGGCTACGCCAAAGTGTTCGGCGAATTGCTCGACGCGCCCTGGCCGCAGGTCGATCCGGGCGCGCTGGTGCAGGACGAAATCGAGCTCGTGCTGCAGGTCAATGGCAAGCTGCGCGGTGCAATCCACGTGCCCGCGCAGGCCGACAAGGCGGCGATAGAGCAACTTGCCCTTGCGAGCGAAGCCTTCCAGAAGCACGCGCAGGGCGCCGCCGCGAAAAAAGTCGTGGTCGTGCCGGGCCGGCTCGTGAACATCGTGGTCTGAACGCCATGCGCACGCTGCACAACCCGCCTCTTGCGCCCACGGATGCGCCCAAAGCTGCATCCGCTGCGCCGGCCGTGTCGGATTTGGCCGCCGCGCCGAATCCTCGCCGACGGCGTCTGCTCGGCCTGGCCGGCACGCTCGCCACCACGGTAGCGCCCGCACTCGCGCTCTCGGCCTGCGGCTTTCGCCTGCGCGGCGTGCCCGAGTTCGCCTTCCGCTCGCTCTACATCATGGCGCCGCCGGGCATGCCGCTGGCGCGCGAGCTCCAGCGCACCATCGAATCCTCGGGCAGCAGCCTGCAACTCGTGACCGACCCGGCCGCCATGCCCACGGCCGAGGTCATCCTCGAGCTGCTGTCGGCGCGCCAGGAGCGCGTCGTCGTGGGCCGCAACGCCTCGGGCGAGGTGCGCGAGCTCGAGCTGCGCCTGCGCGTGCAGTTCCGGCTGCGCACGCCCACGGGCGTCGAGCTGGTTGCGCCCACCGAACTGCTGCAAAAGCGCGACATCAGCTACAGCGAATCCATCGCGCTCGCCAAGGAGGCCGAAGAAGCGCTGCTGCAGCGCACCATGCAGACCGACGTCGTGCAGCAGCTCATGCGCCGGCTGGCCGCGGTGCGCATGCCTTGAAGCTACTTTTTAAGTAGCTACTAGTGCACGTATTCACTGGGCTAGAGGCCGATTTGGCTCTTTATTTTCTGCCATGCAGCTCGCCCTGAACCAGCTCGCCGCACACCTGCAAAAAGGCCTGCGCGGGCTCTACACGCTGCACGGTGACGAGCCGCTGCAACTGCAGGAGGCCGCCGACGCCATCCGCGCCGCGGCGCGCGCGCGCGGCTACAGCGAGCGCAGCGTGTTCACCGTGAGCGGTGCGCACTTCGACTGGAGCAGCGTGCGCGCTGCGGGCAACAGCCCGAGCCTGTTCGCCGACAGGCAGATCGTCGAGCTGCGCATCCCCTCGGGCAAGCCCGGCAAGGAGGGCGCCGCGGCCTTGCAGGAACTCGCCGCCGCGGCGCAGGACGGCGGCGGCACGCTCACGCTCGTGCACCTGCCGCGCCTGGACAAGGCCACCAAAAGCACGGCCTGGTTCGGCGCGCTCGAGGCGCACGGCGTCACCGTGCAGATCGACCCCATCGCGCGCGCTGCGCTGCCGCAATGGATAGCGCAGCGCCTGCAGCAGCAAGGCCAGCGCGTGGCCGCGGGCGAGGCTGGGCAGCGCACGCTGCAGCTCTTTGCCGACCGCGTCGAAGGCAATCTGCTCGCCGCGCACCAAGAGGTGCAAAAGCTCGGCTTGCTCTACCCGCCGGGCGAGCTCACGTTCACGCAGGTACAGGAGGCCGTGTTCAACGTCGCGCGCTACGACGTGTTCCAGCTCAGCGAAGCCGTGCTCGGCGGCCAGCCCGCGCGCGTGCAGCGTCTGCTCGACGGCCTGCAGGCCGAAGGCGAGGCCGCGGTGCTCGTGCACTGGGCGCTGGCCGAAGACATCCGCGCGCTGCACCGCGCCAAAGCCGCCCTTAATGCCGGCCGTCCCCTGCCCATGGTGCTGCGCGAACAGCGCATCTGGGGCCCCAAGGAGCGCCTGTTCGAGCGCCTGCTGCCGCGCCTGAGCGAAGCCACCCTGGCGCAATGGCTGCAAGCCGCGCACGTGGTCGATGGCATTGTCAAGGGCCTGCCGCAGCCCGACTGGCCCGCCGACGGCTGGCAGGCGCTGCAGCGCCTGGCGCAGCAGGTGTGCACGCTGGCGCAAGGGGCGAGGTAGGCGGGGGCCAGGGGCCGAGCGCAGCGAAGGCCCGTGCGGCATTCCAGGCCCTTTTGCCTGCGCCGAGGAGCGCAGCGCCCGGCGGGAAAAGGCGCGCGATTGTTCGAGCGCAGCGAGTTTCGCGCGCCCCGCCGGGCGCAACTCCCGGCATCCGCCCTTTGCCCCCTCACCACCTTCCCCACCCTCGAGAATCCCCCACAATCCCGTACGGCACAAGGCGGATCGGCACCTGTTCCAAAATCGCACGCCGCACGGTTTTTTGCCCGCAGCCGAGCCGCTGCCGCGACGCTCCCGAAAATTCACCGCCTGCCCCCCATGCCTTTCACTTCGTTGTCGCGCCTTCTGCACATCCTGTTTTTGATAGCGCTCAGCGCAGTCTGGGCGAGCGCGCATGCCGAATTTTCCTTGCAGCTCGGTGCGCGCAAGGACGCCCTGGGCGCCGCCAGCGTGAGCACGCCGCACGTGCGCGCCGAGCTGCTCGCGCATGCGCCCGAGGGCGTGGCGCCGGGGCGGCCGCTGTGGCTGGGCTTGCAGATCAGCCACCAGCCCGGTTGGCACACCTACTGGAAAAACCCCGGCGATTCCGGCCTGCCCACCGAGTTGCGCTGGCAGCTGCCGCCGGGCCTGCAAGCGGGCGAAGTCGCCTGGCCCGTACCGCGCATGCTGCGCGTGGGCGATCTGGTCAACTACGGTTACGAAGGCCGGGTGCTGCTGGCCGTGCCGGTGCAGATCGCGCCTGGCTTTGCTGCGTCCGTCGCGCCCGCCGGGCAGGAGACGCTGCCTGTGCGCCTGCATGCGAGCTGGCTCGTGTGCCGCGTCGAGTGCATCCCCGAGGAGGGCGACTTTGCGCTGCAGCTGCCGCTGCGCGGCGCCATTGCCTTGAACGCGGCGGCGTTCGCGCAGGCGCAGGCGGCGCAGCCCGCCGCCCTGCCCGGCGCCAGCAGCGCGCAGGTCGAAGGCGAAAGCCTGCTGCTGCGCGTGGCAGGCCTGCCCGCAGACTTGCGCGGCCAGAAGCTGGCGCTGCTGCCCGAGACGCCCGAAGTGCTGGCGCCGTCCGTGCTGGCGGGCCAGACCTGGGAGCAGAGTTGGGACGGTGCGGTCTGGACGGCGCAGCTGCCGCTGGCGCCGCAGCGCGGCCCCACGCCCGCGGCGCTGGCGCTGGTGTTGACGCCTGCTGCGCAAACAGAAGGAGAGGGCGCGCATGCCGGCGCGGGCGCCCAGCCGGACGCCGCCCAGCCGCGCGCCTCGCCCGCCCAGCGTGCCTGGCGCGCCGTGGCCACGGTGCAGGGGCAGTGGAGCACGCCGCAGCGCGCCGAAGTGCCCGCCGCGCTGGCGGCCGCGCTCGCCGCCAATAAGGCAACGCAGGCCGCGCAGGCGGCGCAGGCGTCGTCGGCCGCGTCGTCTGCCTTGCCTTCCTCGCCGGCGCTCGCCTCTGCCGTCGCGCCCGCCGCCGCAGCCTCGGGCGGCGCGGTTTCCGGCGCTGGGCTGCTCGCGCCCTTGCTCGGCGGTTTGCTGGGTGGGCTGCTGCTCAATCTGATGCCCTGCGTGTTCCCGGTGCTCGCGATCAAGCTGCTGGGCCTGGCGCGGCACGGCGGCCAGCGCCGTGCGCAGCGCCTCGCGGGCCTCGCCTATACGGGCGGGGTGCTGCTGTCCTTCCTCGCACTCGGCGGCCTGCTGCTGGCCCTGCGCGCGGCGGGCGCGCAATTGGGCTGGGGCTTTCAGCTGCAGTCGCCCGCGGTGGTGGCGCTGCTCGCGGCGCTGTTCACGCTGCTGGGCCTGAATCTGGCCGGCCTGTTCGAGTTCGGCGGCTTCGTGCCCAGCCGCCTTGCCACGCTGCAGGCGCGCCATCCGGTGGTGGATGCCTTTTTGTCGGGCCTGCTCGCGGTGCTCGTGGCCTCGCCTTGCACGGCGCCCTTCATGGGGGCGTCGCTGGGCTTTGCGCTCGCGCTGGCGCCCGCGCAGGCGCTCGCGGTGTTTGCCGCGCTGGGGCTTGGCATGGCCTTGCCTTTTCTCGCGGCAGCGCTGGTGCCCGCGGTGGTCGGCTGGCTGCCGCGCCCCGGCGCATGGATGCAGACTTTCCGCCATGCCATGGCCTTTCCCATGTTTGCCACGGTGGTCTGGCTGGTCTGGGTGCATGGCCAGCAAACCGGCATAGACGGCGCCGGCGCGCTGCTGCTGCTGCTGGTGGCGCTCGCGGCCGTGGTCTGGGCGCTCACGCTGCGTGGGCGCACGCGCCTCGTGCTTGCAACTTTTTTGATAGCTGCTGGCGCTTTACTGATGGGCGCTACTGGCCAAAATGTGCTCAAACCCGTGGACGCGGGGGCGGCGGGCGCTGTGGCGCGCGGCGCAGACGCATCGAGCCCCTGGCAGCCATGGTCGCAGGCGCGCGTGGCCGAACTGCTTGCGCGCGGCCAGCCGGTGTTCGTCGATTTCACCGCCGCGTGGTGCGTGACCTGCCAGTTCAACAAGCGCACCACGCTCTCCGACGCCGGGCTGCTCGCCGACTTTGCCGCGCGCCGTGTGGCACTGCTGCGCGCCGACTGGACGCTGCGCGATCCGGCCATCACCGCCGCGCTCGCGCAGCTCGGGCGCAGCGGCGTGCCCGTTTACGTGCTCTACGCACCGGGCCGGGCCCCGCATGTGTTCAGCGAGATTTTGAGCGTGCAGGAAGTGCGCGCGGCGCTGCCGTAACGGTAACGAAGAGACCGCTGCGGCACCGCGCGGACGGTGGCGGCGCAACCGAGCCGCTCAATGGCTGCGGATCATGGTGCCGTAGGCCTGCTCGGTGAGGATTTCGAGCAGCATCGCGTGCGGCACGCGCCCGTCGATGATGTGCACGGCGTGCACGCCCGCCTTGGCGGCGTCGAGCGCGCCGGCGATCTTGGGCAGCATGCCGCCCGAGATGGTGCCGTCGGCAAACAGGGCGTCGATCTCGCGCGCCGTGAGGTCGGTGAGCAGGCGGCCTTCCTTGTCGAGCACGCCCGGCGTGTTGGTCAGCAGCATCAGTTTTTCGGCCTGCAGCACTACGGCGAGCTTGCTCGCGACCACGTCGGCGTTGATGTTGTAGCTCTCGTTGTTCTCGCCAAATCCGATCGGGCTGACGACCGGAATGAAGGCGTCGTCCTGCAGCGCCTTGACCACGCTGGGATCGATGGCCACGATGTCGCCGACCTGGCCCACGTCGTGCACGATGCTCGGGTCTTTGGTGTCGAGCATGCGCAGCTTTTGCGCGCGGATCAGGCCGCCGTCGCGCCCCGTGAGGCCCACGGCCTTGCCGCCAGCCTGGTTGATCAGGCCCACGATGTCCTGCTGCACCTCGCCGGCCAGCACCCATTCGACCACCTCCATGGTCTCGGCGTCGGTCACGCGCATGCCCTGGATGAATTCGCCCTTCTTGCCTAGCCGCTGCAGCGCCGTCTCGATCTGTGGGCCGCCGCCATGCACCACCACGGGGTTCATGCCCACGAGCTTGAGCAGCACCACGTCCTCGGCAAAATCGGCCTGCAGCGCCGGGTCGGTCATGGCGTTGCCGCCGTACTTGATGACGATGGTCTTGCCGTGGAACTTGCGGATGTAGGGCAGCGCCTGGGCGAGGATTTCTGCCTTGTCGCGCGGGGAGATCGAGAGCAGGTCAGTCATGGCGGCGGGCCGTTCGGTGGTTGATGCACAAGGCGCAAATTGTGCCGCATCGCCAGGGCGGCAAGGGGGCTCAACGCCGCAGCCAGGGCGGCACCTTGAAGCGCACTATGGACAGGTAGGCCGCCACGTAAATGACGACGAAAAGCAGGCAAAACGCCATGAGCACCGGCGTATTGCCCCAAAACAGCAGCGCCGGCGCCACCGAGAGCATGGTGAAGCCCCACAAATAGGGCGAGGTGCGGTTGTTGCGCATCAGCATGCGCCGCGAAATGTCGTCATGGAACACGCTGCGCACGATGCGCCGGTAGATCAGCTGGTGAAAGTGCAGCGCATCGGCCACGCCCGGCGACACCCCGCGTGCGAGCTTGCGGTAGATCGAAAACAGCGTCTCCCACACCGGGTAGACGAGCAGCAGCATGGGAAACCATGGCGACACCTGCGGGTGGCGCTGCACCAGCGCGATGCTCCCGAGCGCGATCACCACGCCCCAGACGTAGGCGCCGCCGTCGCCCGCAAACAGCAGGCCGCGCGGGTAGTTCCACAGCAGAAAGCCGGCCGTCACGGCCGCCGTGGACACCATGAGCGCCGCGAGCGCGCGGTCGCCCACCTGCAGCGCCACGTGCGCGAGCGCGAGGCACACGATCAGCGCCACCATGCCGGCCAGGCCGTTGTAGCCGTCGATGATGTTGAACGCATGCGGCAGGCCCGCGACCGCGAGCAGCGCGATGCCTGCGCCCAGCCACGGCGCTGCGGCAAGCAGTGCGTCCAGCCAGGGCAGCCCCAGGCGCGGCACGGCGAGGCCCAGCCAGGCAACGGCGAGCACCGCAGAGACGCCGGTCAGAGCCAGCCGAAAGCGCACCGGCAGGCGCTGCGTCAGGTCTTCGGCGATGCCGCCGAGCACCGCGGGCAGCAGCGTCACGAGCCACGCGCCCACCCAGCCGCCGAGGTACAAGTTGCTGACGTTGCCGGCGCTGGTATGCCAGACGCCCAGCAGCCAGCTGCAAGCGAGGCCGAGCAACATCGCCGCACCACCGAGCCGCGGCACGTCGCCCCAATGAAAGCGCTGCGGCACATCGTGGCCGTAGCATTGCGCATGGCCGCGCAGCCAGCGCACGACCAAGCCCGAAGACAGCCAGGCCACGAAAAAGGCCACCATGGACAACCAAATCATGCGCCGATGGTAACGGCGCCGTGCAGGCGGGACGTAACCCGGTGTGGCATGGTGCGCCGGGGCACCAAGCGGGCGGGGCGCCTTGGTGCGGCGGGCAGTGGGCAGTGGGCAGTGGGCAGTGGGCTGGCAAGGGCTCACATCAGCAGGTGCTCGCCCGCGTTGTCGCCGCCGAGGATCACGTAGTTCACCCTGCGAATGTCGAGCAGCCTGGTGCCGCCCGCGTAGCTGATGGAGCTTTGCAGGTCTTGCTCCATCTCGGTGAGCGTGTCGGCGATCTTGCCCTTGATGGGCTCGAGGATGCGCTTGCCTTCGACATGCCGGTATTCGCCTTTGTTGAAGTCGCTTGCGGAGCCGTAATACTCTTTGTAGAGCTTGCCATCGACCTCCACCGTCTGACCCGGCGATTCTTCATGGCCCGCGAGCAGCGCGCCGACCATGACCATGGTGGCGCCAAAGCGGATGCTCTTGGCGATGTCGCCGTGCTCGCGGATGCCGCCGTCGGCGATGATGGGGCGCGTGGCCACGCGCGCGCACCACTTGAGCGCGCTGAGCTGCCAGCCGCCGGTGCCAAAGCCCGTCTTGAGCTTGGTGATGCACACCTTGCCCGGTCCTATGCCGACCTTGGTCGCGTCCGCGCCCCAGTTTTCGAGGTCTATGACGGCCTCGGGCGTACCCACGTTGCCCGCGATCACGAACGCGCCGGGCAGCTTGCGCTTGAGGTGGGCGATCATCTTCCTCACGCTGTCGGCGTGGCCGTGGGCGATGTCTATGGTGACGTATTCGGGCGTGATGCCTTCGGCCGCAAGCTGATCGACCGCCTCGTAGTCGGCCTTTTTCACGCCCAGCGAGATCGAGGCGTAGCAGCCGCGCGCGTGCATGGCGCGTGCGAAGGCGACGCTGTCGAGGTCGAAGCGGTGCATCACGTAAAAGTAGCCGTGCTGCGCGAGCCAGGTGCACAGGGGTTCGTCGACCACGGTTTTCATGTTCGCGGGCACCACGGGCAGGCGAAAGCTGCGCCCGCCCAGCTCCATGCGCGTGTCGCATTCGGCGCGGCTTTGCACGCGGCACTTGCGCGGAAGCAGCAGGATGTTGTCGTAGTCGAAGATTTCCATGCGATTCCAAGCTCCAATGAAAGATGCCACTCAGCGCGGCCAGAGGGCGCTTGGCTTGGCATCCGGTGTCTGGGGCGCGGGGCGCTGGCGTGTGGCGCGCGCGGGCACAAAAAACCGGGCGTCAAGAAACTTGGGCCCGGTGATTGATTCTAGCCTCGTGGCGGTCACCTATGGCGCAGCGTGCCGAGTCCTCCATGGTGAAATGGGTTTGCGCCGCAGCGGCCATGCGGCTTTGCACGGCGCGCTTTTTACAATCCCACCATGCCCCCACACTCCTTTGCCTCGGCCGAGCCGTCCGGCCTGGCCGATTCGTCCACCTCCGAGCCTTTGCTCGCCGGCCTGAACCCCGAACAGCGCGCCGCCGTCACCTTGCCCGCGGAGCATGCGCTGATTCTGGCGGGCGCGGGCTCGGGCAAGACACGCGTGCTCACCACGCGCATCGCCTGGCTGCTGCAAAACGGCTACGCGACGCCCGGTGGCATCCTGGCCGTGACCTTCACGAACAAGGCCGCGCGCGAGATGCTCACGCGCCTGTCGGCCATGCTGCCCGTGAACGTGCGCGGCATGTGGATAGGCACCTTCCACGGCCTGTGCAACCGCATGCTGCGCGCGCACCACAAGGCCGCGGGGCTGCCGCAGACGTTCCAGATCCTCGACACGCAAGACCAGCTGTCGGCCATCAAGCGCCTGTGCAGGCAATACCAGATCGACGAGGAGCGCTACCCGCCCAGGCAGTTGCAGCAATTCATTGCGAACTGCAAGGAAGAGGGCATGCGCCCGCACGACGTGCCCCAGCACGACAGCGTGGCGCGCAAGAAGGTCGAGATTTACCAGCTCTACGAAGACCAGTGTCAGCGCGAGGGCGTGGTGGACTTTGGCGAGCTGCTGCTGCGCAGCTACGAACTGCTGCGCGACAACGACCCCATCCGCGCGCACTACCAGCGCCGCTTTGCCTACATCCTCGTCGATGAATTCCAGGACACGAACCGGCTGCAGTACGCCTGGCTCAAGCAGCTGGCCGGCGACGTGGTCGATGGCCGCCTGCAGACGCAGGGCAGCGTGATGGCCGTGGGCGACGATGACCAGAGCATCTACGCCTTTCGCGGCGCGCGCGTGGGCAACATGCAGGACTTCGTGCGCGAATTCGACGTGCGCCAGCAGATCAAGCTCGAAGAGAACTACCGCAGCTATAGCAACATCCTCGACTCGGCGAATGCGCTGATCCGCCACAACAGCCGCCGCCTGGGCAAGGAGCTGCGCACGCAGCAAGGTCCCGGCGAGCCCGTGCGCGTCTATGAGGCCGCGAGCGACCTGGCCGAGGCGCAGTGGCTGGTCGATGAGATCCGCCAGCTGGTGCAGGGTGGCATGGCGCGCAGCGAGATCGCCGTGCTCTACCGCAGCAACGCGCAAAGCCGCGTGATCGAGTCGGCGCTGTTCAACGCGGGCGTGCCGTACCGCGTCTATGGTGGTCTGCGCTTTTTCGAGCGCGCCGAGGTCAAGCACGCGCTCGCGTACCTGCGCCTCTTGGAGAACCCGCACGACGACACGAGCTTTTTGCGCGTGGTGAACTTTCCGCCGCGCGGCATAGGCGCGCGCAGCATCGAGCAGTTGCAGGACGCGGCGCGCAGCGCGGGCTGCTCGCTGCACGACGCCGTCGCGGCCGTGGCGGGCCGCGCGGGCACGCACCTGGGCGCGTTCGTCGCGCTCCTCGATGTGCTGCGCGAGCAGACGCAGGGGCTGAACCTGCGCGCCATCATCGAGCGCATGCTCGATGCCAGCGGCCTGATCGAGCACTACCGCAGCGAAAAAGAGGGCGCAGACCGCATCGAAAACCTCGAAGAGCTGGTCAACGCCGCCGAGAGCTTCGTCATGCAGGAGGGCTTCGGGCGCGACGCGGTGGCGCTGCCGCAGGACGAGCAGCGCGCCGCCCTGCGCCAAAGCCCGGCAAGCCAGGGGCTGAACCCCGACGCGCCGCGGCTCGACCTGCCGCTGCCTGCCGTGGACGCTGCGCATGCTGCTGCGCGCACCGGCGCAAGGGACGCGGGGGCTGCCGACGTGGACTTGGAGACGGGCGAGACCTTGTCGCCACTCGCAGCCTTTCTGACCCACGCCGCGCTCGAGGCCGGCGACAACCAGGCGCAGGCGGGGCAGGACGCCGTGCAGCTCATGACCGTGCACGCGAGCAAAGGGCTGGAGTTCGACGCGGTGTTCATCAGCGGCATGGAAGAGGGCCTGTTCCCGCACGAAAGCGCACTCTCCAGCCAGGAAAGCCTCGAAGAAGAGCGCCGCCTGATGTACGTGGCCATCACGCGCGCGCGACAGCGCCTGTACCTGAGCCACGCGCAGACGCGCCTGCTGCACGGCCAGACGCGCTACAACCTGCGCAGCCGCTTTTTCGACGAGCTGCCCGAGCACGCGCTCAAGTGGCTCACGCCCCGGCACCCAGGGTTTGCCTCGTTTGCTTCCAGTTTGGGAGCTGCTTACGCAGGTAAATCAAGCGCTAGAGGCCAATTTGGCTTGAAGTCTGAGAGCCTGGCCAATGCGCCCTTGCCGGCGCAGAAAACGCCGCCGGCACATGGCCTGCGCGTGGGCGCGGCGGTGTTCCACACCAAGTTCGGCGAGGGCAAGGTGCTCGCGCTCGAAGGGCAGGGCGAGGATGCACGCGCGCAGGTGCAGTTCCCGCGCCACGGCACCAAGTGGCTCGCGCTGGCCGTGGCCAAGCTCACGGTGGTGGAGTGAGAAGGGCGCCACATGCCGCAGCAGGCGATGCGGGAGCAGGCGCAGCAACGCCAGTGCCGTCACCACCCACACCAACCCCGCCGCCGAACCCCGCCGCGCTTTTCGTGCAGCCCCAGAAATGAAAAAGCCCAGCCGTGCGCTGGGCTTGGGCCACGGCGGTCAGCAAGGCCGGGCCGCCTGCGGGTCGCTCGCTTACCAGTGCAGCTTGGGCTGCGAAGGCGTGGCCGTGAGGTAGCCCACGGCGGCACCGTAGCGGTCTTTGTAGTTCGCGCGAATCAGCGGGTCGAGCGTGGACTTGACCACGTTGTGGATGCCACCCCAGTCGCCCGGGTGCTGGAAGTTGCTCGTGATGTACGTCCAGCCGTTGATTTCATCGACGGCCTGCAGGCCCGTGGATTCACCACCCGCGGGCACCGACATCACGCGTGACAGCGTTTTGGTGTCCACGTTGTAGGCCCACAGGAAGTTGTTCACGTGCTGGCCGCTGTCTTCGCCGATGAACAGCGTGCGCATTTTTTCCGAGAACTTGAGGTTGTCGGGGTTGGATATCTTGTCGGGGTTGGCGGTGTTGCCCAATGCGTCGGGCGTGGCCAGGTCTTCACCGACCAGGGCGGGGGGGGCGGCCATGTCCACGGGCACCCAATCGCTGTTGATCGCGGCACCCTTGGTGTCCTTGATCCCGGACTTGAGATTCAGCGCATAGACGGCGCCAGCGCGAATCTGTTTGTCGAGCTCGATGCTGCCCGCTTGAGCCGCTGCGTGGCCCTTGACCATGGACGTTTCGAGGCGCGACATGGCCGAATAGGCAATTTTGTCCTTGACGTTGAGCGTGGTGCCTTCCATCTTGGTGAAACCCATGCTGGCGCCCATCAAAGCGGCGTAGCGGTGCGTTTCGAGGAAGGCGGCAGCCTTTTCCATGCCGGGTTTGAGCTTGACCCAGTTGAATGTGCCGTCGTAATTGATCTTGGTGTAGCTGGCGTCCAGGGGGTCGGCCGTCTTGACATCCATGATGTCGGTGGGTTTGAGGGTTTTGGCCATGGTCTCGATGTCGGCGCTGGTGGCGCTGCCGAGCTTGATCCAGGTCAGCGTGCCAGAGCCTGCACCAGCCGATGAAGTTTGCGTCCACTTGGCCACGTACAGCGAACCAGCCGAAAGGTCGCGCGCCTTGTCGGCGACGAACATGAACAGGCCGCCATTGGTCCAGTCGTCGCCGCACAAAATGGTGCGCTCGTCCGGCATGACTTGCACGAGCTCTTTCGAGATACGGCCAGTGCAGTAGTGCTTTTTGATGCTGCCCGTGCCGTCGGGATTGACGGTGACTTCAGGCAGGTGACCGTACAGATAGGGGTTGGCCTTGGTGGCGTCGCCATACAGGTTGAGGCTGTAGGCATCCATGTTGTTCTTGTCACGCGCGGCAAAGGCGTCGGGCTCGTACTCTTCGCTCGAGAGGTGCGTGCCCCAGGGCGAGAGGCTCGCGCCGCAGGTGATCCAAAGGCCATTGACGCCGCTGGTGTCCACGTTGTGGTACTTGACCAGGCTGAGCTTGCCCGTGTTCGGGTCCTGGTCGAGCGTGAGCACGGCGATGGGCGAGGGCAGTTTGCCGTACATGTTGGTCTTGCCGTCTTGAGCCCAGCTGGTGTATTCGAACTGCACCACGGCAAACACCGGCTTGCCTTTGACCCCATCGACCTTGGCATTGGGCACGGTGAGCAGCGACATGCCGTCGGGGCAGTCGGAGAAAAACTGCCGCTCTTTGCCTGCCACGGTTTTATCGATGATGGGCTTGTTGTTGATGTCGTAGTAGCCGCCGGCCAGAATCTGGCCGCCCTTGCCGTCGGGCACCATGTCGCCCGTGATGAAAAAGGGCTGGTAGCCCAGCGTGTAGCTGCGCGTCGATTGGTCGCTGAACTTGACCTGCAGGGTCGAGCCCACGGTGGTCGTGGCCATCGCGGCGGGGTTGGCCAGCGTAGGCGCCGCCATCGATGTGAACGCGGCCGAGACGTAGCTCGGGTCGTCATCGCCACCACCGCAGCCCGTGAGCAACGAAGCCATGGCGCCCGTGCCCAGGGGCAGCAAAGGGGCGCCGGCGAGAACTTGCAGCGCCTTGCGGCGCGAGGGAAGAGGATGTGCAGACATATCGGGTTGTGCTCGCAAAAAGAAAGCTGGAAACGACCGGATGCCGTTTCCTGCGCGCGATGCTAGAAACCCGTTGTGACAGGAATTTGAAAGGGACGCTGCTACGGCTGCAACGCGGTGCCGGCTCTATCGGGCGGCTCGAAGCAGTCGCGGAAGGTGAACACCACCGAGGTGAAGAACATGGCCGCGAGCAGCATGGCCGCGGCCATCATGATGCCCGCAGCAAAGCCAGTGCCGAGCACACCCAAGAGCAAGCCCGTGGCGAGCGCCACCGCCAGCCCCGCGAGCAGAAACACGCCCATCCAAGCGAACCCGAACACGGTAAAGGCCCAAAAGTTGCGCACGCAGGCCACGATGCTGAAAAACAGCGCCTTGACGGGCGGCACCTTGTGCCAATAAACGAGCCCCGGCGCATGCCAAAACAAGAGCGAAAGCGGCAGGTACAGCGCCATCGCAAGCCACATCGCGGCCTGGAACGATGGGTCTTCGGCGAGCTCGCGCGACAGCGGCGTGTGGCCCATATACACCTTGGCAAACTGCCCGCCATCGACCAGGGCCGAAAGCGCGATCACGCCGAGAAAGCCCGCGGCGTAGAGCGCGCCCAGCGCCAGCATGTGGCGCAGTTGCTCGCGCCCCGCGCGAAATGCGGCAAGCAGCACCGTGGGCGTGGGAAAGCGCCCCTGCATGGCTTCGGCCGCCGCGACCATCATTGCGAGCGTGGCCGAAGGCAGCAGCGCCAGCGCCAGCGCGGGCCCGATGAGGGGCACCATGGTGGCGATGGACATGGCCGCCATCGCCATGAAAAACAGCGCGGCGAGCGCCATGGGCTGGCGCCAGAAGGCCCGGATGCCAAGCTGCACCCATTGCAGGCCGGTGCGTGCAGGAACGAGATGGAGTTTCATGCAACAAGCAAAAACGAGGCGGTGCAGGAGCGCACACGCACGATGCGAAGGAATGTAGCAGCCTTGCGTGCGGCGTGACGAAGCTGCGTTACCCCCAGGAGGGGGAGCACGCCGTCAAAGTTGCAACGGATGGGCGATGCGCTCGCGCAGCACGCGCTCGAAGTGCGTGGGGTCGTGCGGCGTGAGCAATGCTGCCTCGCGCGGCAGATAAAAGTCCCACAGGCGCGAGAGCCAAAAACGCAGCGCGCCTGCGCGCAGCATGGCGGGCAGCAAGGCGCGCTCGGTGTCGGTGAGTGTGCGTTCGGCCTCGTAGGCGCCAAGCAGCGCCTGCGCGCGCGCCGCGTGGTGCGCGCCCGTGGCCCAGTCTATGCACCAGTCGTTCATGCACACGGCCAGATCGAACAGCCAGGTATCGACGCCCGCAAAGTAAAAGTCGAAGCAGCCCGTGAGCGTCTCGCCCTCGAACAGCACGTTGTCGCGGAACAGGTCGGCGTGCACGGGCCCGCGCGGCAGCGTGGCGTAGTCGGGCGTAGCGGCGACAGCGTTTTGGTAGGCCAGTTCGGAGCGCAGCAGTTCGGCCTGCTGGGGCCCGAGGTAGGGCAGCACCACGGGCACGGTCTCGTTCCACCACGCGAGGCCGCGCAGATTGGGTTGTTGGCGCGTGAAGCTGCGCCCCACGAGGTGCAGGCGCGCGAGCGTCTGGCCCATGGCTGCGCAGTGCCGCGGGCCGGGTGCGAGCTGGCTCTTGCCGGGCAGCCTGTTGACGAGCGCCGCGGGTTTGCCGCACACGTTGTGCAGGATGTTGCCCTGCGCGTCGGCGCGCGGATTGGGCACCGGCAGGCCGCCTTGCGCGAGGTGCTGCATCAGGTACAGGTAAAACGGCAGCTGCTCGGGGCGCAGGCGCTCGAACAGGGTGAGCACGAATTCACCCTGGCTGCACGTGACGAAGTAGTTGGTGTTCTCTATGCCGCCGGCGATGCCTTGCAGCGCCAGCAGTTCGCCGAGCTGCAGGCGCTGCAGCAACGCGCGCGCCTCCTCGGGCGGGACTTCGGTGAAAACGGCCATTGGCGGGGGAAAGCGGTAGAGCGACGGGGCAGCGGCGACGGCGGGACGGGCGCGAAGAGTGCGAAGAGTGCGGCCCGGCCTGCGGCTTCAGGCGGGAAGCATCAGAACTTCTTGATGTTCCACACGGGTGGCGCGGTGTTGACCTGCGAATCGTTGCCGGTGCCGGCCTGGCCGCGCGTGACGTCGGGCGGCTTGACCTCGTACTCGGGCGCATTGCCGGACTTGGGCTGCACGGTGATGCGCTTGGTCTGCCCGCCCACGCGCAGCTCCTCGATGCGGCTGCCCTCGTCTTCGACCTTGATGTGCTCTATGCGCTGGTTGGCGCGGCCCGCGGCGCGCTGCTCGGCTTTGCTCGGCTGGCTGCTGGCCTCGATGGGCGGCGCGGAAGTGGTCGAAGGGGACGCAGGCGCTGGCTTGGCATCCTGGGCAAAAACGCTGGTGCCCAGAGCCAGCGAGGCGAAAAAGCAGGCGAGGTGGTGTGTGGCGCGCATGATGCACAAGATTGTAGAGTGTGCCATCGCGCCCGGACGGATTTTGCTGCTGGCACGCGGGCGCGGCCCTTGCCGCACACGCACCGGGCACAATCGCCGCGATGAGTGACACCATGAACACGAGCAACAAAAAAATCCTGGTGCTGGTCGATGGCTCCAGCTATCTGTACCGCGCCTACCACGCCATGCCCGACCTGCGCGCCGTGCCTGGCGATCCGCACAGCGCTGCGACGGGCGCGATACGCGGCATGGTCAACATGCTGCAGGCCCTGCGCAAGGAAGTACCCGCCGATTACGCGGCCTGCGTGTTCGACACCAGCGGCCCGACCTTCCGCGAAGCGCTCTACGCCGACTACAAGGCGCACCGCCCGCCCATGCCCGACGACCTGCGCGCGCAGGTCGAGCCCATCCACGAGGTCGCACGCCTGCTCGGCTGGAAGGTGCTCGTGATTCCGGGCGTCGAGGCCGACGACGTGATCGGCACGCTTGCACGCGCTGCGGCGGCGCAAGGCGTGGACGTGCTCATCTCGAGCGGCGACAAGGACCTGGCGCAGCTCGTCGATGGGCATGTGACCATCATCGACACCATGAGCGGCAAAAAGCGCGACGTGGCTGGCGTGATCGCCGAGTTCGGCGTGCCGCCGTCCTTGATGCTGGATTTCCAGGCGCTGGTGGGGGACGCCGTGGACAACGTGCCCGGCGTGCCCAAGGTCGGCCCCAAGACTGCCGCCAAATGGCTGCAGCAATACGGCTCGCTCGACGCGTTGATTGCGCACGCGCACGAGATCAAAGGCGTGGTGGGCGATAACCTGCGCGCGAGCCTCACGTGGCTGCCGCAGGCGCGTGAGCTGCTGCGCATCAAGACGGATTGCGACCTGAGCGCCCGCATCCCCGGTTTCCCTGCTTTGGATTCGATAGCTACCAGCGCTCCAGACACCGAGGCTTTGCGCCCGTTTTATGAGAAATACGGCTTCAAGACGCTCGCGCGCGCGCTGGCGCCGGCGGCGAGCGCTGCCCCGGCAGGGCAGGGCGTGGACGCGGCTGCGCTGGCGCAAAGCGACCCGCCCGTGGCCGAGGGTGTGGCTTCTTCTGGCGCGCCTTCCGCGCCTTTAACGTCCCCGCGGCATTACGAGATCGTCCTCACCTGGCCCGACTTTGAGCGCTGGCTTGCCGCGGTGCAGGGGGCCGAACTCGTCGCGCTGGATACCGAAACCACCTCGCTCGACGAGATGCGCGCGCAGATCGTGGGCATCTCCTTGGCGGTGCGCGGCGGCGAGGCCGCGTACATCCCGCTGCGCCACGACGGGCCCGACGCGCCCGCGCAGCTGCCGCTGGACGAAGTGCTTGCGCGCCTCAAGCCCTGGCTCGAGGACGCGGCGCGGCCCAAGCTCGGCCAGCACGTCAAGTACGACCGGCACGTGTTCGCAAACCACGGCCTGCAGGTGCACGGCTATGCGCACGACACCATGCTGCAAAGCTACGTGCTCGAAGTGCACAAGCCGCACAACCTGCGCAGCCTGGCCGAGCGCCACCTCGGGCGTGCGGGCATCAACTACGAAGACCTGTGCGGCAAGGGCGCGCACCAGATTCCGTTCGCGCAGGTCGCGGTCGAGCGCGCCGCCGAATACGCCTGCGAGGACGCCGATGAGTGCCTGGGCGTGCACGAGGTGCTGTGGCCGCTGCTCGAGGCAAGTGCGCCGCTGGGGAGCATCTACGCGCTCGAGATCGCCTGCAGCGAGGTGCTCTTTCGCATGGAACGCAATGGCGTGCTGATCGACACGGCGGTGCTTGCCGCGCAAAGCCGCGAGCTGGGTCAGCGCATCATGGAAATAGAGGCCGAGGCCTACGCGCTCGCGGGCCAGCCGTTCAACCTGGGCAGCCCCAAGCAGCTCGCGGAGATTTTTTTCGACAAGCTGGGCATGCCCGTGGTCAAAAAAACCGCCTCGGGCGCGCGCAGCACCGACGAGGAGGTGCTGGAAAAGCTCGCAGAAGACTACCCGCTGCCCGCCAAGCTGCTCGAACACCGCGGCCTGAGCAAGCTCAAGAGCACCTACACCGACAAGCTGCCGCAGATGGTCGATGCGCGTACGGGCCGCGTGCACACGCACTACGCGCAGGCCGTGGCCGTGACGGGGCGGCTGTCGAGCAACGAGCCGAACCTGCAAAACATTCCCGTGCGCACGCCCGAGGGCCGGCGCATCCGTGAAGCCTTCATCGCGCCGCCGGGCTGCCTGATCGCGAGTGCCGACTACAGCCAGATCGAGCTGCGCATCATGGCGCACCTGAGCGGCGACCACGCGCTGCTGCACGCCTTCCAGCAAGGGCTGGACGTGCACCGGGCCACGGCTGCCGAGGTGTTCGGCGTCTCGGTGCACCAGGTCACGAGCGAGCAGCGGCGCTACGCCAAGGTCATCAACTTCGGCCTGATCTACGGCATGAGCAGCTACGGCCTGGCCAAGAACCTGGGCATAGAGCCCAAGGCCGCCGCCGCGTACATAGACCGCTACTTTCAGCGCTACCCCGGCGTCAAGCGCTACATGGAAAGCACCAAGGCGCTGGCCAAGCAGCGCGGCTACGTCGAAACCGTGTTCGGCCGGCGCCTGTATCTGCCCGAAATCAACTCACCCAACGGCCCACGCCGCGCCGCTGCCGAGCGCGCCGCGATCAACGCGCCCATGCAGGGCACGGCGGCCGACCTGATCAAGATGGCCATGGTGGCGGTGCAAAAAACGCTGGACGCCGAAAAGCCCGCCGTCAAGATGATCCTGCAGGTGCACGATGAACTGGTGTTCGAATTGCCTGCCGCTGAGGAAGCCTGGGTACGCCACGAAGTCCCGCGCCTCATGGCCAGCGTGGCCGACTTGCGCGTGCCGCTGCTCGCCGAAGTCGGCGTGGGGCCGAACTGGGAGCGGGCGCATTGAGTGGAGAAGGGTGTGAACTTGAGTTCCATCATCACGGATACTCGTGTTGCGGTCTTGGTGGACTGCGATAACACCACCCCCGAAATTCTGGAGTACGCGCTGCGCGTCGTGGTCCAGTTTGGCCGTGTGGTGCTTCGGCGTGGCTATGGCAACCACGGCACGCTGGCCAACAAGTGGCAGGAAGCCCTGGTAAGGCTGGCCTTCACCCCCTGTTTGCAGTACCAGTACGCATCAGGCAAAAACACCGCCGACATTGCATTGGCGCTGGATGCGCTGGAGGCGATGTTTGACGGCCGGGCAAACACCTTCTGCGTGGTGACCAGCGACTCAGACTTCGCATACCTGTGCCGCAAACTGCGCGAGCGTGGAGCCACGGTTTACATCGTTGGCGAGGCTAAAACACCCGACGCGCTGCGCAACGCCAGCGATCAGTTTTTTGAGTGGGCCAAACCGGCTGTTGAACAACTTGCGGATGCGGCGCTGGTGGACGGTAAGTTGCAGAAGCATGACCCCACCAAGACCGAAGTTTTCACGCCCTTTGCCAAGAGGCGCCCGCGTTTTCTGGTGGAGGCGGTGTCACTGCTGGCTGCGGAGACCCCGGACGGAAAAGTGGGCGTCAGCCAGCTAGGCTCATACCTCAAGCGGGCAGACCCGTCGTTCTCACCCCAGGTGTACGGCCATTCGGGCTTGCTCAACATGGTGAAAACCTACGACCTGCTTGTCCCCCAACAGGAGCCCGGCGGACATTGGTCGGTGCGGCTGGCCGACCCCAAAAATGCTGCCGCTGAAAATTTGAGCCTTGAGCGCAATTGAACCCAGATTGTTCATTGGGACGCGGGATGATGGCGAGGCGACTGGCGCGGCAGTTTGGTCGCGGGTGAGAAGTCCATGGCCGGTGCCATGGACGCCGAGGCAGCGGCCAAAATGACCGGCAGACCGTCCGCCAGCGCCCGCGCAGGTGCGTAGCGCCGCCTAATGGACAACCTGGGTTGAACCTACGCCCACTGCAGACACTGAAACCCGCGCTCCGTCTCAAGCCCCCGCCAGCCCATCCAACGCATCTGCAAACGCCGCGACCAGCGTGTCGGCGTCCTGCGCGGTGTGCGCCGGGCAGGCGAGGACCATGTTGTGAAAGGGCGTGAGCAGCACGCCCCGGTTGAGCAGGGCGAGCTGCAAGGCGGCTTCGAGGTCGTCCCGGAAGGCGGCGCGGGCTTCGCTGCCGTTGCGCGGTGGCGTGGGGCGGAACTGCACTTCGCAGCGCGCGCCTATGCGCGTGACGCTCCAGGGTAGTGCACGCGCGGCGATCTGGGCCCGCAGCCCCTCGGCCACGCGCGTGGCGGTGGCGAACATGCGCGCGTAGGCGGGCTCGTCCATGACCTCGGCGAGCATGGTGCGCATCAGGCGCAGCGTCAGCAGGCCCGCGGACAGCGTCGTGCCTATGCCCGAGTGGCCGGGCGCGGCGGCGGCTTTGACGGCTTGCATGCGCGCGCCGACTTCGGCGCTGAAGCCATACGCGGCGCCCGGCGTGCCGCCGGCTATCGGTTTGCCGAGCACGAGCATGTCGGGATATGGGAGCCTGTCGGACTTTGGAATCGTCGGCTGCGAATGCGCCGCAGCGGCCCATTCTTTACCGGCTTCTTGCCCCATGGCGCCACCATGGGGCGGCGAATCCGGCAAAAACTGGCCTCGCTGGGGCACATTCCCGCTATCGACGCCCAAAGTCCGACAGGCTCCTAGCCCGTAGGCGCGCGTATAGCCGCCGGGCCCGCAGGAGAGGGTGTGTGTCTCATCGAAGGCGAGCAGCGTGCCATGCTGGCGCGTGAGTGTGCGCAGCGTCTGCAAAAAGCCGGGCTCGGGCAGCACCATGCCGACGTTGGTGAGCACGGGCTCGGTGAGCACGCAGGCCACGTCACCGGGGGCGAGCGCGGCTTCGAGCGCGGCGCTGTCGTTGAACTCGACCACGCGCGTGGTGGGCGTCAGATCGTGCACCTGGCCCAGCAGGCTCGCGCGCATGCGCATGCTGCCGCCCTCGACGAGATCGACGAAGGTGTCATCGACGGTGCCGTGGTAGCAGCCGTGGAACACAAGGATGCGCGGCCGGCCCGTGATCGCGCGCGCCCAGCGCAGCAAAAAGCGGTTCGCGTCGCTCGCCGTCGCGGTGAATTGCCACATCGGCAGGCCAAAGCGCGCTTCGAGCAGCGCCGCGACCTCGAGCGCGACCGCCGAGGGCAGCATGGTGGTGGCGCCCTGCGCGCCGAACTCGGCCAGCGTGCGTGCGATGGGTGCGGGGCTGTGGCCGAACATCGCGCCCGTGTCGCCCAGGCAGAAGTCGATGATTTCGTGCCCGTCGGCATCGACCAGGCGCGCGCCCTGCGCGGCATCGACGAAGAGCGGAAACGGCGCAGGCGTGTCGGCCATCCAGTGCATGGGCACGCCGAACAGAAAATGCCGCTGCGCTTGCGCATGTAGCGCCGCACAGCGCGGGTGCGTGGCGCGAAAGCGTTGCGATTCGGCCTCGAAAAAGCGCGCAATCTGGGCGCTGGAAAAGTCGGCGCAAGGGGTGTCAGGGGCAGAGGTGGGCATGGCAGCAGTTCAGCGGAGAATGAAGAATGCGGGCGTTGCGCAAGCCAAGCATGCCATGCGCCGGGCGCGTTCGGCGCGAGCGCGCAAGTGGTTTTGCCCGGCAGGGGAGAATTGGCACCATGGCGCGCGCGCCAGTGCCTTTATGCTGCACTGCACCCGGCGGCATCCGCCATTGCTTTTCACTTCACTCCTTGCCATGACCCAGCACGGCTTCGCTTTTTTGGATCAAGCATCTTTTTTGGCCTCAGCGCACGTCCCACCTGGGCAAGCAGCTCCTTTTGGCATAGCGGGCATCGCCTGGGACGGCGCCGTGACCTACCGCCCCGGCGCGCGCTTCGGCCCTGCGGCGATCCGCCAGGCCAGCCTGATGCTGTGCGACGCCACGCACCCGCTGTTCGATCTTTCGCCGGCCGGGCAGATCGTCGATCACGGCAACTTGGCGCTGCCCAACACCAGCCTGGCGGCGCTACGCGCGGCGCTCGAGCCACGAGCCGAGGCCCTGCTGCGCGCGCAGCACATGGTGTGGCTGGGCGGCGACCACTCGATCACGCTCTCGCTGCTGCGCGCCGCGCGCGCCGTGCACGGGCCGCTCGCGGTGCTGCACTTCGACGCGCATTGCGACGCCTGGAGCGACCATTTCGGCGAGCCTTCGGGCCACGGCACCTGGGTTTACGAGGCCATGGAGGAGGGGTTGGTCGTGCCCAGCGCCTTCGTGCAGATCGG
Source organism: uncultured beta proteobacterium (assembly GCA_963708545.1). Classification (GTDB taxonomy): domain Bacteria; phylum Pseudomonadota; class Gammaproteobacteria; order Burkholderiales; family Burkholderiaceae_C; genus Extensimonas. The sequence goes on along the minus strand of CAVPUD010000101.1, from coordinate 9,414 downwards.
CATCCGCTCGGCGGCGCAGCGCGCGGCGCGCGAGTACGTGGCGCAGCGTGGCGGGCGCATCTGCACGGCGCGCGAGCTGCGTGGGCGCGACGGCGCGGCGCTCGATCCGCTCATCGCCGAGATCGCCGCGCGCCTGCGCGCAAGCGGCGCCCCGGTGTACCTGAGCTTCGACATCGATTGCCTGGACCCGGCCTTTGCGCCCGGCACGGGCACGCCCGAGCCCGGCGGCCTCAGCACGAGCCAGGCGCTGACGCTGCTCGAAGGCTTGTGCGCGCTCGACCTGCCCTTCGTGGGCATGGACTGCGTGGAGGTGGCACCGGCCTACGACCATGCCGAGCTCACGGCCAACGCTGCCGCGGTGCTGGTGTGGACTTACCTGTGCGCGCGGCTGGCGGCGATGCCAGCGCATGGGGGCCGGCCATGATGCGGCTCGAACCGCAGGCACAGGCCCTGCTCGCGCGCTCGTACTACCAGGACAGCGCGCAGCCTTGGGAGCGCGGCCGGGCGCTTGCGGGCACGGTGCAGGCCGACGTGTGCATCGTGGGCGGCGGGCTCGCGGGGCTGTCCGCGGCGCTCGAGCTCGCGCGCGCCGGCATGCAGACGGTGCTGCTCGAAGCGCAGCAAGTGGGCTGGGGCGCGTCGGGGCGCAACGGCGGGCAGGCACTCGCGGGCTATGCGAGCGAGATGGAGCCTTTCGAGCGCCAGCTCGGGCGCGAGGCCGCGCGCCAGGCCTGGGCGATGTCGCTCGAAGCGCTGGACTTGATGCGCGCGCGCATCCGCGCGCACTCCATCGCCTGCGACTGGACGGACGGCGCGCTGACGCTGGCCGTGCGCCCCGCCAAGGCGCGCGCCTTGCGCGCGTGGTACGAGCACATGCAGACGCACTACGACGCCGCGCACCTGCGCTGGCTGGACGAGGCGCAGACGCGCGCGCAAGTCCAGAGCGAGCGCTACGTGGCAGGCGTGTTCGACCCTGTGAGCGGCCACGTGCATCCGCTCAATTACACCTTGGGCATCGCGCGCGCGGCGCGTGCGGCAGGGGCGCAGATTTTCGAGGGCAGCGAAGCCGTACAGGTGCAGGCGGCCGCGGCGGCGGGCGGAAGCAGGGCGCGGGTGCGCACCGCGCAGGGCGAAGTACGCGCGCGCTTCGTGCTGCTTGCGGGCAACGTGCACCTGGGGCGCGTGGCGCCCGCGCTCGCGCGCCGCATCATGCCCGTGGGCACCTACATCATCGCCACCGAGCCTTTGGGTACCGAGCGCGCCGCCGCGCTGATCCCGAGCCGCGCCTGCGTGAGCGACAACCAATTCGTGCTCGACTACTACCGCCTGTCCGCCGACGATAGGCTGCTGTTCGGCGGGCGCGTGAGTTACTCGACGGTGTCACCGCCCGACCTGCCCGCGACCATGCGCCGCAGCATGCTGCGCGTGTTTCCGCAGCTGCATGACGTGCGCGTCACGCACGCCTGGGGCGGGTTCGTTGACATCACCATGAACCGTGCGCCCGACTTCGGCCGGCTCGCGCCCGATGTGCTTTATCTGCAAGGCTTTTCGGGGCACGGGCTGGCGCTCACGGGGCTCGCGGGTCAGCTCGCGGCCGAGGCGATCCGCGAGCAGGCGCAGCGCTTCGACCTTTTTGCACGTTTGCAGCATAGGCCGTTTCCGGGCGGGGACTGGCTGCGCACGCCCTTGCTCGTGCTCGCGATGGCCTGGTATCGGCTGCGCGATGCTCTTTAACTCAGACTCGACTTACGCAAATCGGGGTTAGGCAAGGCGTTCGTCCCATGGAAAAACACCTCGCTGCATCCTTGTTTGCGTAAGTCCAGCCAGATTGTTCATTAGGACGCGGGACGATGGCTCGGCGACTGGCGCGCTACAAGACACCATCGTAAAAGGCCATAGTGGCTCTGCCGTAAGTGCCCATATTTCACTTACATTGGAATCACGTAGTCTTCGTCACCAGTGGGAAACCCTGGGTTTTTTGGCTTGTACGAGAATTTGTCCACGCACCTTCGAACGTGAACGACATGACGACAGAGACCCCCTTGGTGGCCGTGTCCACCGACCTCAAGATGCTGGCCGGCCACCCGACCTACGCGGTCACGCAGAAATACGTGGACCCGGTGTTCGATCTTTCGGGCTGTCTGCCCTTGTTGCTGCCGGCGCTCGGGGCACGGCTGCCGCTGGATGCGCTGCTGGAGCGCGTGCACGGCATCGTCTTCACGGGTTCACCCTCGAACATCGAGCCGCACCACTATGGCCATGCGCTCACGCGCCCCGACTCGCCGGCCGACCCGGCGCGTGATGCCACCACCTTGCCGCTGATCCGCGCGGCGATTGCGCGCGGCGTGCCCGTGTTCGGCATCTGCCGCGGCTTTCAGGAGGTCAACGTCGCGCTCGGCGGCACCTTGCTGCAAGAGGTGCACCGCACGCCCGGCTACGCCGACCACCGCGAGGACGCAGACGCCGACATCGACGCGCAATACGCCCCCACGCACGCCGTGCACGCCACGCCCGGCGGCTGGCTCGAGACCCTGCTGGGCACCTCGACCTGGCAGGTCAACAGCCTGCACGGACAGGGCATAGACAGGCTCGCGCCCGACCTGGTCGCCGAAGCCACTGCGCCCGACGGGCTCATAGAGGCCTACCGCCACCGCAGTGCGCCGGGCTTTTTGCTGGCCGTGCAGTGGCACCCTGAATGGCGCGCGGCGCAGGACCCAGTCTCGCGCAAACTGTTTGCCGCTTTCGGCGATGCGTGCAGGCGTTATGCCCAGCGCGGCGCCGCACATTGACCTCGCCACTGACCCCCGTTTTTCTTTGCAGGCACGACCATGACTTCTGAATCAAACACCATCAACACATCTTTGGATGGCCGCAAACACTGGACTTTCAATGACCTCGAACGCTGGCTCAACGAGCGGCGCATCACCGAGATCGAATGCCTGGTGCCCGACCTCACGGGCGTGGCGCGCGGCAAAATCCTGCCGCGCAACAAATTCACCGAAGACCGCGGCATGCGCCTGCCCGAGAGCATCATCGGCCTCACAGTGACGGGTAACTGGCCCGACGATCCGCAGCTCGACACCTTGATCGCGAACACCGACCGCGACATGAACCTCGTGCCAGACCCGAGCACCGCGCGCGTCGTGCCCTGGGCTACCGACCCTACGGCGCAGGTGATCCACGATTGCTACTTCAAGGACGGCGCGCCCGTCGATTACGCGCCGCGCACCGTGCTCAAAAAAGTCATAGAGCTGTTCCATGCGCAGGGCTGGGAGCCCGTGGTCGCGCCCGAGCTCGAGTTCTACCTCGTGGACAAGAACACCGACCCCGACCAGCCGCTGCGCCCGCCCATAGGCCGCTCGGGCCGCGCCGAGACCTCGCGCCAGCACTACAGCATAGACGCCGTCAACGAGTTCGATCCGCTGTTCGAGGACATCTACGACTACTGCGACGCGATGGACCTCGACGTCGATACGCTTGATCCATGAAATCGGCGCGGGACAGATGGAGATCAACTTCCTGCACGGCAACCCGCTCGACCTGGCCGACAAGGTGTTTTTCTTCAAGCGCACGATCCGTGAGGCCGCGATGCGGCACAACATGTTCGCTACCTTCATGGCCAAGCCCATGGCGGGCGAGCCCGGCAGCGCGATGCACGTGCACCAAAGCGTGGTCGAGCGCGGCACGCGGCGCAACATCTTCAGCAACTCCGATGGCACGCCCTCGGCGCAGTTCTTCCACTACATCGGCGGCTTGCAGAAATACATCCCTTACGTGATGGCATTCCTGGCGCCCTACGTGAACTCGTACCGTCGCCTCGTGGCCAACACGGCCGCGCCGACCAATGTCGAATGGGGCGCCGACAACCGCACCGTGGGCATACGCGTGCCCAACTCCAACGCCGCCAACCGGCGCGTGGAAAACCGCGTGATTGGCGCCGACGCCAACCCTTACGTGGCCCTGGCCGCGAGCTTGGCCTGCGGCTACCTCGGAATGATGGAAAAAATCGAGGCGCTGCCAGAAATGACGGGCAACGCCTACAACCACCCCAATGCCACGCCGCTGCCGCAAAGCCTGTCCGAATCGGTGCGCTTGCTCGACGAGGTGCCCGAAGTCGCGCAGCTGCTGGGCAAGCGCTTTTGCGGCATCTACAAGGCCGTGAAGATGAGCGAATACGCCGAGTTCATGAAGGTCATCAGCCCCTGGGAGCGCGAGCACCTGCTGCTGCATGTCTGAGAAGGCATGAACACCTTCTGACGCGCCACGCCATTTTCCTGTCTGCTGGAGCTCTCCATGCCATCTTCCGACCTGCCCCGCTTCGATACCGCCGCGCTGCGCGCGCAAGATGCCGCGCACCATCTGCACCCCTTCACCGACACGCAAAGCCTCAACGCCAGCGGCACGCGCATCATCGTGCGCGGCGAGGGCGTGCGCATCTGGGACTCCGACGGCAACGAGATCATCGACGGCATGTCGGGCCTGTGGTGCGTGAACCTAGGCTACGGCCGGCAAGACCTCGTCGATGCCGCAGCGCGGCAAATGCAGACCCTGCCGTTTTACAACGCCTTCTTCAAAACCACCACGGTGCCGGCAATCGAGCTCGCCGCCTTGCTGACCGAGATCGCGCCGCCCGGCTTTCAGCACGTGTTCTTTACCAATTCGGGCTCCGAGGGCAACGACACCATCATCCGCCTGGTGCGCCGCTATTGGGACTTGATGGGCCAGCCCCGGCGCAAGACCATCATCAGCCGGCGCAACGCCTACCACGGCAGCACGCTGGGCGGCGCCTCGCTGGGCGGCATGAGCGGCATGCACGCACAGGGCGACCTGCCGATTCCCGGCATCGTGCACATCGACCAGCCCTACCAGCTGCAGCATGGCCACGCGGGCGAGAGCGCCGAGCACTTTGGCCTGCGCGCGGCCTCGTGGCTCGAAGCCAAGATCCGCGAGCTGGGCCCCGAAAACGTTGCCGCCTTCATCGGCGAGCCGGTGCAGGGCGCGGGCGGCGTCATCATCCCGCCTGCGAGCTACTGGCCCGAAATCCAGCGCATCTGCGACCACTACGGCATCCTGCTCGTTTCCGACGAGGTGATTTGCGGCTTCGGGCGCCTGGGCCACTGGTTTGGCTGCCAACACCCGCACATAGGCACGCGGCCCGACCTCATCACCTTTGCCAAGGGCGTTACTTCGGGCTATCTGCCGCTGGGCGGTGTGCTCGTGGGCGAGCGCATCGCCCAGGTATTGATCGAGCGCGGTGGCGAGTTCCAGCATGGCTTCACGTATTCGGGCCATCCGACCTGCTGCGCCGTCGCCTTGGCCAATGTGCAGGCCATGCGCGCCGAGGGCGTGGTCGAGCGCGTGGCGCAAGACCTGGCGCGCTATCTGGAGCGCGCTTTCGGCACGCTTGCCGACCATCCGCTCGTGGGCGATGTGCAGTCGCTGGGCATGGTGGCCGGGCTGGTGCTCTACAAGGACAAGGCCAGCCGCACGCTGTTCGACGCCGAGCTCGGCGTGGGCTACCGCTGCCGTGACCATTGCTTCCAAAACGGCGTGGTGATGCGCGCCGTCGAAGAGCGCATGATCATCGCGCCGCCGCTCGTCATGACGCACGAGGACATCGACGAAATGGTGCGTCGCATCCGCCGTAGTTTGGATGACACACTGGCTGGTTTGCGTGCGGACGGGCTGCTATAAACCCGCCCTGGCATTTCTATTGCATGCTTTTTGCCGTCCCACCCCTTTTCCTTTTTGGAGGAGCTTCGATGTCTCGTTCTATATGCATCCCCCGGCCGCTTCCGGCTGGCAAGAAACCCAAACCATCGTTGGCGCGCAAATTGCTGGGCGTCTTCGCGGTGAGCGCGGCGGCGTTGGCCGTGTTTGCGACAGCGCCCGCGCAGGCCCAAGACAAGGTGCTGAACATCTACAACTGGTCGGACTACATCGCCCCGACCACGGTCCCGGACTTCGAAAAACAGTCCGGCATCAAGGTGCGCTACGACACCTTCGACTCGAACGAGACGCTGTTTGCCAAGCTGGTTGCCGGAGACACCGGCTACGACATCGTCGTGCCTTCGTCGAATTGGGCTGCCATCGAACTCAAGGGTGGTTTGTTCCAGCCGATCGACAAGTCCAAGATTCCGAATTACCAAAACCTCGACCCTGAGTTGATGAAGCAGCTTGCGGCCGTCGATCCGGGCAACAAATACCTGGTTCCGTGGATGTGGGGCTACACCACCGTGGGGATCAACGTGGACAAGGTCAAGAAGGCCCTGGGCGACACGCCCATGCCCGACAACCCTTTTGAATTGATCTTCAACCCCACGTACGCCAACAAGCTCAAAAGTTGCGGTATCTCGTTCCTCGATTCGGGCGGCGACATCATGGAGGCGGCGTTCAACTACCTGCGCATCCCGCAAAACAGCAACAAACCGGCCGACTACCAGAAGGCCTGGGACATGCTGCAAAAAATCCGCCCCAACGTGAGCCAGCTCTCCTCGAGCGGCTACATCAACGACCTCGCGGGTGGCAACCTTTGTGCCTCGCTCGGCTGGTCGGGCGACATGGGCATTGCCGCGCACCGCGCCAAGGAAGCCAAGAACGGCGTGAACATCAAGGTCTTCCCGCCCACGCACGGCGCGGTGATCTTCATCGACACCATGGCCATCCCTGCCGATGCCAAGCACGCCGAGAATGCGCACAAATTCATCAACTACCGACTGCAGCCCAAAGTCGTCGCGGCCGATTCCAATACCGTGTATTACGCCAACCCGGTGCCCGCATCCATCCCGTTCGTGTTGCCGCGCGTGAAAGACAACGACTACGTCTTTCTTACGCCCGAGATGATGGGCAAGCTCATTGCGCCCAAGGTCTATAGCAGCGAGGAGCGCCGTCTGGTGACGCGCCTCTACACCAAGTTCAAGACGGGGCTGTAAGAAAAGAAGAAAAGAAAAAGAGGGGTGGCTGCCGCGCTCGGGCGCGGGTGTGCGGCAGGGCTTTGCGCACGCAGCCGAACCGGCAGCCACCTGCACGGGATGGGATCACGAAGTCACACCATGGCACAAACCAGCACTGCAGCCGCCACCGCTGCAAAAGCCGACGAGGCTTTTTTGCGCATCGCGGCCGTGGCCAAACGCTTCGGCGAAGTCGTCGCGGTCCACGAGATCGACCTGGACATCGCCCGTGGCGAAATTTTTGCGCTGCTCGGCTCCTCGGGCTGCGGCAAATCCACACTTTTGCGCATGCTCGCGGGCTTCGAGGCGCCGACCAGCGGGCGCGTCTTTCTCGCGGGCGAGGACATCACCGAGCTGCCGCCCTACGAGCGGCCGATCAACATGATGTTCCAGTCGTACGCGCTGTTTCCGCACCTCACGGTGTTCGACAACATCGCATTCGGCCTGCGGCGCGACGGTATGGAAAAGACTGCGCTGACGCAGCGCGTCGAAGAAATGCTCGACCTCGTGCAGCTGCGTCCCTACGCCAAGCGCAAGCCGCACCAGCTCTCGGGCGGGCAGCAGCAGCGCGTGGCGCTCGCGCGCAGCCTGGCCAAACGACCCAAGCTGCTGCTGCTCGACGAGCCGCTCGCGGCGCTCGACAAAAAATTGCGCGAGCGCACCCAGCTCGAAATCGTCAACATCCTGCGCAAAGTCGGTGTCACCTGCGTGCTGGTCACGCACGATCAGGAAGAAGCCATGACCATGGCCGACCGCATCGCCGTGATGCGCGAGGGGCGCTTTTTGCAGCTGGGAACCCCCAGTGAGTTGTACGAGCACCCCAAGAACCGCTTCGTGGCCGACTTCATCGGCAACGTGAACCTGTTCGAGGGCCGGCTCGTGACCGACGAGCCCGATTACTGCGAGGTGCAGACCGATGAAGTGCTGTTTCGCATCGGTCACGGCATTACGGGCCCGCTGGGCATGGCGCTGGTGGTGGCGCTGCGCCCGGAAAAAATCACGCTCCAGAACGGCCACCAGGAGGTATCCAGCAACGCCGTGCAAGGACAGATCGCCGCGCGCTCGTACATGGGCAGCTACACGGCCTACGAACTGCAGTTGCCCAACCAGCGGCGCCTGCGCGTCACGGTTGCGAACACCGACCGCCATGCCGAGCCGTTCGAGGTGGGCGACGCCGTGACGGCGCAGTGGTCGGAAACCGCGCCCATGGTCATTGCCGAGTAAAGGGACTTGCGATGGAAGATGTCCAGCCCCCTGAAGTGCGCCGGCGCAGGCGGTTTTTCAACCGCGGGCGCCTGGCCGTCATTGCCTTGCCGCAGCTTTGGTTCGTGGCGTTCCTGCTCGCGCCCTTTCTCATCCTGCTCAAGATCAGCCTGTCGGCAAGCAACGAGCTGGGCGTGGGCTTCGAACCGCTGGCCTCTTTCCAGGACGAAGTGCTGCACATCCAGTTGCGCTTCAGCGCTTTTTCTGCACTGCTGCGCGACCAGCTCTACCTGCTGACCTACCTGTCCTCGATCGGCTATGCGCTGCTCACCACGCTGCTGTGCCTGGTGATCGGCTACCCGTTCGCATACTTTCTCGCGCGCTCCAACCCTTCCGTGCGCCCGGCCTTGCTGATGCTCGTGATGCTGCCGTTCTGGACCTCTTTCCTGATCCGCATCTACGCCTGGAAGAACCTGCTCGACATCAACGGCCTGGTGAACCAGTTTCTGCTCTGGGCCGGCATCATCGACACACCGTTGCGCATGATGTTCACCACTTTCTCGTTCATGGTCGGCATGGTGTATGGCTACATCCCGTTCATGATCCTGCCGCTCTATGCGACGCTCGTGAAGCTCGACGGTCGCTTGCTCGAAGCCGCGGCCGATCTGGGTGCGACGCCGCTCAAGACCTTCTGGCTCGTGACCGTGCCGCTGTCGCGCGCGGGCATCATCGCGGGCTCGCTGCTCGTGTTCATCCCCGCAGTGGGTGAATACGTGATTCCCGAACTGCTCGCCGGCCCCTCGGTGCTCAACATCGGCCGCGTGATGTGGAACGAGTTCTTCCTCAACCTCGACTGGCAGCGCGCCGCGGCGGTGACCATCGTGATGGTGCTGCTCATCCTCGTGCCCATCGCGATCTTCAACCGCTACCAGACCAAGGTCATGGAGGCGGCATCATGAAACCCAAGCGCCTACTGCCTTTGTCCACGCTCTGGATGGCGCTCGTTTATCTGTTCCTCTACCTGCCCATCGTGGTGCTGGTCGTCTATTCGTTCAACGACTCGCGCATGGTCACGCTGTGGGGCGGCTGGACGCTGCGCTGGTACGCCGAGACGATGCACGACGAAGCCGTGCTCAGCAGTCTGTGGCTGTCGCTCAAGGTGGCGCTGGTGACGGCCAGCGCCTCCATCGTGCTCGGCACGTTCGCGGCCTTTGCGCTCACGCGCTACCAGCGTTTTTGGGGCAAGGGCCTGCTCAATCTT
>CAVPUD010000100.1:0-5513 GCA_963708545.1 uncultured beta proteobacterium | reverse complement strand
AGATGCCGCGGCTCTTGGCTTCGATGATGCGGTTTTCGATCTGGTCGCTCATCCCTAAGCCGTGGCGTCCGCCGATGCGGTTGGCTTCGAGGATCAGCGCTACCGGGTCGTTGAACTCGACACCGTTCAGCGCTACGGGCTGGCCTTCTTCGAAGCGCACGCTGACTTCCTCGGCCAACACCTTGCAGTCCTCGCGCCAGAAGGGCACGCCCATGATGGGATTGACGATGCGGATGCCGGAGTTCAGGTATTCGAGGTCTTTGGCTTCGTGCGTGGCGCCCAGCATGTTGCTGTCGGTGCTGTAGGCCTTTTCGGCGCTCATCTTGTAGTCGAAGCCGTTGGCGATGAGGAATTCGCTCATCTCCTTGCGGCCGCCGAGTTCGTCGATGAACTTCTGGTCGAGCCAGGGCTTGTAGATCTTGAGTGCCGGGTTGGTCAGCAGGCCGTAGCGGTAAAAGCGCTCGATGTCGTTGCCCTTGTAGGTGCTGCCGTCGCCCCAGATATGGACGTCGTCCTCTTTCATCGCGGCCACGAGCATGGTGCCCGTGACGGCGCGCCCCAGCGGCGTGGTGTTGAAATAGGTCAGCCCCGCGGTGGAGATGTGAAAGGCGCCCGCCTGCAGCGCGGCAATGCCCTCGTGCGCGAGCTGTGTGCGGCAGTCGATCAGGCGGGCCTTGCGGGCGCCGTATTCGAGCGCCTTGCGCGGGATGGCTTCGTAGTCGGGCTCGTCGGGCTGGCCCAGGTTCGCGGTGTAGGCATAGGGAAGGGCGCCCTTGCGCTGCATCCACAGCAGCGCAGCGCTGGTGTCGAGGCCGCCCGAAAAGGCGATGCCGACCTTCTGGCCGACAGGCAGGTCTTGGAGGATCGTTGCCATGGGATTGAACGGGTGCGGGGTTTCAGCCGAAATGGCAAATGTAGTGATAGGCCTCGCTGACGCGAATGTCGAACGAGGAATTGCCGGGGATGCTGAATGTGTCGCCGGGGCCCGAGCGCAGCCAGGTGTCGCTGCCCGCAAGCTTGTATTCGCAGCCCCCTGCGACGCATTCCATGGTCTCGGGTGCGCCGGTCTGGAAGGTGAGCGTCGCGGGCAGAATCACGCCCACAGACTTGCGCGTGCCATCAGGCAGGGTGATGGTGTGGCTGATGCATTTGCCGTCGAAATAGACGCTGGCTTGGGTGGCGACGCTGACGCCGTCGATTTTCTCGGTGGTCATGGGGGCGCAAGGCAAAGAGCAGAACAAACGCGCGATTGTAGGGGAGGGGCGCAAGACGAAACCACGAGCCAGCCCGATGCCGGGACTGCGCAGGCGCGTTGCGCTCTCTGCGGGGGGCGCGGTGTTTGTTCCGCCTTGCGTGGCTCAGTGTCGGTGCCCGTGCCCACCCGAACGGATGTTGGCATAGCCCAGTTGCAGCGTGATGGCGGGCATGGCCGCATACCACGGCGTCCACGACGGGTAGTAAGGCTGGTGGTAGGACAAGGGAGCGGGCGTGTATGTCCCTTGCGGGCCGGAGGCCGGAGGGTAGTAGCTGGGTGCCTGCTGCGTCGGCGCGGGGTAGTTTGCCGGCGGGGGCGTGCTGATCACCGGCTGCACCATGACGGGAATTGTCGCGCCCGGGTCCGAGGGCATGCGCGTGGTGTAGCGGCGCCCCGCGTATTCATAGACCACGTCATAGCCCATGGTGCGGTTTTCGTAACGGGTTTCGGTGGTGCAGCGCTGCACGTTCTGCTGTGCCGGATGGGCATTGCCTTCCACTGCGTTGCCAAGCAGGGCGCCGCCTATGATGCCCACCGCGGTGGCCGCTGCGCGTCCGCCGCCGTTGCCTATGGTGTTGCCGGCGGCGCCGCCCGCGAGCGCACCGAGCACTGCACCTGCGCCCGAGGGTTGGGCGTTACTGTTGTAGATGGTTTCGTTGCTGCACACCTGCTGCGGGATGGCCACCTGCTGAATGACGGGCGTGGAGGAAATTACCTTGGCCTGCTCTTGGGCCGCGGCTACTGTGCCCATGAGGGCCAGAGCGGAAACAATCGCCATGTTGCGCATGAAAATCTCCTGAGAGTAGCTGCTTAACGCAGCACGTGCCGTAAAGGCTGACACAGCCTTGTCAAGATACATGGGGGCTGTCGTAACAATCTGGTAATGTTTTTTGGGGTGTCGAAAAGATGCGAAGTGTTTTTACTTTATTTGCCTTGCTCGTCGCGCTTGCTTTGGTGGCCTTGCTGGCGCGCCAGCAGTTTGCCGCGCTGCGGGGGCCATCGCCAGCGGCCCAGTCTGTGCCGGCGCAGCCGGGCGCTGCAGCGCAGACGCCGCGCCAAATGGAGCAGCAGGTGCAGCAGCAGGTGCAGGAACTGACGCAGCCCCGGCCCATGCCAGAGGACGCTCGTTGACCCAAAAATCATAGTCAAATCGGCATTTTCCCCTTATATTTAAAGCACAGGCAGCTACTTTTATGGAAGCAATCGACATGCGTTCGCAGGATGCGCACTGGATGCGCCTCGCGCTTGCGCAGGCGCACGCGGCGGTGCAGGCGGGCGAGGTGCCGGTGGGGGCCGTCGTGGTCAAGGAGGGCGAGTTGATCGCCACGGGGCGCAATGCGCCCATCACCGCGCACGACCCGAGCGCGCACGCCGAGATCGTTGCCTTGCGCGCCGCGGCGCAGCGCCTGGGCAACTACCGGCTCGACGGCTGCACGCTGTACGTCACGCTCGAGCCTTGCGCGATGTGCAGCGGTGCGATGCTGCACGCGCGCCTGGCCCGCGTGGTGTTCGGTGCCGCCGACCCCAAGACCGGTGCCGCCGGCTCGGTGCTGAACCTGTTTGCGCAGCCCGCGCTCAACCACCAGACACAGTTGCAGGGTGGTGTGCTCGCGTACGAGTGCGCAGCGCTTTTGCGCGGTTTTTTCGCGCAGCGGCGCGACGAGCAGCGCGCGCAGGCCGTGGCCGCGCATCCTTTGCGCGACGATGCCCTGCGCACGTCGCCCGAGCGCTTTACTGATCTGCCCGCTTACCCGTGGGAGCCGCGCTATGTCAGTGACCTGCCCGCGCTGGGCGGCCTGCGTTTGCACTACCTTGATCTCGGGCCGCAAGCCTGTTCTGTAACGACGCGCACTTGGTTGTGCCTGCACGGCAGCCCCGGCTGGAGCTACCTGTACCGCCACATGATCCCGGTGTTTCTGGCTACGGGCGACCGCGTGGTTGTGCCGGACTTGATCGGTTTTGGCAAGAGCGACAAACCCAAGAAAGAGCAATTGCATTCGTTGCCATGGCACCGCCAGATACTGCAGGAGCTGGTCGAGCGCCTGGACATCGCGCGGGCCGTGTTGGTACTGCATGGCTCGGCGGCTTGGCTGGGGCCCGAATTGCTCGAGGCACTGCCAGGGCGCTTTGAGGGGGTGCTGGTTTTGCAGGGAAGCTGGGGCGGGCAGCTGCTCGCTTCGGTGCCGGGCCGTTGGCTGGCGCGCCACGCCAAGCCTGCGCTGGGGCAGGTCGCAGCCGATGTGCACGCCCACGCTGTGCGCGCGACAGCGGTGGAAAATTGGGCCGCCTACGACGCGCCTTTTCCCGACCCAGGCTACTGTGCGGCGCTGCGCGCCTGGCGCAAGTGGCATGAGCCCGCTGCTGCGGCCCAAGCCTGCAAGGAGGCACTGCCGCGCCAGCGGGTGCTGGGCCTCCCCAGCGCTTTCGAGCCCGGCGCCGCCTTGGCTGCGCAGGCTGTGGAATACTTCGCCGCCTGATCTTTTCCATGGAGCGGCCCGCCGGGGTCGAGCGTTTTGTCTCCCGCACCTTCCCCCCATTCCGAGGCTGCCACGCATGCGCCGCATGACCACGCCGCACATACGCCCAGTGCGCGCCGGATCTACATCTATGCCCCTTCAAGCGCCGTGCTCGACAAGGCCGCCTTTCGGCGCGGCATCGCGCGCCTGCGCACGCTCGGCCACGAGGTCGAGGTCGATCCCGACGCGCTCGCGCGCGACACGCGCTTTGCCGGTGATGACGCCACGCGCCTGGCTGCGCTGCACCGCGCTGCGGCCAGCGGCGCCGACCTGGCCCTGATCGCCCGCGGTGGCTATGGCCTCACGCGTATCCTGCCCGGCATACGCTACGCCGAAGTGGCGCAGGCCGTGGCGCGCGGTACGCGCTTCGTCGGCATGAGCGACTTCACAGCCTTGCAAAGCGCGCTGCTCGCGCAGACCGGTGCCGTGAGCTGGGCCGGCCCGGCGCTCACGGCGGACTTTGGCGTGGCGGGCGAGCCCGACGAAATCATGCTGGCCTGCTTCGACGACCTGCTGCAAGGCCAGGGCGAGGGCGCGGGCTGGCGCCTGCCGCGCGAGCGCAGTTCGGCGGTCGCAAAAGTGGGTGCGCAGGCGAACGATGCGCAATTGCTGGTCGAAGACGCCGTGCTATGGGGCGGCAATCTGGCCGTGCTCGCGTCGCTCGTGGGCACGCCGTACTTTCCGCAGGTGCAGGGCGGGATTTTGTTCCTCGAAGACGTGAACGAGCACCCGTACCGCATCGAGCGCCTGCTCACCCAGCTACTCTACGCTGGCGTGCTGGCGCGGCAGAAGGCCGTGTTGCTGGGTCAGTTCACGGGCTACAAGCTCGCGCCGCACGACAAGGGCTACAAACTGCAATCGGTGGTCGATTGGTTGCGCAGCCGCATCGACGCGCCCGTGCTCACGGGCCTGCCGTTTGGCCATGTGCCGACCAAAGTGCTGCTGCCCGTGGGCGCGAAGGTCACGCTGTCCGTCGAGGGGCGCGATGCCTTGCTGTATTGGGGGCATGTCTGAGCGACGCGCCCCCGACTTGAGCGTTGCGCTCAGTAGCCGCGCGTGACGGGCGGCGGCGTGTCGCGCAGGGCGGGCGCGTATTTGCCCAGCTCCCACTTGGCGATCGCGTTGCGGTGCACTTCGTCGGGGCCATCGGCAAAGCGCAACGTGCGCGCGGTCGAATACGCATAGGCGAGCGGAAAGTCGTCGCACAGCCCGCCGGCGCCGTGCGCCTGTATGGCCCAGTCGATCACTTGGCAGGCCATGTTGGGCGCGACGACCTTGATCATCGCGATTTCGGTCTTGGCCACCTTGTTGCCCGCCACGTCCATGAGCCACGCGGTCTTGAGTGTGAGCAGTCGCGCCATGTCGATCTTGCAGCGCGCCTCGGCGATGCGCTCCTGCGTCACGGTTTGCTGCGACACCAGCTTGCCGAACGCCAGGCGCGAGCTGGTGCGCTTGCACATCAGCTCGAGCGCGCGCTCGGCCAGGCCGATGAGGCGCATGCAGTGGTGGATGCGCCCCGGCCCCAGGCGCCCCTGTGCGATCTCGAAGCCGCGACCCTCGCCGAGCAGGATGTTGGACGCCGGCACGCGCACGTTGTCGAACACCATTTCGACGTGGCCGTGCGGCGCGTCGTCGTAGCCAAACACGTTGAGCGGGCGCAAGATTTTGAGGCCGGGCGTATTGGCCGGCACGAGGATCATGCTTTGCTGCGAGTGCTTGGGGGCGTCGGGGTTGGTCTTGCC
>CAVPUD010000099.1:0-11154 GCA_963708545.1 uncultured beta proteobacterium | reverse complement strand
AGTATACGCCGCAAGCGGCGTATACTCATTCAAAAATTCGGTGAATAACACAATCTTCCCAAAGAGAAGTCCACTTGTAGCACACCTCTGCGGCCAGTATATGCCAGCAAACACCACGCCACCGCCCAAACTGCTGGACCAACTGCGAAGCAAGGTGCGTGTCAAGCACTATAGCTTCAGTACGGAGCGCCAGTATGTCCATTGGGCGAAGCGGTTCATCCTATTCCATGGCAAGCGTCACCCTGCGGATATGGGGGCTGCCGAGGTGGAGGCGTTTTTGACGCACCTGGCTGTCAACGGCCAAGTTTCGTCCTCCACCCAGAATCAGGCCTTGTCAGCCTTGTTGTTTTTGTATCGTGAGGTACTGGGCCAGGACTTGCCCTGGATGCAGGACATGGTGCGCGCCAAGCGGCCTGCCCGTTTGCCGGTGGTGCTGACCCCCACGGAAGTGGCCGCTGTGCCGGAGCGCATGCAGGGCGCGCATGGCCTGATGGCCCGCTTGCTGTACGGCACGGGCATGCGGCTGATGGAGGTGGTGCGCCTGCGTGTCAAGGATGTCGATTTTGAGCGCAGCGAGGTGTTGGTGCGTGATGGCAAGGGCGGCAAGGACCGCGTGACCATGCTGCCGCAAACGCTGCACGGACCGCTGCAGGAACATCTGCGCTGGCGCCGCCGCTTGTACGACGATGACCTGGCCAAGGGCATGGCCGAGGTGTTTTTGCCCGACGCGCTGGCGCGCAAATATCCGAACGCGCCCACGCAATGGGCATGGCAGTACGTGTTTGTGTCAGGCAGCTACAGCATCGATCCGCGCAGCGGGACCGAGCGGCGCCACCACATGGACGAAAAATTGCTACAGCGTGCGATGAAACGTGCCGTGCAGGCTGCGGGCATTGCCAATGCCGGCCACACCGCACACTTTGCGCCACAGCTTTGCCACGCACTTGCTGCAACAAGGTTACGACATCCGCACCTTGCAAGAGCTGCTTGGGCATGCGGACGTTGCCACCACCATGATTTACACGCACGTACTGAACAAGGGCGGCAAGGGTGTTACCAGTCCGTTGGATACGCTGTGATGGGTCGTGCAGCCTCAGCGGATCGGAGTAAAAACTGGAATCAGACTCCAATTATTTTCTGCCCACGCCTGTGCATCGCCCATTCCCCATAAAAACCGCCCCAACGCTTCCCCAGCAAGCATCCTCAGCTATTCTTTCAAAAGCACATCCCCCAGCATCAACTCCCCCAGCCCCGCGCGCTGCCACAGAGGTTCTACGCTCGCCGTGCGCTCGAGCAGCAGGCGCTGCAGCAAAGGTGCGAGCGGGGTGCTCTGCACGTCGGCCAGCAGCACGTAGCGCAGTTCCACGAGGCTGGGGGCGCCGCCGCCGTCGGGGGTGGGGTCACTGACCTGACCGACCCAGTCGAGCGCCTGCAAGGTCTCGAGCACGGGCTCCAGTTGCAGCGCGTCCACGCGCAGGCGGCGAGCGAGCTCGCTCAGGCGCAGGCCTTTGGCAGGCTGCCAGCGCACCGCGTGCAAGGTCTGCAGCACCTCCACCGCGAGCTGGAACGGCCAGCCCGGCCCGCCGCCGTGCCGCGCCACGCCCATGAGCACCACGGGCAGGTACGCCGCGACCACGGCGCCGAACAGCACGATGAGCCAGGCTACGTAGATCCAGAGCAAAAAAATCGGCAGCGTGGCAAACGCGCCGTAGATCAGTGAATACGTGGGCACCTTGCTCAGATACAGCGCCAGCAGCTTTTTGGCCAGCTCCATGCCGACCGCGACGAACAGGCCCCCGGCCCAGGCGTCACGCCACTTCACGGGCGTGTTGGGCACGTAGCGGTACAGCGCCGCCATGCCCGCCGCAAGCATGAAGAACTGGATCGAATCGAACAGCAAGCGCACGCCGGCAGGCAAGGACTTGGCCAGCCCACCCGAGGCCGACATGACATATGAGGTGAGCGCCAGACTCGCGCCGAGCACCAGCGGCCCGAGCGTGAGGCCGGCCCAGTAGATGAGCACGCGCTGCGTCAGCGGGCGCAGGCGCCGCACGCGCCAGATGGCGTTGAGCGTGCCGTCTATGGTCCAAATCAGCGCAAGCGCCGTGACCAATAGCCCGCTGAAGCCCACCACCCCCAGGCGGCTGGCCTTGGCGGAAAACTGCGTGACGTAGCCCAACACCTGGCGCGCGATGCTCTCGGGCACCAGGCTCTCGACGAGCCAGCGCTGCAGCACCTTCTGCAGCTCGGCAAACATCGGAAAGGCCGTGAACACCGCGAGCGCCACGGTGATGAGGGGCACCAGGGCGAGCACGGACGTAAAGGTCAAACTGCTCGCGGTGAGCGCGAGATGGTCTTCGTGAAAGCGCTCGCGCAGCGTCTGCAGCGTGTTGCGCCACGGAAAATGCGCGAACCCGCTCGAAATGGCACGCATGCGCGCCCGCGCCGCCTGGAAGGACAAGTTCATGCCCGATATGATGCCAGCCCGATGACTGCGCCCTCCCCCTCCTCTACGCCATCCGCCGCTCCCTCTGCCGTTGCGCCTGCCGCGCCCGACTCCACCGTGGCCGCGACGCGCTGGCTTGCCGTGGGCAGCCTGCTGGCGCTGATCGTGCTGTGTCTGGCCTGGGAGCTGGTGCTCGCGCCGCTGCGCCCGGGCGGCTCGTGGCTCGCGCTCAAGGCGCTGCCGCTGTGCGTGCCACTCGCCGGGCTGCTGAAACACCGCATGTACACCTACCGCTGGCTGAGCCTGGGGCTGTGGCTGTATTTCATCGAAGGCGTGGTGCGCGCCTGGAGCGACCGCCCGCCGGGCAACTGGCTCGCGCTCGGCGAGGTGGCGCTGTGCCTGCTGCTTTTTGCTGCCTGCGCGCTGCACGTGCGTCTGCGCCTGCGCAATGCCCGGCGCGCGGCTGCGGGCTCCATTTCTTGATTTCTCGATGCCGCAGGATGATCCATGTCTGAATTGCTCCCCACGCTGCGCCAGATCGTCGGCCCCGCCGAAGTGCACACCGAAGGCGACCTGAGCGCCTGGGAGCAAGACTGGCGCCGGCGCGCGCGCGGCAAGGCGCTGGCCGTGGTGCGCCCGGCCAGCACGCAGGAGGTGGCCGCCGTGGTGCGCGCCTGCGCGACAGCAGGCGCGCCCATCGTGCCGCAGGGCGGCAACACCGGCTTGTCGCTGGGCGCCACGCCCGACGCCTCGGGGCGCGAAATCGTGCTGAGCCTCACGCGCCTGAACGCCGTGCGCGCCATCGACCCGGCCAACCTCACCCTCACGGCCGAAGCCGGTTGCCTGCTGCACGCCGTGCAGGCCGCCGCGGCGCAGGCCGGGCTGCTGTTTCCGCTCTCGCTGGCCTCGGAAGGCAGCTGCACCATAGGCGGCAACCTGGCCACGAATGCGGGCGGCACGCAGGTGCTGCGCTACGGCAACGCACGCGAGCTGTGCCTGGGCCTCGAAGTGGTGACCGCGCAGGGCGAGGTCTGGAGCGACCTGCGCGGCCTGCGCAAGGACAACACCGGCTACGACCTGCGCGACCTGTTCATCGGCAGCGAGGGCACGCTGGGCATCATCACCGCGGCCACGCTCAAGCTCTTTCCGCAGCCTGCGGCCCAGCTCACGGCCTGGGCCGCCGTGCCTTCGCTCGCGCACGCCGTCGCGCTGCTCGCGCTCGCGCACCAGCACCTGGACGCGGGACTCACGGCGTTCGAGGCCATGGGCCGCTTTGCGCTGCAACTGGTGCAGCAGCACCTGCCGCAACTGCGCGTGCCTTTCGCCGAGCGCGCCGACGCGCCCTGGTGCGTGCTGCTCGAAAACTCCGACAGCGAATCCGCTGGCCACGCCCGCGCGCGCTTCGAGGCGCTGATGGAGGCCGCGCTGGCGCAAGGCTGCATCAGCGACGCCGTGGTTGCCGAAAACCTCACGCAGGCGCAGCAGCTGTGGCAAGTCCGCGAGGGCATCCCGCTCGCGCAGGCCAAGGAGGGGCTCAACATCAAGCACGACATCGCCGTGCCGATCTCGCGCATTGCAGACTTCGTCGCGCACACCGACGCGCTGCTCGCGCGGGCGTTGCCTGGTGCCCGCCTGGTCACCTTCGGGCACCTGGGTGACGGCAACCTGCACTACAACGTACAGGCGCCGCAGGGCTGTGGCGCGCAGGCCTTTTTGCAGGCGCACGAGGCGCGCGTGAACGCCCTCGTCTATGACGCCGTGGCGCAGTTCGGCGGCTCGTTTTCGGCCGAGCACGGCGTGGGCGCGCTCAAAGTGCGCCAATTGCAGCAATACCAGTCGCCCGTGGCGCTGGGGCTGATGCGCGCACTCAAACGCGCGCTCGATCCGCAGAATATGCTGAACCCGGGGCGGGTATTGGGATAGCACCCCGCTTCAGCCTCCAACGTCGCCGGCGATAATCGCGGGCTCGCCATGTCTACTGCTTCTTCTTTGCCCAACGCCGGCAGTTTTGCGGCCCCCGAAGGCCGTGCCATTTTTTGGCTGATCATCGGCTTCACGCTTTTGCGCCTGCTCATGGCGGCCACCGTGCCGCTGCTGCCGCAGGAGGCCTACTACTGGACCTGGAGCCGCTTCCCCGATCTGTCGTACTTCGACCACCCGCCCCTCGCCAGCTACATGATCTGGCTGAGCACGGCCGTGGTCGGCTCCACGGTGTTTGGCGTCAAGCTGGCCGCCGTGGTGTGGTCGCTGGGCTGGAACCTGTTGTGGGCCAAGCTGTTGCAAGACCTGTGGGGCGACCGGCGGCTGACTTTCTGGTCGCTGCTCGCGCTCAACCTGAGCCTGCTGTACGAGTTCTACGGCTTCGGCCCCTCGCCCGACGGGCCGCTGATGTTTTTTTGGCTCGCCACGCTGTGGGCCCTCTGGCGCCTGAGCGTCACGGGCCAGGCGCGCTGGTGGTACCTGGCCGGTCTGTGCCTGGGGCTGTCGTGGCTGGGCAAATACGCGGGCGCGCTGCTCGTGCCCGTCACGCTGCTGTACCTGCTGGCCGTGCCGCGCCAGCGCCACTGGCTGGCCACGCCGCACCCGTATCTGGCGCTGCTGCTGGCCTTGGCGGTGTTCTCGCCCGTGGTGCTGTGGAATGTGCAGCACGACTGGGCCTCGATCGCGTTCCAGAGCAGCCGCCGCGTGGGCGAGATGGGGCGCTTCAAGCCGCGCTTTTTCCTGCTGCTGGTGTTCACGCAGTTCGTGGTGCTCACGCCCTACCTGTTCTGGGTGGCGCTGCGCGGCCTCGGCAGCGGCGTGCGCGCGGCGCTGCGGCGCACGCTCGACGCGCAGGGCTGGCTGCTGCTTTTGAGCGCGCTGGTGCCGCTGCTGCTGTTCACGGCGGTGAGCTTTCGCACCAATTCCAAGGTCAACTGGCTCATGCCGGCCTGGTGGGCGCTGGTCGTGCTGGGCCTGCGCGCGCTGCTAGGAGCCTGTCGGACTGTGGGCGTCGAAAGCGAGAATGCGCCCCGGCGAGACCAGTTTTTGCCGGATTCGCCGCCCCATAGTGGTGCTATGGGGCAAGAAGACGGTAAAAAATGGGCCGCTGCGGCGCATTCGCAGCCGACGATTCCAAAGTCCGAAAGGCTCCTAGGAGCCACGCAGCCAGCCAAGTTGCGCTGGGGGCTCGGTTCGTCGGCGGCGCTGCTGCTCGCGCTGGGCGCGGCCGCGCAGGTGCCCAATCTGCCGCTGCCGGGCGAGCTGAACATCTGGAGCGGCTGGAAGGAAGCCTCCGCGCGCATCGACCAGATCGAGGCCGAGCTGCACGCGCAGGGGCAAAAGACCTTCGTGTTTTCGCCCTCGTACAAGTCGAGCTCGCTGCTGTGGTTTTACAACGCGGGGCAGGATCGCACCTATGCGCAAGACATTTACGGCGAGCGCGCCCTGCAGTACGACTACTTCCCGCGCCCCGACGACCTGCGCGGCGCCACGGGCCTGCTCGTCACCTCCGACATGCCGCAGACCGGCATTGACCTCGCCAAACTGCGCCCCTATTTCGCGCACATCGAGCGCATTGCCGTGGTCGAATCCACCCAGCTGCAGCAGGACACGCGCCGCATCGAAATTTACCGCTGCACCGGCTACCGCGGCCACCCCAAAGGCCCACGCTGAGCCGCTGAGCGAGAGCGCCAACCACCATGCCACAGCTTTCCATCGTCGTCCCCACCTTCAACGAAGCCGGCAACGTCGTCGAGCTGCGCGACCGCGTCGCGCGCGCACTCGAAGACGTGGACTGGGAAATGATCTTCGTCGATGACGACTCGCCCGACGGCACCGCCGACAAGGTGCGCGCCCTGGCGCAGACCGACGCGCGCGTGCGCTGCCTGCAGCGCATAGGGCGGCGCGGCCTGGCCTCGGCCTGCATCGAAGGCATGCTGGCATCTTCGGCCCCCGTGGTCGCGGTGATGGACGCCGACTTGCAGCACGACGAACGCCTGCTGCACGCCATGTTCGAGGCGCTGCAAAAAGATGCGAACCTCGACGTGGTGGTCGGCAGCCGTTACGTCGAGGGCGGCGGCATAGGCGCGTGGCAGCAGTCGCGCGCCTTCCTGAGCCGGCTGGCCACGCGCCTGAGCCGCAGCGTGCTCAAGGCCGAGCTCAAAGACCCGATGAGCGGCTTTTTCATGATCCGCCACGCGGCGGCGCTGCGCTGCATCCGCCAGGGCATGTCGGGCGTGGGCTTCAAAATCCTGCTCGACCTGTTCGCGAGCTCGCCCACGCCGCTGCGCTATCTAGAGCTGCCCTACCAATTCCGCCAGCGCTTTTCGGGCGAGAGCAAGCTCGACACCACGGTAGCTTGGGAATACTTCATCATGCTGCTGGACCGTTTTTTTGGCCGCGTGGTGCCTATCCGCTTCATCGCGTTCACGCTGGTGGGTG
The DNA here is from genome assembly GCA_963708545.1 of uncultured beta proteobacterium. Taxonomy (GTDB): domain Bacteria; phylum Pseudomonadota; class Gammaproteobacteria; order Burkholderiales; family Burkholderiaceae_C; genus Extensimonas. The sequence continues at coordinate 4,286 of CAVPUD010000099.1, read as the reverse complement.
GCTTCGGTCTGCTGGTGCATCTGCTGGTGCTGTCGATCTGCTTCAAGCTGCTCGCGATGCCGTTTTTGTGGGCGCAGACCGCTGCCACGCTGGTCGCCATGACCAGCAATTTCGTGCTCAACAACCTGCTCACCTACCGCGACATGCGCCTGCGCGGCTGGCAACTGCTGCGCGGCTGGATCAGCTTCACGCTTGCGTGCAGCGTGGGCGCGCTCGCCAACGTGGGCATCGCGGCCTGGCTGTTCAGCCAGCAGGCTTCGTGGGTGCTCTCGGCCTTTGCGGGCGTGGTCGTGGGCGCGGTGTGGAACTACGCCATCACCGCCATCTACACCTGGAACAAACCCAAGGGCGGCTGAACCGGCAAGGTACGGGCGGGCCCGAGCCCGCGAGCTGCGCCAGCCCGCTCCCACGCCCCCAAGTGCCGCAGCCCCCGGCGGCGACCCACGGGCGCGCCCCACGCATGGGCCGCAGGCGGCATAAGCTCATGCGCAAATGTTCGTTCTGCACAACGCCACTGGCGGTAAAAATCGCCTTCTTCTCCCCATTCCATCCAACGCTGCCATGAAACTCGAAACCCTTGCCGTCCACGCTGGCTACAGCCCCGAGCCGACGACCAAGTCCGTCGCCGTGCCCATCTACCAGACCGTGGCCTACGCCTTCGACAGCGCGCAGCATGGCGCGGATCTGTTCGACCTCAAGGTGCCGGGCAACATCTACACGCGCATCATGAATCCGACCAACGACGTGCTCGAAAAGCGCATAGCGGCGCTCGAAGGCGGCATAGGCGCGCTGGCCGTGGCCTCGGGCATGGCGGCCATCACCTACGCGATCCAGACGCTGGCCGAAGCGGGCGACAACATCGTCTCGGCCAGCACCCTCTACGGCGGCACCTACAACCTGTTTGCGCACACCTTCCCGCAGCAAGGCATTGGCACGCGCTTTGCCGACCCGCGCGATCCGACCAGCTTTGCGCGCCACATCGACGCGCGCACCAAGGCGATCTTCGTCGAGTCGATAGGCAACCCGCTGGGCAACGTGAGCGACATTGCCGCGCTGGCCGACGTGGCCCACGCCCACGGCGTGCCGCTGATCGTGGACAACACCGTGCCCAGCCCCTACCTGCTGCGCCCCATAGAGCACGGCGCCGACATCGTGGTGCACTCGCTCACCAAATACCTCGGCGGCCACGGCAACAGCCTGGGCGGCGCGATCGTGGACAGCGGCAAGTTCCCCTGGGGCCAGCACCAGGAGCGCTTTGCACGCTTCAGCCAGCCCGACCCGAGCTACCACGGCGTGGTCTATACCGAAGCCCTGGGCCCGGCCGCCTTCATAGGCCGGGCGCGCGTGGTGCCGCTGCGCAACATGGGTGCGGCGCTGGCGCCGCTCAACGCCTTTTTGATCCTGCAAGGCATGGAAACCCTGGCGCTGCGCATGGAACGCATCTGCGACAACGCGCTCGCGCTCGCGCGCTACCTGCAAGCCCACCCCAAGGTTGAATGGGTGCGCTACGCGGGCCTACCCGAGCACCCCGACCACGCCATTGCGCAGCGCCTCATGGGCGGGCGCGCCTCGGGCATCCTGTCATTCAGCCTCAAGGCCCAGGGCGGCGACGCACGTGCGGCCGGCGCGCGCTTTCTTGACGCGCTCCAGCTGTTCACGCGCCTCGTCAACATCGGCGACGCCAAATCGCTGGCCACACACCCCGCCTCGACCACGCACCGCCAGCTCAGCCCCGATGAGCTCGAACAGGCTGGCGTGAGCGAGGGCATGGTGCGCCTGTCGATCGGCATAGAACACGTGGACGACTTGCAGGCCGACCTCGCGCAGGCGCTCGAAAAGGTATGAAAAAGTGAGCTACCAGCGCTTGCCACATCTAGGCAAAACGCCGATTTTGCTCAAAATTCAGACGTCTTTGACGAGCGACTTGGTATATACCCGGTAAGTGCCTATGCCGCGCGCGACGAGTTCGCCGTCGAGCGCGTCGCGCGTGACCTTGACCGAGACATAGGCCAGCGTCTTGCCGATGAAGTCGGGCGTGCCGCTCGCGTACAGCACGCCGCTGTCGATCGCGCGCATGAAGTCCACCGTGAGCGTCGCCGTGACGGTGGAGCGAATGAGAAGATCGCTGTCCGGAATCTGCCGGTCGATCAGCACACGCCCACCGATCGCATCGAGCAAGGTCAACGGCACGCCGCCGTGCAGCACGCCGTGCGGATTCAGATGGTCGCGCCGTATCGGCATGGTGAAGTATGGCCCGCGCTCGCCCTTCAGAATGTCGTAGCCCACGAGCTGCTGGAACGGCCCGTGAAAATACGCCGGCGAGGGCGCGGGACTGGGGCTTGCGCTCATGCGCCACCGACCTTGAAGTAGTCGGGCTTGCCGGCAGGCCAGAAGTCGCCCCACAGCAGCATGCCGCCCTCGACGTTGAGCACCTCACCCGTGATGAACTTGCCCGAAGGCCCGGCCAGGTAGACCACGGCCTCGGCAATGTCCTGCACGTCGCCGGGGTGCATCATGGGGTTGCACTGGTAGAAAGTAGGGACGTTTTCGTCGCGGTAGTTGTTGAAGCCGTTGCTCTCGATCGCGCCGGCGCCTATGCAGTTGAGGCGGATGTCGTGCTCGGCCCATTCGATGGCCAGCGTGCGCGAGAGCGCGATCACGCCCGCGCGCGAGGCGGCGGTGTGCGCCATGCCCGGCAGGCCGCGATCTATCGCCGCCGTGATGTTGATGATGTTGCCGGGCTTGCCCTGCTCCACCCAGCGCTTGGCCGCGCTTTGCATCATGAACCAGCTGCCGTTGAGGTTGGTGTCTATGACCGCGTTCCAGCCCTTGACGGGGAAGTCCATCGCGTGTGCGGCAAACTGCCCGCCCGCGTTGTTGACCAGAATGTCCAGGCCACCGAAATGCTCCCATACGGCGCCCATCAAAGCATCGACCTGCTCGGGGTCGCGGATGGTCATGGGGTAGGTGAACACCTCGCGCCCCGAGAGCGCGCGCAGCTTTTGCGCGCTGTCTTCGAGCTTTTCGGCATTGCGCCCGCAGATCGCCAGCGTCGCGCCCAGACGCGCAAACAAAAAGGCGATGGCCTTGCCTATGCCGCTGCCCGCGCCCGACACCAGTACCACCTTGCCGGCGAACAAGATCGTCGCGGTACACCGTGGGCAGTGCGGCCAGGGCCTCGTCGCCGGGGCCGAATTTGGGTTGAGTCGTGTCTTGCGTGTTCATGCGGTCACCTTGAAATAGTCGGGTTTGGGGATGGTCCAGACCTCGCCCCAGAGGACGCCGCCACCATCGACGGTGAGTAGTTCGCCCGTGATGAACTTGCCGCTGGGCGCGCTCAGATAGACCACGGCCTCGGCAATGTCGTGCACATCGCCCACGCGCTTCATCGGGTTGGCGCTCGAGAAGGACTTGACGGCCTCCTCCGAATACTGGCGGAAGCCCGCGACAATACGTAACCCTGCTCAGGCGTCACAGAGCCATTACGTATTGCTGTGGCGAGCATCACGAGCCGCAAGACCGGGAAGGTCTACCCGTTCGAAGCTGGCATCAAGCCGCCTGACGACGGACTGAAACAGCTATCCAAGGTCATGCTCATGCAGATGCGATCCATCGACAAGAGCCGGATTTGCGGTCGTTACGGAACCTTGGCGCCGGAAACGATGCAGGCGGTTGACGACGCTTGGTGTTGCCACCGGGCTTGCCGGTCTTTGAAGGCTGCGGGCTCACCTCGACTTGTCCGCGGCCATTTGTCCCGCCCTCGCACACGCCGCTTCCATCGCTGGCGCCGGACGGTAGCTATGGTGCGCACCTTTACATTTGCCTAACATATGGATACATTTGAAAGCACGATCAGGGGCGTTGGCCTGCGCAAAACCTCCGCCGGGAGACGCAGCCATCTAAAACTCCGAAGCGGGTATAAGTCAGTATAGATCGATACACATGGACCCTCTCAGAGAATCCCTTCTCCCCCTGGCGCCGGATCGCCGCCCCCGAACTCGTGGGCCGCGGCCCCATTCTCGAACAGGCTCGCATCCTGCTTGGAAGAGCTCCGACTGAAAAAGTCCGAGAAGAGCTCTCCTGCTCCACGAACTGGATCGGGTCGCGGGGGCCGGTGAGAAGGCGAAGCGCGGGCTCAGGGTTCTGCGGAGCTTCATCGGCTCGCTGAGCTTCACCGTCGGCGACGTCAGCATGGGTCTCGACATCGATCCGGAGCAGGGGACCGCGGACAGCGGCGATCTTGAAGTCGATCTCCCGCATCTCTTCGTCGCCGTGGCGAAGCCGCA
>CAVPUD010000098.1:0-16001 GCA_963708545.1 uncultured beta proteobacterium | reverse complement strand
GGTTCGATTCCTCTCTCCGGCACCATCAAAAACGATAGCAAATAGGCCGCATGTTTTCTTGGACATGCGGCTTTTTTGTTGCCCGGCTGGCGTATCAGACGATGTCATGCGCCATGCGGCACGAGGCGGAACGACGCGGCACGATCAAAGCGTCCAGCGCGAGCACGCCTTGCCCGCGCGGGAGCACGAGCAAGGGGTTGATGTCCATGCTTTCGATCGTGTCGGCATGCTGTGCGGCATAGACGGACAGCGCCGCGATGGCCGAGGCCAGCGCCTCCACGTCGGCCGGTGGCTGGCCGCGCACCCCGGCCAGCAGCACCTTGCCGCGCACCTCGTCGATCATCGCGCGCGCCTCGGCCACACCGAAAGGTGCGACGCGGAAGGCCACGTCCTGGAACGCCTCGACGAACACGCCGCCCACGCCGAACATCAGCACCGCGCCAAACACCGGGTCGTGCGCCACGCCGAGGATCGTCTCCACGCCCTGCGGCGCCATTTGCGCGACCACCACGCCGTCTATACGGGCGTCGGGCGCGTGCGTGCGCGCACGCTCGTGCAGCGTGCGAAACGCCGCGCGCAATTGCGCTGCATCGCGCACGCCGACGATCACGCCGCCGATCTCGCTCTTGTGCGCGATGTCGGGCGAGGCGATTTTCAGCACCACGGGGTAGCCGATGTCCGCCGCCACGCGCACGGCCTCGTCTTCGCTCGCGGCCACGCGCTCCTGCACCACGGGGATGCCCGCGCTCGCGAGCACCGCCTTGGCCTCGACCTCGTTCACGACCTGCGTGGGCGGCGGCAGCGCCCCCGCGGGCAAGGGTGGCGGTGCGTCGGCTGTGCTGCGTTTTTGCAACTGCTGCCCGTAGTGCACGAGCGCTGCGGCGGCCCGCACGGCGCGCGTGGGCTCGTCGAACAGCATCACGCCCGCCTGCTCGAACAACTGCCTTACCTCGGGCGAGGCGAGCATGGAGAGGATGACCGTGCGGTCTGGGAAGCGCTGCAGCACGGTTTTGAGCTGCTCCAAAATCGCGCGCCCCAGCTCCGTCACCTGCCCAACGCTCGAGAGAAAGGCCACGATCACGTCGTACCGCCCTTCTTGCAGCATGACCTCGAAATTGCGCTCGAACAGCGTCAGGTCGTTGACCAGCTGCGCCGTCATATCGACGGGGTTGCGCGGCCCGCAAAACGGCAGCAGGGCCTTGAGGCGGCGCTGCGCATCCTCGGGCATGGGCGGCACGTCCAGGCCCACGTCGGCGGCCACGTCGGCCATCAAGGCCCCGACCCCGCCCGAGACCGTGAGCACCCCAAGCCGCCGGCCATGCGGCAGTGGCGCAGGTGACGCCGCTGCGTAGGCGATGTCGAAAAACTCATCGATACTGCGCGCGCGCAGCACACCGAACTGGCGGAACACCCCTTCATAGACCTGGTCGGAGCCCGCGAGCGACGCGGTGTGCGATGCCGTGGCATGCGCGCCGGCCTCCGAGCGGCCCACCTTCATGACGACGACGCGCTTGCCGCGCTCGCGCGCCAACGCCAGGGCGTGGAAAAGCCGCTCCTTGTCCGTCGCCGCCTCGAGATAGCCCGCGATCACCTGCGTTTCCTCGTCGAGTGCGAAATGTTCGACGCAGTCGGCAAAATCCACGTCGCACTGGTTGCCTGTGGTGATCCAGAGGTTCAGCCCCAGCCCACGCTGGCGAATCAGCGACAGGCAATAGCCGCCGAAGGCACCGCTCTGGCTGACCACGCTGATGTGCCCCGGCACGAGGCCGAAACCTGCAGCACTCGGCGTAAACGTGCCAAGCAGGCGCCGCCGCACATTGATCAGCCCCATGCAGTTCGGGCCCACCACGCGCATACCGGTGCGCCGCGCGAGCGCGTTCATTTCATCCTGCCAGGCCACGCCCGGGCCGCCGACCTCGGCAAAGCCCGCGCTCAGCACGACCGCCCCGCGCACGCCATGCGCGGCGCAGTCTTCGAGCGCTGCGAGCACCGCCGGCGCAGGCACGGCGACGATGGCCAGATCCACCGAATCCGGCACTGCGGCCACCGTGGGATAGGCCGGCAGGCCCTGGATCTGCGAAGCCTTGGGGTTGATCGGATACAGTGGGCCGTCGAAGCCGCTTTTTTTGAGAAAGTCGAGCGGACGCCCACCGATCTTGCTCGGGTCGGACGACGCGCCGTAGATAGCAATCGCGCGCGGACCGAACAAGGGGGCGAGAGACGGCCTGACAGTTGGGGATCGCATCGTGCTGTCTCCTTTGCTTTGTTGGTATGCCACGTTTTATACACTGCGCATCCACTTTTTGCCCAAACCCGAAAGAAAGGAGACCGCCGCCGTCCAGTACCCATGAATGAATTCATCCGATGCAGCGCATATTCCATCAACACCCATCACATTTACAAGGAGAAAATAGATGTTCAGCGGAAAAGCACTCGAAAACAAAGTCGCCATGGTGACAGGCGCGGCCCAGGGGATTGGCGCCGCCATTGCGCGCGCTTATGCCGCGCAAGGCGCCAAAGTGGCCGTCGTGGATTGGAATGGTGAAAAAGCGCAGGAAGTCGCAGAAGAAATCCGCAACCAGGGCCAAAATGCGATCGGCGTGGCCTGCGACGTTTCAGATCGCGCCTCTGTCGATGCCGCCGTGGCCGAAATCACGACTAAATTCGGCCCCGTGGAGATTCTCGTCAACAATGCCGGCATCACGCGCACCGCAATGCTGCACAAAATGAGCCGGCACCAATGGGATCAAGTCATCAACGTGCACCTCGGTGGCAGCTTCAATTGCCTGCAGGCCGTGGTCGGTGGCATGATGGAGCGCCAGCGCGGCTGGATCATCAACACCGTGTCCTCTGCCGGCATTCTGGGCACCATCGGCCAGATCAATTACGGCTCGGCCAAGGCGGGGCTCATTGGATTCACCAAGTCCGCAGCGCGCGAATTGGCGCGTTACAACATCGTGGTGAATGCCGTTGCGCCCGGCGCCGCGACGCCCATGACGGAAACCATTCGCACGGACGAGCGCTTCAAAGACCGTTACCTTGAGCGCATCCCGCTCGGCCGCTGGGCCGAACCCGAGGAAATCGCGCCGGTGTTCGTTTTTCTCGCGTCGCCCGGTGCGAGTTATGTCACGGGGCAAATCGTGGGCGCAGATGGCGGCATGTCCATTCACTGAAGTCGAAGCTCTGAATTCGTGAAAATCAAAACCATAAAACGAATTCAGATATTTTCCATAGGAGACATTGCATGATAGACCTCAGTGCGCGTTTGGACGACCTCGATACTGAAGACAATATGCTGCGCCACGCCGTAGCCGATTATTTTGTCCAGGATGGCAATGGCCGCGGCATGCGCGAATGGCGCGGCAAGTCGCCCGGTTTCGACCAAGCCCGCTGGCGCGAGATGGCGGACATGGGCTGGGCGGGGCTGCGCTTGCCGCAAGCCTTGGGTGGCAGCGACGGCACCCTGCTGCAGGCGGCGCTGGTCTTGGAGCAGGCGGGCAAAGCCCTGGCGCCGGAGCCCTTGATCGCCGGGGCATTCATGCCTGCGGCCGCATTGCTCCATGGCGACAACCAAGCCTTGCAAGCCGCATGGCTGCCGCGCCTGGCCCAAGGCGAGTGCATGCTCGCGCTGGCCTGGCAAGAGACCGATACCGACCAGGACGGCAGCCAACCCACCCTAAGCGCCCACCCAAGCGGCGACTTTTTTGTGCTCGAAGGCCGCAAAAAATACGTCGCCGCCGCTGAAGCTGCGAATGCCTTCATCGTTTCGGCCCAAGGGCCGCAGGGGGACACCCTGCTGTTTTTGGTCGAAGCCACGGCAGATGGGCTGACGCAGCGCCCGCATGCGCTGGTGGACGGCTCGAGCTGGATCGAGCTCGAATTCCATGGCCTTCGGGTCAGCGCGCAACACCTCGTGGCCGGGCCAAAGACCGCCGCCCTGGCGCTGCAGCGCGCGCTGGACGAGGCGCGCATCCTGGCCGCCGCCCAGATGCTCGGTGTGATGCAGCGCGCGCTCGAAATCACCATGGACTACCTGTGCACACGCGTGCAGTTCGGCCGCCCGATCGGCAGCTTTCAGGCCTTGCAGCACCGCGCCGCGGACATGCTGATCCAGGCCGAGCTTGCCCGTGCCGTGCTCATGCAGTGCGTGCAAAACGCCGATGCGCTCGGGGACACTGCGGCAGACGCCACGCAGCGCGCCAGCGCCGCCAGCCAGGCGCAGGCGCGCTGTGCGCACGCGGTGCTGCACATCACCAAAGAAGCCATCCAAATGCACGGCGGCATTGGCTATACCGACGAATGCGACATCGGCCTGTACCTCAAAAAAGCCATGGTGCTCGCCAGTTGGCTGGGCAGCGCACCGTGGCACCGCGCGCGCTACGGGGCGCTGGCCCCGCTCGAGGCGGACGACGACAGAGCGCAGTCCCAGGTCATCGGCAGCGGTGAACACGCCGTCTCCATTGCAGAACTACGCCAGTGGATCGCCGAGAACTTTCCGCCCGAGTGGCGCTACCCGCCGAGCCGGCTGAGCCAAAAAACGGCCAAACCCTGGCACGACAAGCTCTACGCCAAAGGATGGGCCGCGCCCCACTGGCCCAAAGAATACGGCGGCATGGGCCTGAGCGCCTACGAGCAGGTGCTGTTCCAGAACGAATTCGACCGGCACAGCATCAGCATTGCGCCCAACCCGGGGCTGACCATGCTCGGGCCTTTGCTGATCCAGTACGGCACGGAGCAACAAAAACGCGAGCATTTGCCCAAGATCCTCTCAGGCGCGGTGCGCTGGTGTCAGGGTTATTCGGAGCCGCAGGCAGGGTCTGACTTGGCCGACCTGCGCACTTCAGCGGTGCTCGAAGGCGACGAGTTCATCGTGAATGGACAAAAAATCTGGACCTCGTTCGCGCACGAAGCCGACATGATCTTCATGCTGGTGCGCACCGACCCCAAGGCCAAGAAGCAGGAGGGCATCAGCTTCTTGCTCGCCGACATGCGCTCGCCCGGCATCACGGTCAAGCGCATTCGCAACCTCGGCGGCGGCGAAGAGTTTTGCGAGACTTTTTTCGACAACGTGCGTGTGCCGCGCAGCAATCTGGTGGGCGCGATGAACGCGGGCTGGTCCATGGCCAAGTCGCTGCTGGGCTCGGAAAGAATCACCATTGGCCACCCGCGCAACGCGCGAGCGCCGCTGCTGCGCCTGCACGCGCTGGCCGAAACGCGGCAGCGGCTGCAAGACCCAGCCTGGCGCGCACGCTTCGACGCCCTGCGCCTGGACGTCGATGATCTGAACGCCTTGTTCGTGCGCTGCGTCGATGTGCTGCGGCGCGGCAAAGACCTGGGCGCCGAAGTCTCCATGCTGAAGATCTGGGTTACCGAAGCCACGCAACGCATCTCCGAACTGTTGCTGGAAACCGCCGCAGAAGCCGGCGTGCAAAACGAGTCCATCGCGCTGACCCAAGGGGGCGCGGTACACCCTGCGAACGTGTTTTTCGTCGCGCGACCGGCGACGATCTATGCAGGGTCGAACGAGATCCAGCGCAATATCCTGGCCAAGGCCATCCTTGAGCTGCCGGGTTGAGCGCCGCGATTCACACCGCGCGCCCTCCTCCCTCCCGTGGCACGACCCGCTGCACTACCGGCGCGTAACCATGGTTCAGCGGGCCGTGGCCGTGGCCGGTGCGCACCTCGACCCCAGCGGCAATCGCGCCGAACACATAGGCGCGCGCCTGCTCCACCGCTTGCGGCAGCGCAAGGCCGCAGGCCAGGTAGGCGGCCATCGCGGACGAGAGCGTGCAGCCGGTGCCGTGCACGTTCTGGCTCGCGATACGCGGCGACTGGAAAGACTGGCGCACGCCGTCCTGTGTGGCGAGCCAATCGGTCACGCGCTCGCCCGCCAAGTGCCCGCCTTTGAGCAACACGGCGGGCGCACCCAAGGCCAGCAGATCCGCCGCGGCACCTTCGAGTGCGCCCGCGCTGGCAAGCGAGCGCCCGAGCAGCCATGCAGCCTCGTCGAGGTTCGGGGTGATCACTTCGGCCAGCGGAAAGAGCTGCGCCACCAGCACGGCCACGGTGTCTTCGACCATCAGGCGGTCGCCGCTCGTGGCCACCATGACGGGGTCGAGCACCACGTGCGGCATGCGGTGTCGGCGCAGCGCCTCGGCCACCACGTGCACGATCTCGGGCGCGTGCAACATGCCGATCTTCACGGCATCGACGCCTATGTCTTCCACCACGGCGTCGATCTGCGCGCGCAGCATCTCGGCCGGCACGCCATGGATCGCACGCACACCTTGCGTGTTCTGGGCCGTGAGCGCGGTGATCGCGGTCATGCCATAGCACCCCAAGGCGCTGAAGGTCTTGAGATCGGCCTGGATGCCCGCGCCGCCACCGCTGTCGGAGCCAGCAATGGAGAGCACGCGCACGTAGCGAGGGGAAGGGGACTCTGAAGAAGGTAATGGCTGCATGGTGAAAATTATGGTGGATGCGCCAGGTCAAGCGGCGCAGGGTTTGGCTGTGCTGTAATTCTTTTTCTTGGACGAAGCAAGGGTGTCACGCGCCATGGGTTGGCGTGGAGAGTTTTGCGTTTCGCAACGTGCAGCTCGGCCCTGTTTTGTCCGGTGCGAGACAAAGCCATGCCCTCCTCTTCTTCCATCGTCATTCTGGGCGCGGGCCTCATGGGCCGTCTGCTCGCGGTCGAGTTGGCCCGTGCGGGCCACGTGGTCGATGTGTTCGATCGCGGCGGCCCGCAGGGCGAACATGCGGCCGCCACCATAGCCGCGGCCATGCTCGCACCGCTGGCCGAATCGGCCGTGACCGAACCCAGCGTGGTGCGCATGGGCCAGTACGCACTCGCGCGCTGGCCTGCTTTGCTCGACGCACTCGAGCAGCCCGTGTTTTTTCAGCAAAACGGTACCCTCGTGGTCTGGCACCGGCAGGACGCGGCCGAGGCGCAGCGCCTGCGCCGCGTCTTCGAGCGCACGCACGCCACGCTGCCCGAATTGCCGGCGCCCGAGGCGCTCGACGCGGCGCGGCTCGCGGCTGCGGAACCGGCACTCGCCGATCGGTTCGCGCAGGGCCTTTATCTGCCCGGCGAAGGCCAGCTCGACAACCGCCAACTGCTCGCCGCCCTCGCGCATGAAATGCAGCGTCTGCAGGTGCGCGTGCATTGGCATACGCCACGTGAAGTCCACGACTTCGCACCCGGCGCGGCAGGCCAGCCCGACTGGCTGATCGACTGCCGTGGCCTGGGCGCGCGCGCGCAATGGCCAGCGCTGCGCGGCGTGCGCGGCGAAGTGCTGCGCGTGCATGCGCCCGAAGTGACGCTGCAGCGGCCGACGCGGCTCGTGCATCCGCGCTATCCGATCTACATCGCTCCCAAGCAGGAGCATCTGTTCGTGATCGGCGCCACGGAGATCGAGTCCGAAGACCTTTCGCCCGTGAGCGTGCGCTCGGCCCTGGAGTTGCTCAGCACCGCCTACACCGTGCACAGCGGCTTCGCCGAGGCACGCATCCTTGAAGTCGCCGCGCAGTGCCGCCCCACCCTGCCAGACAACCTGCCCGCGATCCGCTGCAGCGCCCCTGGGTTGCTCGAAGTCAACGGCCTGTACCGCCACGGCTACATGATTGCCCCGGCCGTGCTCGACGCTGCGCTCGAATGGCTGCACACCGGGGCTTCGCCACTCGCCGAGCGCCTGGGCTTGCACATCGTGCACACTGCAGCGCATGCCCATGCTGCCCCAATGTGACACCATGAACGTCCTCATCAACCGGATTCCATACACCCTGCCAGAAGGGGCGACCGTGGCCGATGCCATTGCGGCGATTGCCGCATGCGCTCCTTTTGCCATAGCAGTCAACACCCGCTTCGTGCCCCAGTCGCGCTATGCCGAACAGGTCTTGCAGCCGGGCGACGAAGTCGAAATCATTGCGCCCGTGACGGGCGGCTGAAATGCAGCAAACCATGACCCCCTCCGACGCGCCACTCGCTCCCGCCCAGGCTGCCGCCGATGCCCTCGTGCTGTATGGCAAATCGTTCGCCAGCCGGCTTTTGTTGGGCACGGCGCGCTATCCTTCTCCTAGCGTGCTTGAAGCCGCGGTGCGACGCGCGCGCCCGGCCATGCTCACGGCATCCTTGCGGCGCCAGGGCAGCCAGGCGGCCGAGGCCGGGCGCGGCTTTTGGGAGCTGCTGCGCGCGCTACAGGTGCCCGTGCTGCCCAACACGGCCGGCTGCCACAGCGTGCAGGAGGCCATCACCACGGCGCAGATGGCGCGCGAGGTGTTCGACACACCCTGGATCAAGCTCGAACTCATTGGCGACGACTACACCTTGCAGCCCGACACACTGCACCTCGTCGATGCCGCCGCGCAGCTGATCCGCGACGGCTTCAAGGTCTTGCCCTATTGCACCGAAGACCTGGTGCTATGCCAACGTCTCGTCGATGTGGGCTGCGAGGCCGTGATGCCCTGGGCTGCGCCCATAGGCACCGGGCGCGGCCCCATGAATCCTTACGCGCTGCAATTGCTGCGCGAGCGCCTCTCGGTGCCTTTGCTCGTCGATGCGGGCCTGGGCCGCCCCTCGCACGCCTGCCAGGTCATGGAGTGGGGCTACGACGGCGTGCTGCTCAACACCGCCGTGGCGCTGGCGCAAGATCCGGTCGCGATGGCCGGGGCCTTTGCCGACGCCGTGCAGGCCGGGCGCAGCGCCTACTTGGCTGGTACCATGGCCGAGCAGGACGCCGCGCAGCCCAGCACGCCCGTGCTCGGCACCCCTTTTTGGCACCAGGCATGAGCACCATCCCAACCGACATCGACCGCATGGCGCAAGACATCATGCGCCACCACGCTGCCACTTTTGCGGGTTTTGCTCCCCAGCCCGTGCCCGACTGCGACACGCAGGAGCCCGCCTATCGCGCCGCCTTGCAGGCCTGCAGCACCCTGGGCTTCGTCGCTGCCGATGCGCATTGCCTGGCCCGCGCCTGGCAGGCGCGCACGCAACGCACCGGGCAGTTCAGCGCCGCCGACTGGCCTGACGACCCGCGCGACTTCGGCCTGCGCCTGCGTAGCGGCCCTGAAGCCTTTGCCGCTTGCCCCATGCAACTGGGCCTGTACGCCGTGCTGCCCGACGCGACCTGGGTCGGGCGCATGGCACACGCAGGTGTGCCCACGGTGCAACTGCGCTTCAAGTCCAGCGACCCGGCAGCGATCGCACGCGAAGTCGCCGCCGCCGTGCAGGCCGTGCGCGGCACGCCGACGCGGCTTTTCATCAACGACCATTGGCGCGCCGCGATCGATGCCGGGGCGTATGGCGTGCATCTGGGGCAGGAAGACCTGGACGCGCTGCAACCCGCAGACCTGCAAACGCTGCGCACAAGCGGCCTGCGCCTGGGCGTGAGCACCCACGGCTACGCCGAGATGCTGCGCGCCGACGCACTCGGGCCGAGCTACATCGCGCTCGGCGCGGTGTTCCCGACCACGCTCAAGGCCATGGCCACCGCGCCGCAAGGGCTGGGGCGCCTTGCAGCTTATGCCCGGCTGATGAAAAGCTATCCGCTCGTGGCCATTGGTGGCATCAGTGCCGAACAGTTCGCGCCCGTGCTCGCGACCGGCGTAGGATCGATCGCCGTGGTGCGCGCGCTGCTCAACGCCGCCGACCCCGGCGCCGAGGCGCAGAAATTGATGGAACTGATGGCGGCAACGCCGCGCTGAAAAACGCAGACTGGCGTGCAGAATTCGCGCCGTCAAACCGCGCGGAGGCCCTCAGCGACCGTTACTTTTGCTGCGGGCCGCCCTTGTCCCGGCTCCATTCGACCCGCGCCTCGAACTTGTCGCTGGCCGCGCCAAACCCCACGGGCAGGTCAGGCTGCGGGGGCGCCGTCACGGGAACCGGCGGCAGGTCGCTGCGCGTCACGGGCGGCAGATCGGACAGGTCCAGGTCGAGTTTGGGTTCGGCACCACTGGGTGGCGCCGGCTGTGCAGCCATGGCGCCAAAATCGAAATCGATGTCCAACGGGGCGTCGGCTTTTTGCGCTGAAGCGGCCGCTGGCTTGACCATGGGTGCAGCGCTGGCGCCCTGAGATTGAGGAGCTTCTTGCATGGCCGGAGACTTCGGCGCCGGCGAGGAAGCTGTTCTTGCCTTTGGTTTTGCTGCTGCGCGCACGCTCGCAGGCGTCGTCTGCACGATGGCGAGTAAAAGCAGCAAATCATCGAACGCCGCCAAGTCAAATGGCGCTACGCCCGTCCCGCCCTCGCGCTCGAACAAGTAGTGCTCGAGCAGTTCTTCCACCTCTGGGGTGGCCCACGCGGCCTCGATCGCCTCCAACGCCTGCGGATAGTGCTCCAGATTCTTCCCAGGACGGCCGAACTCTTTGAATCCCGGCACCTGCGCGTTGAAGTAACGCTGAAACTGCACGCGCAAGCGCTCGAAGTCTTCTGCGCGGCCAAGCACATGGTAGAGCTGCAAAAGCTCCAGGTACGCCAAAGGAGAGGTCTCCTCGTGCTCGGCGATGTGTTTTTTCAGCACATCGACGGCCTGCTCGTGCTCACCCACCGAAATGAAGAATTCGGCCTGCTGCTGCACATCGAAAAGTTCCTCCGGGTGGACGATATGCGCTGCCGCATGCCCGGACGAGAACTCCGCCGAAAAACCCATGGGAACCGTCAAAGGCCCTGCACGCGACGGCCCATCCTGACTTTGGGGCATGTCCAAAAGCTGGGTCGAAAGGGGGGCCGAATGCTCTTTTGCGGCGGAAGAAGCGATTTCTTGTGCCTCCTGGCTGCCGCGCGCCGAAAGCGGCATCGCGCCTTGCACCGCGGCCTTGTCAGCGGCAGCACTCTGCCCCCCCGCAGCAACCGCATCGCGCCAGGCCTCTACGGCGCGTTTGGCCTCTTGCCGTGCCCGATGCCAGAACCAGGTCAGAGTCAACACCGCCGCCGCCAGCAAGCCCAGCAGCGCATAGACCCACGCAGCCGCAAAACGCTCTTTTTCCATGGCGTCGAGTCGCCGCTGGAGCTGGGCCACACCGGTCTGCTGCTCCGCGGAGCGTGCGCGCAAGGTGGCGAGTTCGGTCTCGAGGGCATGCATGCGCTCGGTGTCGCTTTGCACGCCCACACCGGAAGCGTTCAGCGCCTTCCAATTCGCTGCCGCCTCTGCCCGCTGCTGCGTGGACGCCTGCAGCGGCGCGGACGCCAGTTCGGGAGAAGAGCGCAAGGCCGCAGGAGCGTCGTCTGTCCCCAAACCTGTCCCCAAACCATCGAGAGGCTCCATCACCAGACGCGAGCGCGCAGGCGGCGCGGCGACCGGCACCGCGGCGACGGGGCGTGCCTGCGCGGCAGTCTTGGGCGCCTGCGGGGATGGGCGTTCCCGGATTCTCGTGGGCCGCGCCACAGGCTTGGCTGCAGGACGTGCTTTGGGTCTGGCGCTGAGAGCGGGTGCTTGCGCAGGAGACGGGCGCGCACCAGACGCATCGGCGGATATGCCAGCCAGCAAACCAGTCTCACGACCATCGCCCTGGGGCTGTGGCGGCGCAATCCGCGCAATATCCACGGGCGCCGAAGAGCTCGCTCCCACGGGCAGATCCGCCAAAAAGATGTAAGTGCGCGAGACCTTGCCAGAACACCCGGCCGAGAGCTTGACTTGAACAACGGGCTCGTCAACGGCAATGGAGGCGCGCACCCGCACTGCCGCCGCACGTCCAAGCACCTCGGGCAAAGGCAAAACCCGCACCTTCTCGCTTGCGACAGACATATCCCCCAGAAGCACGTCGGCCGTGACGCACGAGGACGCCACGCTGGTGCCCGGATCCGGCTCTATCTCGAAAACCAGATCGACGGGCGCACCCAGCAGCACGGTGCCCTTGGTTGGCCCCAGGGAAAGGGCTGCAGCGCTGCCTGCCAACAGCATTCCGCCCAGTCCCACAATGGTGTAACGCATTTTCACGAGAGTTTCATTTTCTTCGCGCGGATTCTGGCACACAAATGCTTTGGCGCAGGCTCGCCATAATCATGTGGCGAAAAACCCATGTCCACAGGAGACCCGCCATGCCCGCCGAGCTTTGGAGCCGCAGCCAGGGACAGACTCTGGTTCTGACCATACACAACCCTGAATCGCGCAACGCGATCGAACCGGCCATCTATGCCGCCGGCATAGAAGCCTTGAACATCGCCGAGCGCAGCCCCGAAGTGCGCAGCGTGGTCATCACGGGCTCTGAGGGCATGTTCTGCGCAGGCGGGAATTTGCGCCGGCTGCTCGCCAACCGCCAGGCTGCGCCCGAGGTGCAGGCGCAGGGCATAGAAGGGCTGCACCAATGGATCAGCACGATACGCGCCTACCCCAAGCCCGTCATCGCTGCGGTCGAGGGCGCCGCCGCGGGCGCGGGGTTCTCGCTCGCCCTGGCTTGCGACCTCATCGTCGCGGCGCGCAATGCAGTGTTCGTGATGGCCTACAGCAACGTTGCGCTGTCGCCCGACGGCGGCGCGAGCTGGGGCCTTGCGCACGCCTTGCCGCGCCAGCTCGCGAGCGAACTGCTGCTGTGCGGCGAGCGCATCACACCCGAGCGCCTTCATGCGCTCGGCGTCGTGAATCGCCTGAGCGCGCCGGGCAGCGCGCTCGCGGACGCGCTGGCGCTGGCCGAAAATCTCAACGCCCGTGCGCCCAATGTGCTCGCCAGCAGCAAGGAACTGCTTACCGAAGCGCCGTTCAACCCGCTGGCCGCGCAACTCGACCTCGAGCGCACGCATTTTTTGCAAAACCTGTACCACCCGAACGCGGGCACAGGCATCGCGGCCTTTTTGGAAAAACGCAAGCCACAGTACGAATGAGTGTGCGCGCGCCGTGCCGTCGGCGCTCACGCACGCAGGCCGCAGAAGGTCACCCGCGCGACAGAACCCACGCCTGCAAGTCACCCACAAGACAGACCATGGACGAGCCGATTCTTACCATCGAAGAACGAGAGGCGATCAATTCCGGTCGCTGGTTTTCCTCTCTTTCTCCTTCGCTGCGCCACGACATACTCCGATGTGCCTACGTCAAACGCTTCCAGGACGGCGGTTTGATCGCCGCGCGCGGCGATCCGCCCCACGAGTGGATCGCCTGTGCACGCGGCGCGGTGCGCGTGAGTTCGACCTCGCTTTCGGGCAAGCAGATAACCCTCACCTATGTGGAGCCGGGCATTTGGTTTGGCGACGTAGCGATCTTCGACGGCGACCAGCGCACGCACGATGCCTACGCGCATGGCGACACCACCATCCTGTGCGTGGCAAAAGCCGATTTCAAAAAAATCTTGGCCGCGCACGTGGAGTTTTACGAAGCCATGCTGCGCCTGCACGCGCGCCGCATCCGCCAGCTGTATGGACTGGTGGAAGACCTCAACACCCTGCCTTTGCGCGCACGCCTGGCCAAGCAGCTGTTGCACCTCGTGCGCAGCTACGGCATCCCGAGCCTCGCGGACGGCAGCGAGATGCGCATCGGCCTACAGCTGGCGCAGGAAGAACTCGCGCAACTGCTCGGCGCCTCGCGCCAGCGCGTGAACCAGGAGCTCAAGGGCATGGAGCGCGAGCACATCATCCGCATCGAGCCGGGTGGCTTGGTCGTGCGCGACCGCGCGGCCTTGATGCAGATCGCCGAATCGATCCAATGAATCCGTCACTCAAAACCTGGAGACAGCCTTGAGCCAATACGACCAATTCGTCGGCACGCGCCCCGTCGCGCCCCAGCACACTTTCGACGTGGCTGCGCTCAGCGCCTGGCTGAGCGATCACCTCGAAGGGTTTCGCGGCCCTTTGCAGGTGGAAATGTTCAAAGGCGGGCAATCGAATCCCACCTACAAGCTCGTGACGCCCACGCAAAGCTACGTGATGCGTGCCAAACCGGGGCCCGTGTCCAAGCTGCTGCCCTCGGCGCACGCGATCGAGCGCGAGTTCGCCGTGATGCGCGGCCTCTACGGCACCGCCGTGCCCGTGCCGCGCATGTACGTGCTGTGCGAGGACGAGTCCATCATCGGCCGCGCTTTTTACGTGATGGAATACATGCAGGGCCGCGTGCTGTGGGACCAATCCCTGCCGGGCATGACGCCTGCCGAGCGCGGCGCCATCTACGACGAAATGAACCGCGTGATCGCAGCCTTGCACACCGTGCCCTACGCCGAGCGCGGCTTGGCGAACTTCGGCAAGCCCGGCAATTACTTCGAGCGCCAGATCAGCCGCTGGAGCAAGCAATACCAATCCTCGATCACCACGCCCATCCCTGAGATGGACCGCCTCATGGAGTGGCTGCCCACGCACATGCCCGCGAGCGCGCGCGACGACAGCGATGTCTGCATCGTGCACGGCGACTACCGGCTCGACAACCTCATGTTCCACCCCAGCGAGGCGCGCGTGATCGCGGTGCTCGACTGGGAGCTCTCCACGCTCGGCCATCCGCTGGCCGACTTCAGCTACCACTGCATGTCGTGGAACATCCCGGCCAACCTCTTTCGCGGCATTGGCGGGCTGGACCTCGCAAGCCTGGGTATTCCCAGCGAAGATGAATACATCCGCCGCTATTGCGAGCGCACGCGCATCACCACCCCCGAGGCGCTGCGCGCCGACTGGAACTTCTATATGGCCTACAACATGTTTCGCATCGCCGCGATCCTGCAGGGCATCGCCAAGCGCGCCGAAAGCGGCACGGCGTCGAGCGACCAGGCCAAGGCCTCGGGCGCGGGCGCACGCCCCATGGCCGAGCTCGCCTGGTCTTTCGCGCAGCGCGGCTGACGCTGCACCTCTGACACTTTTTTCACTGGAGACCCACCATGGACTTTGAATATTCCACCAAGACCAAGGAATTGCGCGCCAAGCTGCTGCAGTTCATGGACGACTACATCTACCCTGCCGAAAAGGACTTCGCTGAAGAACTCGCTGCCAACACTGCGGCGGGCAAGCGCTGGACGCCGCTGCAAACCATAGAAAAGCTCAAAGTCAAGGCGCAGGCTGCCGGTTTGTGGAATCTTTTTCTACCCGTCGATACGGCCGAAGCCTCGGGCTACCATGGTGCGGGGCTCACCAATTCCGAATATGCGCCGCTGGCCGAAATCATGGGGCGCGTGCCCTGGGCGAGTGAGGTCTTCAACTGCTCGGCACCCGACACTGGCAACATGGAAACCATCGCGCGCTACGGCGACGCCGCCGCGAAGGAGCGCTGGCTCAAGCCGCTGCTCGAGGGCAAGATCCGCTCGGCCTTTGCGATGACCGAGCCCGCCGTGGCTTCGAGCGACGCAACGAATGTGGAGACGCGCATCGAGCGCCAGGGCGACGAATATGTGATCAACGGGCGCAAGTGGTGGATTTCGGGCGCGTCCGATCCGCGCTGCGCGGTGTTCATCACCATGGGCAAGACCAACCCCGACGCCCCCAAGCACTCGCGACGCAGCCCTGCGCGCCGATCCTGGGCGCCCATTCCTTCGCGACGGAGCCGCCCGCCGACATGAGACAGATGTCGACGTCGGAGAAATCATAGGAGTCGAGCGCCTTGCACTTCAGCGTCCTGTCGCCGAAGGAGACTTCCGTGCCGATCGAGCGCGATGACGCCAGCGCAACGACTTCCGAAACCGGGAAGCGGCGCTCAGCGAGAATATCGAGCATCTCGCGGCCTACGTTGCCCGTAGCGCCGACGACCGCAACCTTATACGCCATGATCAACTCCAGCCGGCGATCCCGGCGCTGAGATTTTTAGAAGGGGAGGCCGACGGACATATTCCCCGAGGGCGATACGCCAATGGGCAATCCGCCCTTTGGCTGGCTCGACTTCTCTTCTTCCTTCGGCTTTCCCCCGGGCGGCGCCTTGCCCGGCGACCATCCTTCCAGCTCGCCGAACTGGCGATTGCCGCCTGAACCTTGCTGCTGCTGGCCGCCGCCGGCACGCTGCGGCGGCTGCGCTTTGGCCTTCCTGGCCTTGGGCTGCGCCGAAACCGATCCGGCAGCGTCAAGCGCGCCGGGGTCGACCTGAAGCTGTTGCGCCATAGCCGCCTGGA
>CAVPUD010000097.1:0-9983 GCA_963708545.1 uncultured beta proteobacterium | reverse complement strand
TGCTGCTGGCCGCGGCCGACACCTTCCGCGCCGCCGCGCGCGAGCAGCTCGGCGTGTGGGCCGACCGCAACATGGTCGAGATCGTGAGCCAGGAAGGCGGCGACCCGGCCGCCGTGAGCTTCGACGCCGTGCAGGCCGGCAAGGCGCGTGGCAAGGACGTGGTGCTCGTGGACACCGCAGGCCGCCTGCCCACGCAGCTGCACCTGATGGAAGAGCTCAAGAAAATCCGCCGCGTCATCAGCAAGGCCGAGCCCAGCGCACCGCACGAGGTGCTGCTCGTGATCGACGGCAACACCGGCCAGAATGCGCTCGCCCAGGTACGCGCCTTCGACGACGCGCTGCAGCTCACAGGCCTGATCGTCACCAAACTCGACGGCACGGCCAAGGGCGGCGTGCTCGCCGCGATCGCGCAGGAGCGCCCCGTGCCCGTGTATTTCATCGGCGTGGGCGAAAAGCTCGAAGACCTCGAAACCTTCGACGCGCGCGAGTTTGCGCAGGCTTTGCTGGGGTGAGTGGGCCAAAACAGCACACACCGCACGTTGAGGCAGCAAGGGTGCAGATAATTTCGCCCTTGAAGCAAAAACCAGGAACATTCATGAAAACCTACTCCGCAGTGATAGAACGGTGCCCACAGACGAATCTCTTCGTGGGTTTCGTTCCTGGCTTTCCCGGTGCGCATGCGCAAGGAGAGACACTCGATGAACTGCACCGCAACCTCCAAGAGGTCATCGCCATGCTGCTCGAAGATGGCGAGCCTGAATTGGAGTCGGAATTCGTAGGAGTGCAAAACGTGGCGGTTGGATAACCAACCGATGGGCAACATCCCCGTTCTCAAGCCGAGCGAGATCGTCGGCATTCTTCTCTCACTGGGCTTCGTGCAAATACGTCAGCGTGGCTCACACAAACAGTTTCGCCACGCCGACGGCAGATGCACCACCGTGCCCTTTCACCCAGGCCGGGACATTTCACCTATTTTGTTGCGGCAGATTGCCAGAGACATCGGCGTTCCGCTCGACGAATTTCTTGCGCATCGATAGGCTACCAAGCTACCCGTCAGCCCCCACGAGCCGCACCGTGCTCTCGTCGGCTTCGCCGGAATAAAAAGCCTAGGCGCCGCGACGTACCGGGCCGGCGCCCGCGTCAGCGCGAAGCGGGAGAACTTGTCGGTGCCTATGCCGACCACCTCATCGAGCATGTCCACGGTGGGGATGGCGAGCACGCATTCGCGGTTGTGCCGCAGCGCGTGGTAGGAGTAGTTCCACGCGCCCGTGGTGATCGCAAAGACCGGGCTGAAGTCCATCACCATGGTCCAGGAGATGGTCATGACGTTGTCCTTGCCCGCGTCATGGGTGCTCACGAGCACCACGGGCCCTGGCTCTATCAAAGTAAAGGCCTTGCTGAGGCTGAATGGCTGCATGGAAACACCTGCGCGTCGCATCCCGGTAGTGCAGCGATTTTCACCCCCGCGCCGCGGCGGCGGAAAACTTGAGTTCAGACAAGGCCCAAACCCCATCGCTTGCTGTGCCGCAGCAAAATAGGTGCTGCGCTGCGGCCGCCCAGACACCGAAGGACAAGAGCGTGGGAACTTCGGCCTTAGCACTCTGTCCAAGCGAGTGCTAACATCCCTTGTCGGCACACGAAAGAGAGGATTCCTGATATGACTACCGCATCTGCAAGCACTACGGCACTGGCCCCTGCCAACCCCTGGGCAGTGGTGCCGCCGCTGGGGAATCTGGATGCTTACATCACCGCAGTCAACCGTCTGCCCATGCTCACTCATGAGGAAGAGCAGCGCTACGCCCGCCAGTTCAGGGAACACGGCGACATCGAGGCCGCGGGGCGGCTCGTGCTCTCGCACCTGCGCCTGGTGGTTTCGATCGCGCGCCAGTACCTCGGCTATGGTCTGCCGCACGGCGACCTGATCCAGGAAGGCAACGTGGGCCTGATGAAGGCCGTGAAACGCTTCGACCCCGACCAGGGCGTGCGCCTCGTGAGCTACGCCATGCATTGGATCAAGGCCGAGATCCACGAATACATCCTGCGCAACTGGCGCATGGTGAAGATGGCGACGACCAAGGCGCAGCGCAAGCTGTTCTTCAATCTGCGCTCGCTCAAGCAGGGTTTCAAGGCCGAGGCAGCCGAGGCCGACACCTACCGCGAAACACTGTCGGAGCACGAGATCAACGCCGTGGCCCAGCAGCTCAACGTCAAGCGCGAAGAAGTCATCGAGATGGAAGCGCGCATGGCCGGTGGCGACGTGCTGCTCGACCCGGCCCCGAGCGAGGACGGCGAGCAGGCGTTCGGCCCCATCGCCTACCTGGCCGACGCGGCGCACGAGCCCACCGCGATGATCGAGGCGCGCCAGCGCGAAATGCTGGCCACCGACGGCATCGCCACCGCGCTGCAGACGCTGGACCCGCGCAGCCGCCACATCGTCGAAGAGCGCTGGCTCAAGGTCAACGACGACGGCTCGGGCGGCAAGACCCTGCATGATCTGGCCGCCGTCTATGGTGTGAGCGCCGAGCGCATCCGCCAGATCGAAGTCGCCGCGATGAAGAAGATGAAAAAGGCGCTCGCGCAGTACGCTTGATGGCAGCGACAGCGCAGCCGCCTTTGCGGGCTGCAAACCGATACACAAAGCGCCGGTCACGGCGCTTTGTGTTTTTAACCCAGATTGTTCATTAGGACGTGGGATGATGGCGAGGCGGCTGGCGTGGCAGTTTGGTCGCGGCTGAGAAGCCCATGGGCCGGTGCCATGGGCGCCGAAGCAGCGGCCAAAATGACCGTCAGACGTCCGCCAGCGCCCGCGTAGGTGCGCAGCACCGCCTAATGGACAATTTGGGTTTAACCCCCCTGCTGCCGCAAGCGAAACTCGCGCGCTTTGCTGAAGTGGCCGCAGCCTATGAAGGGCTGGGGCGGGCGTTCGGCCGAGAGCGGCGAGGGGTGATTCGCCGTGAGCACGAGGTGGCGCGGGTCGTTGCCGATCAGCGCGCGCTTGTTTTGCGCGTGCGCGCCCCAGAGCATGAACACCACGGGCCGCGGCCCCTGCGCGACGTGGCGGATGATGGCGTCGGTGAGCTGCTCCCAGCCCTTACCGGCGTGGCTCGCGGGCTTGCCTTCTTCCACGGTGAGGCAGGCGTTGAGCAGCAGCACGCCGTGGCGCGCCCAATGGGCCAGGCTGCCGCCGGGCTGCGGAAAGGATGGCGGCGGCACGCCCAAATCGCGCTGCAACTCGCGGAAGATGTTGCGCAGCGAGGGCGGCAGCGGCACGCCCGGCGCCACCGAAAACGCCAGCCCCTCGGCCTGGCCGCGCCCGTGGTAGGGGTCTTGCCCCAAGATCACCACGCGCACCGCCTCGGGCGGCGTGAGTTCGAGCGCGCGCAGCGGCTGCGGCGGGAAGATGGTCGCGCCGGCGTCCAGCCGCGCCTGCAAAAAGCGCAGCAAGTTCTGCCCCGTGGGGCTCGCAAAAAACGCATCGACGAGCGGCCGCCAACCCGGCGCCACAGGCCAGTCGGCGGGGTTGGCGCTTTGCAACTGGGTGGGAGCGGGCGACGCGGAGTTCATGGTTTCATGGTCAAAATGGGCTTTTGCGCATTCTGGATAAGCACAAGTAGCTATCTATGTAATAGCTAACAAAGGCACACCGATCAGGCAAACAGCTCTGCGAGCGCCTCGCCGGGCTCGGCCGCGCGCATGAAGGCTTCGCCCACGAGGAAGGCCTGCACGCCCGCGGCGCGCAGGCACTCAACGTCGGCGCGCGTGGCGATGCCGCTTTCGGTGACGAGCAAACGCTCGGCGGGCACCTGGGGCAGCATGCTCAGTGTGGTCTCGAGCGACACCTCGAAAGTGCGCAGGTTGCGGTTGTTGACGCCGATCAGCGGCGTTCGCAGGCGCAGCGCGCGCTCGAGTTCGGGCTGGTCGTGCACCTCGACCAGCACGGCCATGCCCAGGCTTTGCGCGATGGCCTCGAACTCGACCATCTGCGCGTCGTCCAGGCACGCGGCGATGAGCAAGATTGCATCGGCGCCGATTGCGCGCGCCTCATAGACCTGCCAGGCGTCGATGATGAAGTCCTTGCGCAGCACGGGCAAGGTGCAGCTGGCGCGCGCCTGCTTGAGGTAATCGATGCTGCCCTGGAAAAACTGCTTGTCGGTCAGCACCGACAGGCAGGCCGCGCTGACCTTGCCGCCGCGGTCGGTGTTGCCCACGGCGTAGCTTTGCGCGATGTCGGCGGGGATGAAGTCGGCGCGCAGCACGCCCTTGCTCGGGCTGGCTTTTTTAATTTCGGCGATCACCGCGGCTTGGCCTGCGGCGATCTTGGCGCGCAGCGCGCCCACGAAGTCGCGCGTGAGCACGCGGCTCTCGGCGTCGGCACGCATCGCCGAAAGCGGCATCTTCTTGCGCCCGGCAGCCACTTCTTCGCGCTTCACGGCGACAATCTTGTCGAGGACGTTACTCATTATCTGATAGCTCCTTGCGCTTATCTGGTGCGGGTTCTTTGAGGATTTTGATGAAAACATGGCGCATCACCAGCGCCGCCACGATGGAAACCAGCGTCACGCCCAGGGCGATCCACAGACCTTCGTCGTGCCAGAGGGGCTCAGCGCGAATCCTCGCCGGCCATGGGGGCGCGCAACTGCGGCGCTTGCTGGCGATCGGCCTCGGTCAAGAAGTCTGCGGGCACCTCGGTCGTGGCGAGCAAGTCCAGAAATTCTCGCCAAGGCTCGGCCGCAGGCTGGCGCGTCTGGGCAGGCGCGACGCCGTCATCTCTCATTGCGGGCGTGGTTGGGAATCGTGACACGATGACATCCTTGCACATGCGGGACGGTCCAGCGGCATTTTCACCCCGCCGCCCGGCTGAACGCCACCACCTGTGCGAGCTTGGCCTGCGCGGCGCCGGAATCGATGGCATTGCGCGCGCGTGCGATGCCGGCGGCGATGTCGGGCGCCACGCCGGCGGCGTAGAGCGTAGCGCCGGCGTTGAGCAGCACGATGTCGCGCGCGGCGCCAGGCTGGCCTTCGAGCACGCCGCGCAGCATGGCGAGCGATTCTTCGGGCGTGTTCACCCTGAGGCTGCGGTTGCTCTGCATCGCTAGGCCGAAGTCCTCGGGGTGCACCTCGTATTCGCGAATCTGGCCGCCCTCGAGCTCGCCCACCATGGTGGCCGCGCCCAGGCTGATTTCGTCCATGCCGTCGCGGCCATGCACCACCAGCGCGTGCTCGGCGCCCAGGCGCTGCAGCACGCGCACCTGGATGCCCACGAGGTCGGGGTGGAACACGCCCATGAGGATGTTGGGCGCGCCCGCGGGGTTGGTGAGCGGCCCGAGGATGTTGAAAATGGTCTTGACGCCCATTTCCTTGCGGATGGGCGCGACGTTTTTCATTGCCGGGTGGTGGTTGGGCGCGAACATGAAGCCCACGCCCGTCTCGGCCACGCAGCGCGCGATCTGCGCAGGCGCGAGGTGGATGTTCACGCCCAGCGCCTCCATCACGTCGGCGCTGCCCGATTTGCTCGACACGCTGCGCCCGCCGTGCTTGGCCACCTTGGCGCCTGCGGCGGCGGCCACGAACATGCTGCAGGTGCTGATGTTGAAGGTGTGCGCGCCGTCGCCGCCCGTGCCCACCACATCGACGAGGTGCGTCGCGTCGGCCACCTGCACCTTGGTCGAGAGCTCGCGCATCACCTGCGCGGCGGCGGTGATCTCGCCAATCGTCTCCTTTTTCACGCGCAGGCCCGTGATGATGGCCGCCACCATGAGTGGCGAAATCTCGCCGTTCATGATCAGGCGCATCAGGTGCAGCATCTCGTCATGAAAAATCTCGCGGTGCTCTATGGTGCGCGCCAGCGCCTCTTGCGCGGTGATGGGCATGTGCAATGTCTCCGAATCTCAGGAAGGAAAAAGCTCAGCGCGCCCCCGGCGCCTGCGTGAACGCGAGCTTGACGCCAAACAGGATGAACAAACCGCCGGCCACGCCGTCGAGCCAGCGCAGCGCGCGCTGCAAGGCGCCCGCACGCCGCGCCGCCCAGGCCGCCACCCAGGCCCAGCCCAGGCACACGAGCAAGCCATTGACGGTGAACAGCAAGCCCAGCAGCAAGAACACCGCACCCGCGTGCGCCGTGCCCGGCGCGATGAATTGCGGCACGAAGGCCAGAAAGAACAGCGCCACCTTGGGGTTGAGCACGTTGGTCAGAAAGCCGCGGCGCAGCACGGCGGCGAGCGCGACAGGTGGAGTGGGCACGGCGCTTGCGGCGGCCATATTTTTAGCATAAAAAGTGCCTCTAGCGCCCGTCCCACCTGCGCTAGCAGCTATAGCTTCAGAAGTATCCTGCGCCCCACCCGCGCGCCAGGCCGCGCGCAGCATCTGCACGCCCACCCACACCAGATAGACCGCGCCCACCCATTTGAGCAGCGCAAACGCCGTCGCACTGGCCGCAAGCAGCGCCGACACACCGAGCGCCGCCGCCGCCACGTGCACCAGGCAGCCCGCCGCAATGCCCAGCGCTGCCGCCACGCCCGCGCGCACCCCGGCGCGCACCGCATTCGCGACGATGAACATCACATCCGGCCCCGGCGTGAGGTTGAGCACCAGGCCGGCGGCGAGAAAGAGCAGGAGGTGGTGGGCGTCAGGCACTTGTGAAAATCGACCGAACTTGACAATTCAGATCCGCCTTCATAAAAACATCTGAACCGATAACTCTATGCTCCCGTTTTCCAGATTGTTCTATATGTTTATACAATTCGGACTCCAGCCCCTCAGAAGCTGCAATGATCTTTTTTATTGAAGCATTCAGATCACAACTATACTCACCCGCATAAAGCATTATCATCCCCACTGGAAGATCGATAGGCTCACCACCGTCAACCAACAAGAATTGAAATTCCGGGTGATATGCTGTTCCGGGAACGATTGAATAAGTGGACACCACGAACTCTGACAAAGGAGTATTGACCGAAAAATTCCTGACAGCAAGCCACTTCAATATACCAAGTGCACTTCCTTTTTTGGAAACAACATACGGCACCCTCTGCGCCAAATGATCCGCAACATTTCGAAGACTGCGAATATTAAAAAATTCTTTATTTATATTAATAATCGACGACCCGAGAGACCACGAAAACTTTGGACTGTAGATCAATTGCAGCAAACTTCGGAATCGGTCTATGGCATCCACTATCGCCCAAGCATCGAGAAATACACATTCAACGTCTCCCTCTTTAAGTTTACACTCAGAAGATATTCTTAATAAATTCCCAGAAAGTCTATTATGCGCATAGCAAGCTATTTCTATAGCATGTCTCAGGCCATCCAAAACAATCACCTCATCAGCCGGAAAATAAATCGGGATGTTTTTTAATAACGATTTGCTTGACAACTGAAACATTTCAACATTACCGCAAAAAGTTCGCCAGCATCGCATGCCCGTGCTCGGTCAGGATGCTTTCGGGGTGGAATTGCACGCCTTCGATGCGCACGGCGTCGGCAAAGCCGGTGTGGCGCACGCCCTGGATTTCGCCGTCGTCGTCGCTGGTGGCGGTGATTTGCAGCGCGGGCGGGCACGTGGCGCGCTCGATCACGAGCGAGTGGTAGCGGTTCACGGTGAACTGCCGCGGCAGGCCCGCGAACACGCCTTGCTGCGTGGTGCTGATGGGGCTGGTCTTGCCGTGCATGAGCGTGCGCGCGCGCACGATGCGCGCGCCGAAGGCCGCGCCTATGGCCTGGTGGCCCAGGCACACGCCCAGGATCGGCAGCTTGCCGGCAAAGTGCCGGATCGCGGGCACCGACACGCCCGCCTCGGCGGGCGAGCACGGGCCAGGGCTGATGCACAGGCGCTCGAAGCAGCCCGAGCGGAACAGCGCGTCGAGCTCGTCCAGCGTGACTTCGTCATTGCGCAGCACCTGCACCTGCGCGCCGAGCTCGCCGAAATACTGCACGAGGTTGTAGGTGAAGCTGTCGTAGTTGTCGATCATGAGCAGCTTGACGGCGCGCGCCGCGGCGGCGGGCGCGCGGGCCGGCGCTGCATTTGCGGACGGCCCGTTTTCGGACTGCGCCCGCCGGCTGGCCGGCTGGCTGTGCAGGCGCTCGAACTCGCGCTGCTCGAAGGCGATGCAGGTTTCCATGAGCGCGCGGTAGATGGCTTCGAGCACCTCGGGCGGGCCGCCTTCGGCCTGGGCGCGTGCGCGCACACGCTCGACGATGGCGGCGACGCGCGCCTCGTCGCGCACCTGCTCGGGCGCCTGTTTGATGCGTGCGGCCTGCAGCATGTAGCCCAGGCGCTGCACGAGCAGAGGCACGAGCTGGTCGTCGAGCGCATCGACAGCGCGGCGCACTTCGCTCATGGTGGTGCAGTGCAGCACCTGTTCGATCGCCTTGCTCATGCCAGCCCCTCCTCGACGAGTTCGGCGGCGCGCAGCAGCGCGCGCGCCTTGTGTTCGGTTTCGCGCCATTCGAGCTCGGGCACGCTGTCGGCCACCACGCCGGCTGCCGCCTGCACGTAGAGCGTGCCGTCCTTGACGATGCCGGTGCGGATGGCGATGGCCACGTCCATGTCGCCCGCGTAGCTGAGATACCCGCAGGCGCCGCCGTAGATGCCGCGCTTGACGGGTTCGAGCTGGTCGATCAGCTCCATCGCGTGCACCTTGGGCGCGCCCGTGAGCGTGCCCGCGGGGAAGGTGGCGCGCAGCACGTCCATGTTGGTCATGCCGTCTTGCAGCATGCCCTCGACGTTGCTCACGATGTGCATGACGTGGCTGTAGCGCTCGACGGCAAAGGCTTCGGTTACCTTGACGCTGCCTATTTTTGCGATGCGGCCTATGTCGTTGCGCGCAAGGTCGAGCAAGCTCCGGCTGCGGAATGTCCGACCGCCCAACCAAATACGAAAGGCCGTGCGGTTCGCACGGCCTTTTTCGTTAAAGATTTTTCCCTGAAGATTTTTCCCTGAAGATTTTTTCTTTGCAGACTTCTTCTCTGCCGGCTTTCTTCCCGGCCAGCCTTCGCTGCCGGGCGTCCGCGATCAACTGGTCGAATAATCGACCGTATCGGACTGGCGCGGCCGCGTGAAACATTCATCGGTCAGATCCTTCGAGATCATGAAGAAACCCGAGGCCGGCGTATAGGTGTATATGACTTCGCCCCAGATCAACTGCGTGTTGGGAACGAGAAGTCCGGGCGGAATCGACGCGGTGACGACTGTCCCCGGAGGATGGTCAGCGGAGATGGTGGGGGTGGCGGCAGCGCCGTTGCTGACCTTGCCGGTGTAGCTCCAGACCACCGTTGCCTTCTTCGATGCGTCGATCTTGATCGCGGAAATTTTCTGCGTCAGTGTCGCAGGCGTGACGGGATAGGGCGTCATGATGGCGCTGCCCAACCCGAAGAAATTCTTGAGGTCGGCCTGCTTCACCTGGCTCCCTTGCGAGACAAGATCGGACAGCGTGCGCGCGACGAGCGTCACCTTGCGGTCGATCGCCACGGCGCTCGACACCTCGATCGTGCCGAATGTCAGCGCCAGCATCAGCGGCACGATGAACACAAATTCGACCGCGGCCACACCGCGCTTGTCCCTGACGAAACCGGTGACGAGCCGCCGCCCGCGTTTTCCCTCCACCACTCTCGATAAGCAGGTTTAGTATCGAGACGATACGAAATAATATCTTATTTTGTCAACAGAATTGAGTGAACGCAGCACCTTTGCACCTACCTGGCAGGCACTCAAATTGAGTAGAAAACAACCCTGTTTTCTGGTATAAGTTCTAGCCTGATCATGTACTGGTCTAAACCAGAGACAGACCGGACCCTCTGTTAACAGGCAGGGACCGGCGCTGCTGTTTGTTCAAACTACACACACGGGGTATCAATCATGAAACGTTTTGTCGTTTGCTTGCTTTTTGTTGCCGTTGCCATGCTCGGTTGCGCCCAGAATCATTTCAACATCCCGGCCGAAAGCTTTGCTGAAAAAGTAAAGGTACTCGGAGTCGCGCGGTATT
>CAVPUD010000096.1:0-16437 GCA_963708545.1 uncultured beta proteobacterium | reverse complement strand
TCAGCAGATTGAACAGCGCCGTCTTGCCGCAATTGGGATTGCCCAGCAGCGCGATGCGCAAGTCACGCGCCTGCATGGCCGCAGCGGCACGCGCAGATGTGGCGGCACTGGTCACGACGTTGCCCCCGGCCGCACGCGCACCAACGCAGCCTCGGGGCGGCGCAGCGCGAACGTCGCCTGCCCCACGCGCACCGCCAGCGGGTCACCCGCCGGAAAGCCCCGCGCCAGCACACGCACGGACTCGCCGGGCAAAAAGCCGAGTTCCATCAGGCGCAGCAGCACCTCGCGTTCCTCATCGTCGCGCGCTGGCTGCAGCGCCACGACTTCGGCGCACACCCCTTTGGCGACCGCGTCCAGGCCCACCGCTTCGGTCACGGCGACACCGTCACGCGCAGCAACGCAGAGGGGTGCAGCAAGGCTTTGCTTCGGCGAGGTCATGGCACGGTCAATCGACAAATGATATTTATTCTCATTCTAGCACCGCGGACACTGGTCTGTGCCGGTCTATTTCGTCCTGTTTTCGCCCAAGCCCTCACTCGTTGCACAATCTCAGCCCCCATCCATCGCTGCCCCATAAACCCCTGCCTGCACTGCTGCGCCTGCTGCGCGAGTTTGCGCGTGGATTTTGCCGTGTACGAACTGCAATCATTAGGCGTTGCTTCGCACCTACGCGGGCGCTGGCGGACGCCTGCCGGCCATTTTGGCCGCTGCTTCGGCGCCCATGGCACCGGCCATGGGCTTCTCAGCCGCGACCAAACTGCCGCGCCATCGTCCCGCGTCCTCATGGACAATCTGGGTTGAAAATCCTTGGAGCCGAAAACATTTCGTCACAAACAACCAGTAGGATTCGCCACCCCAAGCCAGGCGCCTCGCGCCTTGGCCATCTTGACCGTCGGCGCCCTACGCGCCCATTCTCGCCGCATCGGCGTCCTTCCTGCGTTCTCTACCATGCCAAATGATTCTTCCCGCGTATCCGCAAAACCACAGGGCGGCCTGGGCCGACGGTTGCTGTGGGCCTTTGCCGCGGTGCTGTTGCTGGCGCTGATGGGCACCGCCATAGGCATCTGGTCGCTGCTGCAGATCCGCAGCGCCACGGAGCACATGGTGCGCTACAACATCGGCAACGAGCGCCTGGTGGCCGATGCCTTCCGCTTGCAGGCCATCAACGCCGAGCGCTACAAGGCCATTTCCCTGAGCTCCGAGCCCGAGGTCAGCGAGGTGCTGGGCGCGGACATCGCCAGCACGCAGCAGCAGTATGACGCGCTCACGAAGCAGTTGGGCCAGCGCCTGCAAAGCGCCGACGAGCGCGCGCTGCTCGCACACATCGACGCCGCGGGCAAGGACTTTGCCCAGGCACGCGCCGAGCTCGTGGCGGCGCGCGACTCGAACTTCACCGAGCGCATACGCAAGGTGTATGGCGAGCGCTTTGTGCCCGCGTCGCACGCCCTGCTGAGCGCGCTCGAAACGCTGAGCAAGGCGCAACGCCAGGCCATCGACATCGCCGCCGCAGAGGTCGATCGCCTGAGCGCTCTGGCGCGCGGGGCATTGCTCGCGTTCAGCGCGCTCGCGCTGCTGCTCGGCGGCCTGCTGGCGCTGTGGCTGGTGCGCCGCATCACGCACCCCATTGCGCTCGCGGGCGCCACGGCCGAGCGCGTGGCCCGGCTCGACCTGGGCCATGAAATCACCGGCCACGAGCACGACGAGGCCGGACGCATGCTGGGCGCGCTCGCCGTGATGCAGGACGCCCTGCGCGCGCTGGTCACGCAGGTGCGCCAGTCGGCGCAGAACATACGCGGCGCGTCCTCGGAAATCGCCAGCGGCAACGCCGATCTCTCCAGCCGCACCGAAGCCGCTGCGGCCAGCCTGCAGCAGACCGCCGCAGCGCTCGAACACCTGACGGCGCGCGTCACGCAGGCCGCAGCTGCCGCCGAACGCGCGCAGGAAATGGCGAGCCACGCCGCCGCCGAAGCCCGGCACGGCGGCGGCGTGGTCACACAAATGGTGGCCACGATGCAGGGTATCCACCAGGCCTCGGGCAAGATCGCAGAAATCACCGGCGTGATCGACGGCATTGCCTTTCAGACCAACATCCTCGCGCTCAACGCAGCCGTGGAAGCCGCGCGCGCCGGCGCGCATGGACGTGGCTTTGCCGTCGTGGCAACCGAAGTGCGCCAGCTGGCCACGCGCTCGGCCGAGGCCGCACGCGAGATCAAAGCCTTGATCGGCAGCTCGACCGAGCGCGTGCGGGCGGGCTCGGAACTCGCCGCAGCGGCGGGCAGCGCCATGCAGCGCATAGTCGGCGCGATCGAGCAGGCCGCAAGCATGATGGCCGAGATCAACGCCGGCACGCAGGCCCAGCACCACGACATCGGCCAAATCCACAGCGCCGTGGCGCAGCTGGACCGCATGACGCAGCAGAATTCCGCCCTGGTCGAAGAATCCGCCGCCGCCGCGGCCAGCCTGCACAGCCAGGCGCAGGAGCTCGCGGGCCTGATCAGCCGCTTCGTGCTGCCAGGAGTGCCTGACCAACCGGACGACGATGCGCCCTACGCGCGACCCGCCCCGCGCCAGCCGCTGCGGCTCGCCGGGGCCTGAGAGGCTGAGAACGTGTTTACGCTCTGAGAGCCGCGCGGTAAAACTCTCAGCCTCTCAGCCCTGGGCCGGCGGGCGCGGCACGTAGAGCTCGCCGCCGGCGCTGCGAAATTCCACGGCTTTTTCCTGCAGGCCCTTGGCGGCGAAGTCGCGCACTTCCTGCGTGATCTTCATCGAGCAGAACTTGGGGCCGCACATGGAGCAAAAGTGCGCGACCTTGGACGCATCCTTGGGCAGGGTTTCGTCGTGGAATTCGCGCGCAGTTTCGGGGTCGAGCCCAAGGTTGAACTGGTCTTGCCAGCGAAACTCGAAGCGCGCCTGGCTCAGGGCGTCGTCGCGCGCGCGTGCGCCCGGGTGGCCCTTGGCGACGTCCGCCGCGTGCGCGGCGATCTTGTAGGCGATGATGCCCTGCTTGACGTCGTCGCGGTCGGGCAGGCCCAGGTGCTCCTTGGGCGTGACGTAGCACAGCATGGCCGTGCCCATCCAGCCGATCATGGCTGCGCCTATGGCCGAGGCGATGTGATCGTAGCCGGGCGCGATGTCTATGGTCAGCGGGCCCAGGGTGTAAAACGGCGCCTCGTGGCAGTGCTTGAGCTGCTCGGCCATGTTCGCCTGGATCATGTGCATGGGCACGTGGCCCGGGCCTTCGATCATGGTCTGCACGTCGTGCTTCCAGGCGATTTGCGTGAGCTCGCCCAGCGTGTGCAGTTCGGCAAACTGGGCTTCGTCGTTCGCATCCGAGGCGCAGCCGGGGCGCAGGCCGTCGCCCAGGCTGAAGGCCACGTCGTACTGCTTCATGATGTCGCAGATGTCCTCGAAGTGCTCGTACAGAAAGCTCTCGCGGTGGTGCGTGAGGCACCACTTGGCCATGATGGAGCCGCCGCGCGAGACGATGCCGGTGCGCCGCCCCGCCGTGAGCGGGATGTAGGCCAGGCGCACGCCCGCGTGGATGGTGAAGTAATCGACCCCTTGCTCGGCCTGCTCGATGAGCGTGTCGCGGAAGATCTCCCAGGTCAGGTCTTCAGCGACGCCGCCGACTTTTTCGAGCGCCTGGTAAATCGGCACGGTGCCGATCGGCACGGGGCTGTTGCGGATGATCCAGTCGCGCGTGGTGTGGATGTTTTTGCCCGTGGACAGATCCATCACCGTATCCGCACCCCAACGAATCGACCAGACGAGCTTTTCGACCTCTTCCTCTATGCCCGAGGTCACGGCCGAATTGCCGATGTTGGCGTTGATCTTGACGAGAAAGTTGCGCCCTATCGCCATGGGCTCAATTTCGGGGTGGTTGATGTTGGCCGGGATGATGGCGCGGCCGCGCGCCACTTCGTCGCGCACGAATTCGGGCGTGATGCGCTCGGGGATGCTCGCGCCCAGCGGGTTGCCGCGCAGGCGCTGCTCGCGCGCAGCGTCCTGCTGGTACTGCTGCATCCAGGCGCGGCGGCCGTTTTCGCGAATGGCCACGTATTCCATCTCGGGCGTGACGATGCCGCGGCGCGCGTAGTGCATCTGCGTGACGTTGTGCCCGCTACGCGCGCGCAGCGGCTGGCGCTGCAGACCGGCCGATTCGGCGCGCAGCTGTGCGAGGCGCTCGGCGTCTTCGCTTTTCTGCCCATCGTCGAGCGCCGCGGGCGGGCGGCCCGCGTAGGGCTCGGTGTCGCCGCGTGCGGCGATCCAGGCGCTGCGCACGCCAGGCAGCCCCCGGCGCACGTCGATCACCACATCGGGGTCGGTGTAGGGGCCGGAGGTGTCATAGACGCTGACCTGCTCGCCGTTGCTGAGCGTGATGTCGCGCACGGGCACGCGCAGGTCGGGGTGGATCTGGCCGGGCAAATAGGCTTTGCACGAGGCCGGGAAAGGGGCACGCGTGAGGGCAAGCAGCTCGGTGAATTTTTCACGCGCGAGGGCGTCGGGGGCATTCATGGGCAGGTCTCCTGGTTCCGGTGGGACGGGCTGCTCCGAAATGAACCACTTGCGGCCATCCCACTTGCACAGGCGCGGCGGGATGAGAACCGGGCTCTTCTTCCGCCGGTATGAACCGGATCAAGTTCGTCGGGTTCGCAGGCCGGCTTGCCACGCAAACCGCCCGCATCTCAGCGCCTCAGCACACCCCGGAGCAAGGGCAAGTATAGGCTGCGGCAGATTTTTGCGCGCAAACGCACAGGATGGGCTCAAACCTGCCATTTTTCGAGCAGTTTTTCGGGCCCCATGCTGTCGTAGGCCTCGAAAGGCTGGTGAATCCAGGGGTTGGTCGGCAGGAATTCGACCGAATAATCAGGCGTGAACTTGGACACGCCCTTGGTCCAGATCACGGCGCTGCGCAGCTCGGTGATGGGCTGGTAGTTCAGCTTGAGGCGCGCCATCACGGCCGCGAGCGTCTGGCCGGAGTCGGCCAGATCATCGACGAGCAGCACGCGCCCGGCGATTTCGCCCTGCGGCGTGGTGATGTAGCGTGCGATGTCGAGGTGCCCCTGCACCGTACCAGCCTCGGCACGGTAGGAGCTCGTGGACATGATGGCCAGCGGCCTGTCGAAGATGCGGCTCAGGATGTCGCCCGGGCGCAATCCGCCGCGTGCAAGGCACAAGATGGTGTCGAACTCCCAGCCCGACTGGTAAATCTTGAGCGCGAGCTTTTCGATGAGGCCGTGGTACTCGTCGTAGCTCACGTACAGGTGCTTGCCGTCTTCGGTCAGCATGTCGAAACTCCGGGGCGGAAGGCTCTTGGCACGGTTCAGCGCGCCGCGAAGGGGTGCTGCATGAGGATGGTGTGGTCGCGGTCGGGGCTCGTGGAGATCATCGCGATCGGCACACCCGTGACTTCGACGATGCGCTCGAGGTAGCGCCGCGCCGCTGCGGGCAGCTTGGTGTATTCGGTCACGCCCACGGTGGATTCGCTCCAGCCTGGCATGCGCTCGTAGCGCGGAATGCAGCGCGCGATCTCGTCCGCGCCCAGCGGCAGCATGTCGATCTGGCGCCCGTCGAGCTCGTAGCCGGTGCAGAGCATGAGCTCGGGCAGGCCGTCGAGCACGTCGAGCTTGGTGATGCACAGGCCCGAGAGGCCGTTGACCTGCGCGCTGCGCTTGAGCAGCGCCGCGTCGAACCAGCCGCAGCGTCGGCTGCGCCCCGTGGTGACGCCTTTTTCGGCACCCACGGTGCTCATGTGATAGCCCGGCGTGCCGGGGGTCTGCCAGTCGAGCTCGGTCGGGAAGGGGCCGCCGCCCACGCGCGTGCAATACGCCTTGGTGATGCCCAGCACGTAATGCAGCAACCCCGGCCCCACACCCGCGCCCGCCGCGGCGTTGCCCGCGACGCAGTTGCTCGAAGTGACGTAGGGGTAGGTGCCGTGATCGACGTCGAGCAGCGTGCCCTGCGCGCCCTCGAACAGCAGATTGGCGTCGGCCGCATGCGCCTCGTTGAGCTCGCGCGAGACGTCGGCCTCCATGGGCGCGAGTTGCTCGGCATGCTGCATGGCCTCCTCATAGACGGCGTCGAACTGCACCGCGCCGTCGTGCAGGTACGGCTGCAGGCCAGGGCCGAAGTCGAAGTTGCGCGAACCAAGGAAGCCCGTCAGCACATGGTTGTGCAGCGCGAGCAATTCGCGCAGCCTGGCGGCAAAGCGCTCAGGATGTCGCAGGTCTTGCACGCGCAGCGCGCGGCGCGCGACTTTGTCTTCATACGCGGGACCGATGCCGCGGCCCGTGGTGCCGATTTTTTCGCTGCCGCCCTGCTCGCGCGCGGCCTCGCGGGCCATGTCGAGCGCCACGTGAAAAGGCAGAATCAAGGGGCAAGCCCCGCTCACGCGCAGGCGCGAGCGCACTTCGACACCGGCGCGCTCGAGCCCCGCAATCTCTTCGAGCAACTTGCCCACCGAGAGCACCACGCCGTTGCCGATGTAGCACTTGACCCCTGGGCGCATGATGCCGCTGGGGATCAGGTGCAGCGCCGTTTTCACGCCGCCTATCACCAGCGTGTGCCCGGCGTTATGCCCACCCTGAAAGCGCACCACGCCTTGCGCGCTTTCGGTAAGCCAATCGACCAGTTTGCCCTTGCCCTCGTCACCCCACTGGGTGCCGACCACGACCACGTTGCGGCCTTTGCTTGCTTTCATTTCCAACCCAATTCAGTTCTTGAGGGAGCCATCGGCAACCAGCGCTGCCGGGCCCAGGGTTTGCACGCGCCATGCGCCGGCCACATACACCAGCTCACGGTCGCAGTGGAATTCATCGATCTCGCTCTCGTGCCCGGGCAGCACGCAAACGACGGTTTCCCCCGCCTGGCGCAATGCCGCGATCGCAGCGTGCACGTCGTGCGATTCATTCCAGGGCGCGCGGATGGCCGCCTTGCGCGCGCGCGGCGGCACGACGGCGACGAGTTGCTTCAAGTCCAGGCTGAAGCCCACGGCGGGCCGGTTGCGTCCGAACACCGCGCCCACCTCGTCGTAGCGCCCGCCGCGCACGAGCGCGTCGCTCGCGCCGGGCGCATAGATGCCGAAGCGCACGCCGCTGTAGTAGGCGTAGCCGCGCAGGTCGGCGAGGTCGTAGCTCACGCGCACGCCGTGCAGGCGCTCGCCCAGCCAGCGCAAATCTGATAGCAGCCTATGCAGTCCTTGTGCGCCTTGCAATGCTTTTTCTGCCTCAAGCAACACGGCAGCATCGCCGTACAGCTGCGGCAGTGCTCGCAGCCCTTCGCGCGAGCGGGGCGGAAAGTCGCGCGTGAGCGCGGCCAGTTCGGCCGCGTCCTTGGCGGCAAGCGCGGCGTGGATTCTTTGCAGCAGCGCGGCATCGTGCGGCACGTCCGCGAGCAGGCTGTGCACGATGCGCACGTCGGCGAGGTCGATCTGCAACTGCTGCACCTGCGCCACGCGCAGGCACGCGAGCGCCAGTTGCAGCGCCTCGAGGTCGGCCTCCTGGCCTGCGTGGCCGTAGATTTCGGCGCCGAACTGCAGCGGCTCGCGCGTCGCGTGCGGCTTGTCGGGGCGTGTGTGCAGCACCGGACCGCAGTAGCACAGGCGCGTGACGCCAAGGCGATTGAGCAGGTGCGCATCGATGCGCGCGACCTGCGGCGTGGTGTCGGCACGCACACCCAGGCTGCGGCCCGAGAGCTGATCAACGAGCTTGAAAGTCTGCAGGCCGAGCGCCTCGCCCGTGCCCGTGAGCAAAGAGTCGAGGTGCTCCACCAGCGGCGGGATGACGAGCTCGTAGCCGTAGCTGCGCGCAGTGTCGAGCAGGTCGCGGCGCAACTCTTCGATGTGCCGGGCTTCGGAGGGCAGGACGTCGGCAATGTGATCCGGCAACAGCCAGGCGGACATGGGAAGGGGACTTGGTTAAAAAAGGGATTCTACCGGCAGGCGATGCGTGGAGCGCTCATGTGAACGCCGTGTGACTGCCGTCTCCATGCTGCATGTACGCTACAGGTTTTCAGAGCGTCAGCAAGGCCAGGCCCAGCAAAATGCTGAGCAAGCCGAAAAAGCGCAGCTGCCCGTCGCGCAAGGCCAGCACTTGCTGAAATACCCGCCGCCAGGCAGCTGGCGAGACAAAAGGCAGCAGCCCTTCGATCACCAGCACCAGCGCGAAGGCCGTCCAGAGCGAATCCGACATGCTGCACCGATCCAGCGAAGGCTACCGAACCCACACTCACTTGCGTGCGGGCGCGGCTGCTGCACCTGCTCCGCCGCGCATGACCTTGAAGAAGTCGGACGCGGCTGGGTCGAGCACGAGCACGTCGCTCTTGTTGTGGAAGCTCGCCTTGTACGCCTCCAGGCTGCGGTAGAACTGTGCGAACTGCGGGTCACGGCCGAACGCCTCGGCGTAGATGCGCGCGGCCTCGGCGTCGCCCTCGCCCTTGATTTTCTGCGCGTCGCGGTAGGCGCCGGCAATGGTGATTTCGCGCTGCCGGTCGGCTTCGGCGCGGATCTTTTCGCCTTCGGCCGCGCCCGTGGAACGCAACTCGTTCGCCACGCGCTTGCGCTCGGCTTCCATGCGCCGGTACACCGATTCGGTGATGGCCTCGACGTAATCGACCCGCGTGATGCGCACGTCCACTACATCTATGCCCCAGGGCTTGGCGCCGCGCACGGCCTCAAGCACTTCTTTCTTCACGTCGGCCATCAGCGCCTCACGCTGCAAGGAGAGCAGTTCCTTCACGGTGCGTTTGTTGATCTCTTCCTGAAAGGCGTTGCGCACCACGCGGTTGAGCTGCAGGGCACCGGCGTTTTCGTCGAGGCCCACGTTGCGGATGTAGTCGGTGGGTTCGGAGACGCGCCAGCGCACATACCAGTCGATCACCACGCGCTGTTTTTCCGCCGTGAGCATGGGCTCGGCGTCCATGCTGTCG
Source organism: uncultured beta proteobacterium (assembly GCA_963708545.1). GTDB lineage: Bacteria > Pseudomonadota > Gammaproteobacteria > Burkholderiales > Burkholderiaceae_C > Extensimonas. The sequence continues at coordinate 7,512 of CAVPUD010000096.1, read as the reverse complement.
AGCGTGAGCAGTCGCTTGTCGAGGTAGGATACATTCTGGAAGGGCGGCGGCAGCTTGAAGTGCAGGCCCGGCTCGGTGATCACCCCCTTGATCTGGCCGAACGCATACACCATGCCGAACTGGCGCTGGTCCACGACGAAAAACATGGAACTCAGCAAAACGAGCACGATCAGGGCGCTCGCAGCGATAAATCCGACTCTGTTCACGGGGACGGCTCCTAGCGGGATTCGCGCTCGCGCGTGCGGCCGAAGTCACGCGCGCGGCTGTTGTCATTCGGGAAATTGGCTGCCGGTGCCGGCCCTGTGGCGGGCGCTGCACCCGCAGCGGGATTGGCTGCCGCGCTCGCGGGCACCTCGGCCGCCTGCGCAGGCTGAGTCGTGCTTTGCAGCAGCTTGTCGAGCGGCAGGTACAGCAGGTTCGAGCCTTGGCGCGCATCGACCAGCACCTTGGTCACGTTGCCGTATATCTGCTGCATCGCTTCGAGATAAAGGCGATCGCGCGTGACCTGGGGCGCACGCTGGTACTCGGTGAGCACGGACGCAAAGCGCTGCGCATCGCCCTGCGCCTGGGCGACGATGCGCGCCTTGTAGCCCTGCGCCTCTTCCTTGAGGCGCGAGGCCGTGCCGACGGCGCGCGGCACCACGTCATTGGCGTAGGCCTGGGCCTCGTTTTTGGTGCGCTCGCGCTCCTGGCCGGCCTTGAGCACGTCGTCGAACGCCGCCTGCACCTGCTCGGGCGGGCGCACGCCGCCTTGCTGCAGGTTCACCGCCAGCACTTCCACGCCGATCTTGTAGCGGTCGAGGATGGTCTGCATCAGACTGCGCACGTGCGGCGCGATCTGGTCGCGCTCTTCCGAGAGCGCCGCGTCCATGCGCATCTTGCCCACGACTTCACGCACGGCCGTCTCGGCGGCCTGCACCACGGCGTCAGCCGGGCTGCGGCTCTCGAACAGCCAGGCGCGGGCATCGTTGAGGCGGTATTGCACGGCGAACTTGATCTCGACGATGTTCTCGTCTTCGGTCAGCATGGCCGAGTCGCGCAGGCCCGTGCTCTTGATGACCGAGTCGCGCCCCACATCGACGGAGCGCATCTGCGTCACGAACACCGTCTCGTGGCGCTCGATCGGATAGGGCAGGCGCCAGTTGAAACCCGCGCCGGCCGTGCTCTGGTATTTACCGAAGCGCGTGATGACGGCCTGCTGGCCTTCCTGCACGATGAAAAAGCCCGAGCCCAGCCAGATCACGAAAACGATGCCCGCAATCAGCCCAAGGCCCAGGCCCGCGCTCTTGCCGTCGGGCCTGAAGCCGCCCCCCGGGCGCCCCGGCCCCTTGCCATTGCCGCCGGCGCCGCCGCGCCCGCCGAACAGGTTGCCGAGCTTGCGGTTGAGGTCGCGCCAGAGCTCGTCGAGATCGGGCGGCTGGCCCGGCCCCTGGCCGCGCCCCGGCGGCGTGGGCGGGCGCTCGGTGTCGGGACGGCTGCCGTCCTGCGGCCTGTCGTCGCCGCGGCCCCAACGGGGATCATTCAAATTGAACATACCCCGCAGCCGGAATGAATCTCGGAAGTTCATGCGCAAAATCTCTGCTTCTTGGATGACATCGGCCGGCATTGTGCCGAATCAGGTGCATTCACCCGCGGTATCTGGGGACTCTGAGGGCTCTGGCCCTTCGCTGCCGGGTGCGCCGGCGGCGAGCACCGTGCGCGCCAGTTGTGCGCGCAGCAAGTCCAAACCCTCACCCGTGCGCGCGCTCACGAAGATGCGCTGCACGGGCTGGCCCGCGCGCTCATAGACGTCTTGCAGCACTGCGGGCTGCTGCGCGGGTGCGAGCGCGTCGAGCTTGTTGAAGACCAGCAGCTGCGGCACCTGCGCGGCGCCGATCTCGACGAGCACGCGCTCGACCTGCGCGATCTGCTCGGGAAAATGCGGGTTCGCGGCATCGACCACGTGCAGCAGCAAGTCCGCATCGACGGCCTCCTGCAGCGTGGCCTCGAAAGCATCGACGAGGCCGTGCGGCAGGTCGCGGATGAAGCCCACCGTGTCCGACAGCGACACCGAGCGCTGCGCATCCGCAAGGTAGAGCTGCCGCGTCGTGGTATCCAGCGTCGCAAACAGCTGGTTGGCCGCATACGCCTGCGCCTTCACGAGCGCATTGAACAGCGTGGACTTACCCGCGTTGGTATAGCCCACGAGCGAGATGTTGAAGGTGTCGCGCCGCGCGCGCTGGCGCCGCTGCGTTACGCGCTGGCGCTTGACCTTGGCAAGGCGCTCCTTGGTGCGCAAAATGGCCTGGCCGATCATGCGCCGGTCGAGCTCGATCTGCGTCTCGCCCGGGCCGCCGCGCGCGCCTATGCCGCCGCGCTGGCGCTCCAGGTGCGACCAGCGCCGCACGAGCCGCGTGCTCAGGTACTGCAGGCGCGCCAGTTCGACCTGCAGCTTGCCCTCGTGGCTGCGCGCGCGCTGCGCGAAGATTTCGAGGATCAGCAGCGTGCGGTCGTTCACGGGCAACCCGAGGTGCTGCTCCAGGTTGCGCTGCTGCGCCGGGCTCAGCGACTGGTCGAACAGCACCTCGACGGCGCCGTACATGTGCGCGAGCGTGCGGATTTCGTCGGCCTTGCCGCTGCCCACGAAGAGCGCGGCGTCGGGTGCCTTGCGTTTGCAGGTGAGGCGCGCCACAGGCTGCATGCCCGCGGTTTCTGCGAGCAGGCCGAGCTCTTCGAGTTTGTGATCGAAATGCGGCAGACCGAAGTCCACGCCCACCAGCAGTACCGGAACAAGGGCTGCTTGCGCCGCCGCAGCAGCGCCGCGCACGGCCGGTTTTTCAGCGAGAGATGCTTCGGTCAATCAGTGACCGCCCCCTTCGGCGTCGGCAGCCTCGGCGAGCGAAAAATTCACCGGGCGGCCTGGAACGATGGTGGAGATGGCGTGCTTATAGACCATCTGGGTCAAGGTGTTGCGCAGCAGCACCACGTACTGATCGAAGGATTCGATCTGCCCCTGCAGCTTGATGCCGTTGACCAGGTAGATCGATACGGGCACATGCTCGCGGCGCAAGGCGTTGAGGAAGGGGTCTTGAAGAAGCTGACCTTTATTGCTCACGATATTCTCCGTGTTCAACTATTGTTGTAAACCGGCACCTTACCACAGCGCCTTAATCCTTACGCGGCGTATTGGCCCGTGTGGGCCTGCACGCGCAAGAATGCAGGAGATGGAGGCGGCAGACTGCTTTTCAAGCTGCGCGCGGGACGCCACTCACCACGCCGGCGCCGGCTGCGCAAAGCCGCGCGGCGCCTCGCGCTCGTCCTCGAAGCACACGGACTCCCAGGCGTCCTGCTGGCCCAGCAGAGCGCGCAATAGCTGGTTGTTGAGCGCATGGCCCGAGCGGAATGCGCTGTAGGCCGCGAGCAGCGGCTTGCCCAGCAGATAGAGGTCGCCCATGGCGTCGAGGATCTTGTGCTTGACGAATTCGTCGTCGTAGCGCAGGCCCTCGATGTTGAGCACCTTGTAGTCGTCCATGACGATGGCGTTGTCCAGGCCGCCGCCCAGCGCGAGGCCATTGGCGCGCATCATTTCGACGTCGCGCGTGAAGCCGAAGGTGCGCGCGCGCGCGATGTCGCGGCTGTAGCGGCCCGAGCCCAGGTCGAACTCGACGCGCTGGCCCGTGGCATCGACGGCAGGGTGGTCGAAGTCGATCTCGAAACTGAGCTTGAAGCCGTGGTAAGGGTCGAGGCGCGTCCATTTGGCCTGCGCGCCCTCGCCTTCGCGCACCTCGACGGTGCGCAGGATGCGGATGAAGCGGCGCGGCGCGTTTTGCAGCACGATGCCGGCGCTTTGCAGCAAAAAGACGAACGATGCGGCCGAGCCGTCGAGGATGGGCACCTCTTCGGCCGTGATGTCCACGTAAAGATTGTCCAGCCCCAGGCCCGCGCAGGCCGACATCAAGTGCTCCACGGTGTGCACCTTGGCGTGGCCGCTGCCTATGGTCGAGGCCAGGCGCGTGTCGGTGACGGCGTCGGCGCCGACCGGAATGTCCACGGGCTCGGGCAGGTCGATGCGGCGAAACACAATGCCCGTATCGGGCGGCGCCGGGCGCAGCGTGAGCTCCACGCGCTGGCCGCTGTGCAGGCCTACGCCTACGGCGCGGGTCAGGGTCTTGAGGGTGCGTTGCTGGAGCATGGCGCAATTTTACGCCGCCATGACAGCACGCACTTGCGCTCTGCCACTATCGCCGTGATAGCTATTTACGCAGATCAGTCGGCCTGTTTGCGCAGATATGCGGGGATCTCGACCTCGTCCATGCCGCCCATGGAAAGCGCATCCACGCGCGCTGCCGCCGTGGATGCGGCGCGGTTGTTGCGCCACACGCTGGGCGTCTTCATGTTGCCGTAGTCGGTGGGCATGCCGGGCACGACCGCTGCGGGGGCAACGCCGCTGCCTGCCATGGCGAAGGACAGGTTGTCCGTGCCGGTGCGCAAGCCGCCCTGCACCACCGAAATCGGCTGGCGGCGCATGTTCGGGCGCGACAGGCCCGTGGCCACCACGGTCACGCGGATCGCGTCGCCCAGGCTGTCGTCGTAGGCCGCGCCGAAGATCACGTGCGCGTCGGGCGAGGCGTAGGCGTTGATGGTGTTCATGGCCAGGCGCGACTCGGACAGCTTGAGGCTGCCCTTGCTTGCCGTGACCAGCACCAGCACGCCCTTGGCACCCGAAAGGTCTATGCCTTCGAGCAGCGGGCAGGCGATGGCCTGCTCGGCGGCGATGCGCGCGCGGTCGGGCCCGGTGGCCGTGGCCGTGCCCATCATGGCCTTGCCGGGCTCGCCCATGACGGTGCGCACGTCCTCGAAGTCCACGTTCACCTGGCCATACTCGTTGATGATCTCGGCGATACCGCCCACGGCGTTCTTGAGCACGTCGTTGGCGTGCGCGAAGGCTTCGTCCTGCGTGATGTCGTCGCCCAGCACTTCGAGCAGCTTTTCGTTGAGCACGACGATCAGCGAATCGACGTTGGCCTCGAGCTCGGCCAGGCCGCTGTCGGCATTGTTCATGCGGCGCCCGCCCTCCCATTCGAACGGTTTGGTGACCACGCCCACGGTGAGGATGCCCATTTCCTTGGCCACGCGCGCGATCACCGGCGCCGCGCCCGTGCCCGTGCCGCCGCCCATGCCCGCGGTGATGAACAGCATGTGCGCGCCGCTGATGGCGCTGCGGATGTCCTCCACGGCAGCTTCGGCGGCATCGCGCCCCTTGTCGGGCTTGCTGCCTGCGCCCAGGCCGCTCTGGCCGAGCTGGATGATGCGGTGCGCCGAGCTGCGCGTGAGCGCCTGCGAGTCGGTGTTCGCGGCGATGAACTCCACCCCCTGCACCTGGCGGCCGATCATGTGCTCGACGGCATTGCTGCCGCCGCCGCCCACGCCGATCACCTTGATCTGGGTGCCCTGGTTGAACTCTTCGGCTTCAATCATTTCGATGCTCATGGCCTTGCTCCTTGGGATATGACGCGCTGGTTTCGCGTGTGTGCGGATGGAAGAAAAAAGAAAGGGAAAACGAAAAAACAATGGGTTAAATGGGGCGCCGAAGCGGGCGGTGGGCCGGTGCTGCGCCAGCGGCCGCGCGGGATGCGGCGGCGCGGGCCGCGCGGGTGCCAGATCGTGGGCTGCATGGTCAGAAATTCCCCACGATGAAGTCCTTGACGCGGCCCAGCATGGTCTTCATGGAGCCGCTTTTCTGCGCCACCTTGAAGCCGCGCAGGCGCGCCAGGCGCGCTTCTTCGAGCAGGCCCATCGCAGTAGCGGCGCGCGGCTGCGCGACCATGTCGGCGAGCGCGCTCGCATACTTGGGCACGCCGCGGCGCACAGGCTTGAGGAAGATGTCCTCGCCGAGCTCGACCATGCCGGGCATGACGCTGCTGCCGCCCGTGAGCACTATGCCCGAGGAGAGCACCTCTTCGTAGCCCGACTCGCGCACCACCTGCTGCACGAGCGCGAAAATTTCTTCCACGCGCGGCTCGATCACGCCGGCCAGCGCCTGCCTGCCGAGCATGCGCGGGCCGCGGTCGCCCAGGCCCGGCACTTCGACCTGCGCCTCGGGGTCGGCGAGCAGCTGTTTGGCGCAGCCGCTTTCGACCTTGATGTCTTCGGCGTCCTTGGTGGGTGTGCGCAGCGCCATGGCGATGTCGCTGGTGATGAGGTCACCCGCGATCGGGATCACCGCCGTGTGGCGGATCGCACCGCCCGTGAAGATGGCCACGTCGGTAGTGCCCGCGCCGATGTCCACCACGGCCACGCCGAGCTCGCGTTCGTCGTCGGTGAGCACGGCCTGACTCGAAGCCAGCGGATTGAGCAGCAGCTGCTCGACCTCGAGGCCGCAGCGGCGCACGCACTTGATGATGTTCTCGGCCGCGCTTTGTGCGCCGGTGACGATGTGCACCTTGGCTTCGAGGCGGATGCCGCTCATGCCGATCGGCTCTTTCACGTCCTGGCCGTCGATCACGAACTCCTGCGGCTCGACCAGCAGCAGGCGCTGGTCGGAGGAAATGTTGATGGCCTTGGCCGTCTCGACCACGCGCGCCACGTCGGCGGCCGTGACCTCTTTGTCCTTCACCGCGACCATGCCGCTGGAGTTCAGGCCGCGGATGTGGCTGCCCGTGATGCCGGTATAGACGCGCTGGATCTTGCAGTCGGCCATGAACTCGGCCTCTTTGAGCAATTAATCAGCCCGCCCGCAAGCAGGATTTCGACCTGTCGCGGCGACATTCGATGATCGACTTCGTAAGACTGGTTCTTGCTGACATTCGTGATGCTGAGTCGAGACTTTTTCGAGACCCAGAGTACGCACTTCAGTCAGCTTTAGGACATCTCCTTGTGCAATTTTATCCCAGTCGGCGGGGTTCGCAAAAGTTAAGGGGAGAATTCCGAAATTGACGAGATTCTGCCAATGTATACGAGCGAATGATTTCGCCACGACTGCGCGGACACCAAGATAACGCGGAGCGAGGGCTGCATGTTTCACGGCTTGATCCTTGCCCGTAAATTTTGCCCGCCGACGATAATCGATCCAGTGTCTTGGTAACGCAATGCACGATCCGGGTAAGTTTCATCGACTTGCACAAATGAGAACTTCGCGATCGCCGGAATATTGCTGCGAAAGGGAAGCACCTTGGCGCCGGCAGGCGAAATCGTGTCCGTCGAGATGTTATCGCCGAGCTTGATAAGCACCGGTCCCTCGATCACATCCGCCATTTCAGGGAATATTGGCAGACTCTTGATGTTCGGTCCCTTTTCGAGTGCGACATCGAAGCCGCTTGGATCCGGCGGCACCAACATTTGAGTGTTGAGAATTAAATGTTTAGGTTCCACAAATTTTGGATACGGCATTCCCAATTTTCGCGGATCAGTTATCACGCCAGTCAAGGCTGACGCCGTCGCGGTTTCCGGACTGCAAAGATAAACTGAATCTTCGGTTGTGCCTGACCGGCCAGGGAAATTTAGCCGGGACGGTTCTCAAACTGATTCGACCGG